>DFLB01000008.1:88041-151234 GCA_002373995.1 Bacteroidales bacterium UBA3630 | reverse complement strand
GACAAACTGGAGGTTACGAAATAAATGTTTAATGTGTGAATGTGTTAATGAGTGAATTCGTGAGTAGTGCTGCGCAAGCCACTAACACATTAACGCATTAACACATTCACTAATTCAAAAAGATATGGCAAACGTTAAGATTTCTGAAGAGAAAATAAACATTATCAAAGATATCTGCAAGAGCTTTGGTAACAACAGCGGCGAGGTCATCAACGTGCTGCACCAGGTGCAGGGCAAGTTCGGCTACCTGCCCGCCGAGGTGCAGGAAGTCGTGGCCCACGAGCTGAACATGCCTGTGGCCAAGGTCTACGGCATCGTCTCCTTCTACAGCTTCTTCACCATGGAGCCCAAGGGCGAGCACCCCATCGATGTCTGCCTCGGCACGGCTTGCTACGTGCGCGGCGCTGAGAAGGTGCTGGATGCCTTCCAGCGCGAGCTGAACGTCCAGGTGGGCAAGTGCACCGCCGACGGCAAGTTCAGCCTCAACACCCTCCGTTGCGTGGGTGCTTGCGGTCTGGCCCCCGTGGCCATGATCGGCGAGAAGGTCTACGGCCGCCTCACCCCCGACAAGGTCCCCGGCATCATCGCCGAGTACAAATAATCCCGGGTACGCAGGCGTCCCGCCTGCATCAACACAAGAAGAGGGCACCCTTTCGGGCGCCCTCTTCTTATTGTTTAGTATTTTATTTTGAAATAATCCAATAGCGCTTTGTAGTGGTCTTGTGCTGTCAAGCAGGTGTCACGCAGATAACCATTGACATTCCCCCAATTCTGTATGCCTCGGTAATAGTACAGGCGCAACTCCTCGGTAATGATAAATGGCACTGCAGCAGCTTGCAGGCATTGCCAAAACATCAACAGGCGGCCAATACGACCGTTGCCGTCCTGAAATGGATGAATACGCTCGAACTGTACGTGGAAGTCCAAAATATCGTCAAATTCTGCTTGCTTTATCATATTATAATGTGCAATCAATGCTTTCATTTTCATATGCACATCTTCTGGCTTTGCTGTCTCTTCTCCACCCACCTCGTTTGCCAACCGTTTGTAGTCGCCCACGGCAAACCAGTCTTTTTGACTGTCGGATGTATTTGTCTTCAACAACCCATGTAGTTTTTTTATATGTGTCTCGGTTATCTTCTCTGCTGCATGGTCAATGAGGTAGTCGATACAGCGGAAATGATTGACTGTCTCCAGAATATCGTCAATGCGGGTGTTTTCTGTTGTGATTCCAAGTGTATTGGTCTCGAAGATGTATCGGGTCTGCTCTTTCGTCAGACGGCTCCCCTCGATATGGTTTGAGTTGTAGGTGAGGTCAATCTGTGTCCGGTGGTATATGCCCCCCTTGAGCCTGCTCTCCTTTTCTTCTTTGAGCCTTGAAAGTAAAGGAGAGAGTCTTTTCTTGTGCTTTTCCGGCAACGGGGCATCGGCTGGAATGTTCCAAGTCTTTCCTGTCAGGAAAGCACCTTCGATTTTCCCTAATGCACAGTAATTGCGAACCGTCCGCTCACTGATACCATATTTCTCGGCATACTGATTGACAGATAAATAATTCATATTATCGGCAAGTTTTTATTTAAAAACACATTGCAAAGATACAACTTTTTGCCGATACCGGCAAGTTTTTTTTATGGAAGAATCATGGGCATGAAATCAATAAATTCTAAATATTTTTTTCCAATTGAATGGCGATTCACTGAATACTTGAGAAAAAAGACGGGCCAGACACCGGGTCACATACGCTACAGCAAAAATGATCAGGAACATTATTAGTATGTTCAATGGAAAGATATTATTCATTTTATCTGTAATCAAGAAGAATTGCACAAGGTATATTTCCAGGCAAAGACCACTAATGAAACGGATGATTAAATTGCCAATTTTGCCATTATAAATTCTCTCCGCAACCTTGCATGCCCCCACTTTATAGAAATAATACATTGCTCCGAGCAATGGGAAGAAACTGAAATACTGCAGAACAACAAGGTTTCTATAGTGTGTTCCGCCGATAAATAGTGCATAGAAAGCTGCAACACACAAAATAAGCATGATAAGGTCTGACAATGGTTTGCTCTTTATCTGTTCGGTCATAGTGCCGAGTTTTGCACCTAAAAGCATAAAAACAAAGAAGAGAAGCCAACGGATATGATGCCCACCATAAATCGAAAATCCCGGTGTTTGGCATGCAAAGTAGAACCATACAGCAGTTCCAACCGCGACTAATACGGAAATAATGAATATCTTGTTTTTGAAAAATGCTCCAACAAAAAAGATTGCCACATAGTACAACATGATGCAAGCCACAAACCAATATCCACTTGCCAATGTAATATCAATCACGTCTCGATGTACATTGAAAAATAAAGCCCCAAGGAACGCAACTGCAATGATTGAAGGATATATTCTATTTATCCGTTTCTTGTACCAATTCGGGAATTGTTTTATTCCTTCCATTGGTTTAAGGAACAACGTGAAACCAGAGCAGAAGAAGAACAAAACGTCTCCAATACATCCTCCTGTTGCAAGGAAAACGTACTTGCCGTACATCATCCCCATGTGTGAATTTGTAATCAATAGTGCTGCGAAGCACTTTAGAATGTCTATACTAACATTCCGTTTTTTCATGTCGTATTGCATATTGCTATTTGTATTTTAGCGATATGCCACCTATTCCTCTATCGCCTACGACCTAACAAAAAAGAGGCGAGCAAATCTCGTCTCCATTGTGAGGTCGTAGGAATTACCTTAGAGGAAAGATGAAAAAAGCTCGCCGAACACGCGAGCATCTGCCTGTCTTCTCCTCTAAGCCTCATGAAATTTCCTACGTTTCACAATGGTCGGAACAAATAGCAAACGCTGATTATGTATCTTATTTATTGTTATTTATATCAGACTACATTATTAAAATTTTTTTGTTTCATAGTGCAAAATTACATTTTTCCCACGACATGGCAAAGTGTTTTTTCTCAATCCAAAGGAAAGACAGTGCGAATACCTAATCACACATCAGAAAAAAGGAGGATGGGAAAAATCTATTATTTGGTACCATTGGCGACCGCGAAACAGATTCGTACGGTATGGTCCTCTTTTTCTTTGGGGTACATCTCTTCAGTAATGACGGGGAGGACGACGGAGAAGCGGTGGCCGCCGGGGATGGTAAAGGTCTGCTGGTCGTCGGGACCGAAGATCATATTGTCGCGGATGGAGTAGAGGGTGGAGGAGAATGCGTTAGTGTGTGAATGTGTTAATGCGTCAGTGTCAAGGATGCGGAGCTCGACCAGGTCGTCGCTGCCGATGGTATTGTTATGGATAAACTCTGGCTTTCCGCCAGTATAGGACAGACCTCCTCGGTGCAGGGTTATGCTTTTGCCTGCGGGGACGGAGTCTTCAAGAATAATGAAGGTGTTCTTCACGGGTTTTCCGTATTCCCCTATCAGGTTCTCAGATTCTACCTGGGCGATCTTCACGGTCCCATAATTGCCTGAGGCAGTCAGCTGCATGGTGCTGTCGTGGTCGGCGGCGAAATGGACTGTGTAGTCGATCACGTACTCTATCTTGTCGTTGTTGTCCCAATCGAAAGTGTTTTTCGGCTTCTGGCTGCAGGCTGCCAGTGCCAGCAGCGCTGCCAATGCCATGAGTATGGTTCTGATTTTCATCTGTCTTTTTTGTTGAAATGCGAAAGCAAAAGTACAAATTATTTTTGACATAACCATAAAAAGATGAGAAAACCTCATTAAAATCAATTCGTTAATGCCGTTTTATTCTCTTTAAGAAAGTCATTTTTAATGCGATAATGCCTTAAATAAAAGCATTTTTCCTTTATATATAAGTGTAAGATTAAATAAAGGTATTATCCGATATGAAAACTAACACGGCCACATTAAGAATTATGATGCTGGAGCAGCCCAACAAACAGGGATTATATCCCATCGTTATCCGCGCCCAATGGAATGGACGGGCAGAAAGACGGACTGGCATCGCCATCCCGAAGAGTGCATGGGCGGAAAAGACCTCGACTATCAAGCCGACCTATCCCAACGCCCAACAACTCAACATTACCATTCAGAGAATGTTTAATGAAGTGATGCAACGCAAAGTAGAACTTGAAATGCACGGAAATCTCGAATCTGCCAAAGACCTCTTCGTGCATCATTCCGTAAAGAAGTCAACTCTCGATTACCGCACATTAAAGGATGAGATACAGATTAAACGTGCTTCCTCTTACGGGACAAGCAGGACTTACGAGGTGGCATACAACGCCGTCTGCGAATTTCTCGGAGTAAAGGACTTCGACATTACCGTATTGAATGCCGACAAATGCCGTGCCTTTGGCAAATACCTGCAACGGAAGGGACTGAAAAACGGGACAATCTTCAACTATATGTCCAGTATTGGCTCTGTATGGCATTACGCAATAAAGGAAGGGCTTGTATTGGCAAACCTATACCCCTTCGATACCTTCAACTATCGTGTAGCATATCGCACGGAGATAACGAAAAAGGCAATCCCAAAGGAGGATTTCTACAATATCGAAGACATACTTTTCGACAGGGTAACGCAACAACACGACGACCTTTCAAAATTCTCCGATGTAAAAACCGATGAATTTGCATTGGCAATGTATGTCCTCGGATACCATTTTGGAGGCCTCGCATTTGTGGATATGTCCAATTTACGCAAAGACCAACTCACCGTTAAGAAAGAGCATCACGAAACGATATACATTTTCAAAGATGTATATCGCCAAAAGACCAATCAGCCTGTCCCCATTGCCCTTTCGGCAAACATTGTCGTGAATGCCCTGCTTAAATGGTATATGTCGCAGCCTGGGGAGTATCTTTTCCCCATCAATGACCATACGGGAAGCCCGAAGGAGCAGCATTTGAGGATGAATAGTGTGGAGAAGTCCCTCAACCTCCATCTTCGCAATGTCACAGGGCTGGATATTACCTACTATTCATGCCGTCACGGGTATGCCACACATTACCTTAACTGCGAAGGCTCCAACCCCATACATCTTGCCACGATGATGGGACGTTCCGTCAATGGCATATTCCGTTATGTAAAAACCATCCAGACCGAGGACGAGATATTGAAAGAAAGGAAACGTATGGGATTGTAGTCCTCAAATATCCTGTTTTTGCAGGGTTATTTGTGATATAACAGGAGTTCTCCTATTCCTTTGGCAATTGGCAAAGATAATAGGAGAACTCCTTTTATACGGCAGTTATCCTAAATATTCCACCAAACCAAATATGGCAAGTGCAAGGAAAAAGAATTGGATGGCATAACCTATGGCGGTCATAAAACGGCTTCCTGCCAAATCCATGCTGCTCTTTATCCAAAACCAACGGGGAGGCACCGTATCAGCCCAACCAACAATACCAACCACCAGACCGAGGACTGCACTCAACGCACCCACAACAAGTGATGCAGGAGAGGGGGCTTCAAGTAGGTATAGTCCACCGAGAATGATTGCTATAGGACTTATAAATTGAAATATCCAAAGAAATATTGACATTTTATACTCTATTTGCTGTTATCGAAAAGGAGACTGCCAAGTGACAGTCTCCTCAAATTCGGCAGATTCAGACATTTCTTACTGCCTTGCAACCTTGGTTGCATCTGGTCTTGCATTTGACCCCTTGCTGCTCGCAACGGATTGTTGCATCTAAATCTATCACTTTCATTTGTTTAATATTTTTATTTTCGGAAAACTTATAGGGGTTTCCGTTTACCCTTTTCTATATTGACGATATAATTCACGGTCACAATCTTTGTTATTTTCAATATTCTGCATTAGTGGTGCGTTTGCTTTGATTTTTTTCACCAAATCATATTTACATTTTGCAATAAAGCAATTATTTTCTCCTGCAACAAATGGACTTTTGTGCTCTGAATAATTTATCCCAATACACATATCGCAGTATGCGCAATAATCATGTTTCCAGCACTCTTTGAAGTCTGATATTTTCATAGATTTCCATTTTCGCAGACTATCACTATTGCTGAAAATTGCTGATAAATGATTCTTTTTTAGATTGCCGAAAGGTAAATGCAGGGAGCAACATGGTATTAAATCTCCATTGGGTTTGATACAAAACATAGATACACCAGCCTCACATGGGACTCCATCTGCAGTATTCGACTTGTTTCCTTCTAAAGTTTCTGGAATATCTTTTGAAATATACCCTCCAATATCCTTGTCCTGTAATATTACCTCCATTTGATCTTGTGAAAGACGTAAATTTCTTGTCGCACAAACATCGCCATCCATTGAGTCGAGAATATTATAATCGAATACTATGTCAGTATTGTATTTCTTGCCGATTTTCTTTACCGTCGTGTAGGATTGCACATTCCGAGTCATTACAGGACAATTAATTGTAACATGGATAGATTGATTTATAAGCTGCTCAATCGTATTGAGGGTTTTCTTAAGAGAATTGTCTACTCGGGTAATTCCATCGTGTATATTCTCTATGCCACTATATACTGAAATCCTAACATCTCTCGGATAAAGTTTGGCAAGTCTATTTACATTGCCATTTAATCGCAATCCATTTGTAAACAATTTGATTGCAACATCTTTTTGGTAGAGATACTCCAATATCTCCCAAACATGGGGATATGAAAATGGGTCACCTCCAGATATTGCAGCAATAACCAACCCCGCATCACAGAGTTCATCAATGATTCGTTTATACTCCTCGAGTGTGAGTTCTTTCAATGCCCCTCGTTTACTTTTTTCAGAGTCATTTCTTGTTGCGCCAGGATTATAACAGTGTATACAACTCTCACTACACCGATATGTTAATTCAAACATCACTGTGGTAATAGTATCATACTCTGAAACCGCCTTACAATATGCATCTTCTGCAGTTGTCCTACTCTCTTTCTCTAATGGACCATTATGATTTACTTCAAAATGTTTCTTTTTCTTGCATTCATTTCTATACTCATCTACAATCGCATCAGTAATGGGGGTAAACGAAAGCAGCCCATAGTTTTCCAATTTATTGAAAAAATTGTTTATTGAGATTGGGGCGATTTGAAGTAGGTCAGATACATTTTTCACAGAAATTGCATTCCCCTTTTCTGTTGCCAACACATATCCAATAACATCTGCGGCTTCTTTCTCAAAGAAATAGTCAATGTCCTCAAGTAGATTAAACATAATAGCCACATGCTTGTCGGCATTGTATTTGCCACAAGTCCACGGTGGTCGGTAATATATCTCACTGCTCATAAACTGATATAAACAATGTAAATGTGGTCTGTATCAATATTCTTATCAACAAGTTCTACGCAATCATCGCCGTAGAGTTCTTTCATCGCAATTCGGGCTTTGGAAACATCTTGTATTACCATAAACTTGTAGTAATTATCGATATTATCAATGTCACCTTTGACTTTTCCGTTGCGAAGCCCTTGCAGGTCTTTTTTCAGTGCATTCTTTTGAGCAGCCCCGAAACTCTTTTCTCCAACAGGAATATTGCATTTTATTTCTGCAATGATTCTACTTTCCTTGTCTTGGACATCAAATCCATTAGTATTTGGATGTTGCTCATTGACCTCTTTCTTTATTCTTTCTGCCTGCTCATTATTGACAATTCCCAATCTGCATATTTCATCAATAAAACTTAACGTAACCCTTAATGTTATCAAGTTGTTGATGTTGCTGATGGCTTTCTTCATCTCGACAAGGTCGTTAATTGTAAGGCGTTGCAAATAGTCTACGCCATTCGTCTTTAACGCCTGATTCCAATAACAGTTGAACTTCTCTTCGAGGTCAAGTTGTCGGGAATACCCTTTGTCTGCTTTATTTTCCATGTTGTTTGGTTTTACCATTTGTGACAATAAAAAAGCCGTGAACTTGTTTTGTCCATACGGAGGCTCTGGAAAACCTTATCTGCAAACAAGAAAGCTCACGGTCAGTGAGCGTTTCTCCTTTCCTTTGCAGATAATACTTTGAAATTTTTCCAGAATTTCCGTATGCAAAAAAGGCGATTAACGCACTAATTGTCTATCTATGTCTATTTTATTCAGTTGTTTTTATGCCATCTAATTATGTTTTAATTTGATAGTGCAAAGATACACATTTTTTCTGATACGGACGCACTTATTTTGATACACGAAAACAAAGCATACTGGGAATCAGTGCTATAAATTGCGCATTTCTCATCTTTCAACGTCTTAATTTGTCAGTAATCACCATTTTGAAGGAGGTTTTATTCACGTTTTCAGCCTTATAGATGACAATTCCGCCACTTAACAATTATTAACAATTTCATTGCTTAACTTTTGAGGGTTTCCCTTTATACATATGTGTAAAAGAAACAATAATCAATCAAAAATTCAAAGTTATGGTAAACAAAAACAACACCCAAACCGACCCAATCTTTCAATTCATAGAATTGACCCCGAAAGAGTTTGAAACAATGCCCGAAGAAGGTCTTTATCTTCTTCGATGCAAACTGCCCGAAGATGATTGGGCGGGCAGTTGTAAGAAGGATATGGATTACGACCTAACTAAACAGATACGCCATCACGGCATTGGGAATTGGGGCATGGACGGCGGATTTCACGTCTATTCCGTTGCGGTGTCCGACAACTTCAAAGAGGGAAACGGAGTATCTCCCCTTTTCATACTCCATATGCTGTATTGCGGAGAAGGGAGATATACATTAGAGATACAACGACGGGAGATTGCCCCCCTTAAGAAACCCGAAGGAAAACCGAATGTGGAGAATTTCCATTATCCCCTCCAAAACAAAAAACCGCATTTACTTGCCGTATAATGCGGGTTACTGATATGGAATATCACACCATCAAAATACTTCCACACCGAGGAAGACATCAATTAAGAGTGGATTAAGGTCTTTTAATCCTCAAAACATCCTATATTTGCGCATTTATTTGTGTTTTAACAAAAGAACTCCCGCAAACCACCCATTTATAAGGTTTATAGGAGTTCTCCTTTTATTTGCGAGATTTTTTTTAATCCAAACGATTATTCCTCCGATACTCTTCCCAATCGAAGCCTTCCCAATATTCGTCATTGGTAATCTCGGTAACGGTGCCATCGAGGTCTACTTTAACGTAACTATGCTCATTACTATCAGCCTCCACGAACTCGATATAAGCAGGCGCCTCTGTATCGGCTGGGTCATAATCATCAATTTTTTGCCCCGATGCCGTCATTCCTGCCTTAAATAACTCGCTGGGGGATAGATAGGATTCCCCTTCATCGGGAGCCTCGGATATAGTCTCCCAACTGACTTTGAAACGTAATTTGTCTGCCATTTTTTTAGACGTTATATATTCGTATAAAGATAACATAAAAACCTCCTTTTTATTGCATAAACGCCAATCAATATATTCAAATAATACCAATTATGACGATGATTCTTACAATGGAATTACTGACGATTTGTATTTCCAATAGTAATTACACAAAAAAAGACTTCAATGTTAAACAATCCACAGCACCTCTTTATAATTAAAGTAGAGCATCAAAGAAAGAAGCATAAAACCAACCTTTCCCCCTACGCCTTTTGGTTGGCAGATTGTGGCAGTATCTTTATTTAATCGTATAGTGGATATTTCAAAACCGGATTCAAAAGGCGTAGGAAACCTCGAATCCGGTTTTTTTTATGAAAACTAACTACGGTCTTCGACAAAGGCCCAAACGACAGATTTCCATTTTTTTATGAGAATATCATTTAACAATCTTTAACTATTTAGGGACTTAACTTTGAGGTGGTTTCCATTATTTATAGATGTAACAAAAAAAATACCAACAAACGCCCCAAAGGGTATAAAATAACAAACATATGAGAAGTCCTCGAATTTTAACAGACGTAGAAAAGGAATCAATTATCAGATTCCGCAATGAAGGCAAGAATAAAAAAGAGATTGCCAAAGAAATAGGTTGTGGAACGCAGGTAATTATCAAATATCTTGCGGAAGTTGGAGATATGAATAAAAAAGTAGGCAGAAAGAAAATGTCAGTTGCGCAAAAGATAAGAAAAGACAAAAGAATTCAATCTAAAATTGTGGAGCGATATGGATGGGGACATACAGCAGAAAAGTTAGCCTCCCGATTTGGTTTAGATGTATGTGAAGTGAAAGATATAATAAAGGGTTTTCATCTATTCGAAGGAATAAATAAAGACTTAACTTGCAAGTCCCCATCAGAAAACGCAACTTTCAGCAATATTCTCACAGAAAGGATTATTCACTCCAACGGAAAATATCCATATTTGAAGTATCGTCTTTCGAAGAGTGGCACGGGAATACTATGTAATCAAATCATGAAAGAACTGAATGGAAATGAGATTACAATGTTTGACATTGTCATTCCTTGTATGAAAACTATCATTATCAATACAGAAACGGAAGAAAACAAAAGGAATTGGGATATGAAAAAAGGAAATGATGCTGCTTTCGTTAGATTTCTGTCTCATATTGAATGTTGTGATTTTTTCTTTGCTCATCAAGGAATTGAGAGTATTTTGTCGAGCATGGAAGAAAGAGCTAAATCATATGTGGAAGCTGAATTTAAGTTTGATCATAGATTTGTATTTCCTGACAATCTTTTAGGATAGACAAAAAGAGACCTGCAGGTCTCTTTTTTTATTGTAGTTATTTTTCTAATAGTGTTTCAATCAAAACTATTTCCCCATACGGGATAATATATATATTATAACTATCCAGTCAGTAGCAGAAATAGTTTTGATTGGATGATTATGGCATTTTACATTTCAATCAAAACTATTTCCTCATACGGGATAATATATATTATAACTATCCAGTCAGTAGCAGAAATAGTTTTGATTGGATGTGATTGATAGGATTATTGCTCAACTAAATGATTTTTAGATTTTTGTATTCAAATTTGAGACTAAAAAATCATTCGTTAATGTTATTGGATTATAGTTTATCTATAGTAGGAGTTCATTGACAGGATAAGGCACTGGACAAATAGGATAATCATTTTAATCACAATAATCATTAGACCGATGGGGGCGATGCGACAACAGCCCACAATCACAATGAAAAGCAACGAGCAAATCAACATCGTCAGCAGCACACGTTACCTCGTTATCATGCATGGGGACAACATTGCAACTTTCGTGAATACCCCATTCACTTCTTCAAAGATGGATATTTACCATCAGTTGCGAAACCTCCGTGTAAAGGCAGGCAAAGTCGGGCAAGTAGTATTGCATGAATTCTACGACATTCCACAGGAATGTTACCCCTCCGTAAAAACTGCTTATGAGAGCCGTCTATGGACGATTGATGAAAAGGAAGGGAAGAATTGGGACAAACTATACAAAGACCTGCTATTGGAACTCGATAAGGAGAGACCAAAAAAGGAATCCAAAGAAAAGTCGAAGAAAGAGAACCCAGACCCTCAACCACCCATTGACCCGATAGAGGCATTGGAGAACATCGAAAAACCTACCGACACCGAAAACATCATACCTAATGGGGACATCAACGACCCCGAAGAACCCGAAATTGTGACGGTGGCAGTAGAGGAAACCAAACCCGAAGTCCCTGCAACTAATCCAAAGGACACAAAAAAGGATTCAAAGAAAGGGAAAAAGGATGCCAAAAAGTAATCATCCAAACGGATTGGAGAGGGAGCCTGAAGGCTCCTTTTCTTTTATACGATGTTTTCATTGCGAGAAAGACAAATTTAACCACATAATTCCATATTCTCGGCGAGAATATGGCTACAAATCAAAAACTCAAAACGATGAATGTAATAGATGTAATAATGGAGGAGCATGGCCTCAAATCACAGACAACCTTCTGGGATGATTTCACCATTGCCGACCATTTCGGCACCGCAGCAGTGCAGGACACCTACAATCGTGCCTTCAATGAATGGAAAGATAACATTGAATACCTTACCGAGTTTGTCCTCGTCCTCAATCATAAAATATGGCAGCACCACGACCATAACATTGAACTAGAACGTGTCTATGACCGACTTTGGCGAGAGGCGGACGGATGGTGTATAGAGAATCTTACAGGGGAGGATGCGCAATATTACTTTGAGGTGACAGATTAATTAGTTTTCCTTATTCCGACACTGTGCAAAAATGCCGTAATAAACTGACTGAAAGTCTATTATAGAGCAAGGGTAAAAGCAGTCAAAAAAGCAGAAGAAGTAGTTATATTTTTATAACTGCTTCTTTTTTAACGCCGTTATATACCATGGGCGACTATACATATTAATTTTGACAATCAGAATAATTGTGTATCTTTGCAGAAAAATCAAAATAAGAAAATGAAACGAGTTTTAATGCTTACCATATTGACTTCGATATTGTTCGGCTGCGGGAGCGGCAAGAACACCAAGATCCTTGGGGTGGAAGAATTTGCTTCTGTGGCAGGTCAGAAGGAAGTGAGGCTGATTGATGTGCGCACAGCGGCCGAGTATGCCGAAGGGCACCTTTTCGGGGCGGAGAATATCGATGTGAAAGCCGCCGACTTCGCCCAGCGCATCCAGGGCATCGAGGGTGAGGTGGCCGTCTACTGCCGTGGCGGACGCCGCAGCCTCAAGGCCGCCGAGCAGTTGGTTGCCAATGGCTGCACGGTGTACAATCTCGACGGCGGCATCCTTGCCTGGCAGAAGGCCGGCAGGTCGACGACAACGGTGGAGACCGACGTGTTCGCCACCCCGAGTGGCAAACTTGTAAAACTCCACGCCCTGATGCATGCCAGCATCTGCATCGAGCACGACGGACGGGTGATATATGTCGACCCCGTCACACAACTGCGCGGTCGCACGGTGGATTACAGCACGATGTCCAAGGCCGACATCATCCTTGTGACGCATGAGCACTTTGACCATTACGACACCGCCGCCCTCCGTCAGCTCACCACCGACGGAACAAAGCTCGTCATGAATCCGCGTTGCGTCGAGCTGTATGGCAGCGGCACCGCCATGAGCAATGGCGAGCGGCTGACATTGGACGGGGACATCTTGCTTGAGGCCGTACCTGCCTACAACACCACCACCGAGCACCTGCAGTTCCACCCCAAGGGGCGCGACAACGGTTATATCCTCACCCTCGACGGCCTGCACCTCTACATCGCCGGCGACACCGAGGACATCCCCGAGATGTCCAATATCAAGGACATCGACATCGCCTTCCTGCCCTGCAACCAACCCTTCACCATGACTACGGACCAGCTCGTCCGTGCCGCCCAGATGGTGCAGCCCAAGGTGCTCTTTCCCTACCACTACGGCGAGACCGACGTCAGCGGCATCCCCGCCCAACTGCCCGGCACCGACGTCCGCATACGGCACTACGAATAACAATAAGAAAAACAAACCATGAACCGACGGCCCGATGGTATATAACCGAGGCAACCATAGAAATGAGAAAGTATATGATTCTGTTCGCGACGGTTGCACTTACCATGTTCTGTGCATGCTCCAAGAGTGACGGCGACCCCATCACACAGGAGTTCAGCGTCAGCGGCACCTACACCGAACTGACAGTGAGCGACGCCTTCGATGTCACCGTCAGCGACGAGGTGAGCCAAATCACCGTCACGGCAGGCGAAAACATCATGTCCAAAGTACGGGTGGAGACAGTCGATGGAGAGCTGAAGATTTACCTCAAAGGGTGGACTGTCAGCCACAGCGACATGAAGGTGGTGCTGCCCTACAATCCCGCGCTCAGGAGCGTGGAGCTCTCCGGCGCCTCCGAATTACGTTCGTCATACGTCATCGCCGGACCCGATGTGGACATTGAACTGTCCGGTTCCTCAAGCTTCTACGGCTTCGTCGAGGCCGACGAGCTGGACCTCGACCTGAGCGGAGCGTCAGACGCCACCATCGAAGGCGTGGTCGGTAAACTTGACTTGAACCTCTCCGGCTCCAGCGACTTGGAGAAGAAGGTTGCAGAGAACCGTTACTCGCTCACCTGCGGCCAGTGCGAATGCTCCATCTCGGGTGCCAGCAGCGCCTACATCCACTGCGACGGCACCATCAAGGGCAGCATCTCGGGCAGCAGCAGCCTCCATTTCACCGGCACCGCCTTCACAGCCGACTGCAGCACCTCGGGCAGTTCAAGCATCGTACACGACGTGCTTTAATGGGCATGTACATTGCTTTCGCGCCGCTGCAGGGCTATACAGATGCCGTCTACCGGAGGGCGCACTGGGAGTGCGTGGGCGGGGTGGACGAGTATTATACGCCGTTTGTGAGGATGGAGAAGGGCGAGGTGAGGAGGAAGGATTTGAGGGATACCAACCCGGGGCGCAACAGCGGGGTGCCGACGGTGCCGCAGGTGATTGCGCGGGATGCGGAAGAGTTTGCACGGCTGTGCGACGCGCTGCAAGGGCAGGGTTGGCGGCGCATAGACCTCAACATGGGGTGCCCGTTCCCGATGCAGGTGCGTGCGAGTCGTGGAAGCGGACTGCTGCAGCATCCAGACAAGATAGAAGAAATACAAAGAGAGATGCTGCGGAGGAAGGAAGTGGCCTTCTCGGTGAAGATGCGGCTGGGATGGGAGAACATCGAGGAGGGGCTGAGGGCCATGCCGATCATCAACGAGATGCCATTGGTGCACGTCACGCTGCATCCGAGGTTGGGACGGCAGCAGTACAAGGGGGTGGCGGACATGGAGGCGTTTGCGCGATTCCAAGAGGCATGCAGGCATCCGATGGTATACAACGGCGACATCGTGCAAGTGGAAAATGGGAAGTGGAAAGTAGGAAACGGGGGTGACGCGGTTGACGACAATAAAATAAAAGGTGTTATGATAGGGAGGGGGTTGCTGGCACGGCCGTGGACGACAAGGGAGCAGGGCGCCGCAAGCGGCACCGCACGGGACAAAGCCGACATTGTGAGGGAGATGCACGAGAGGGTTTACCGATATGCCGAGGGGAACCTTTGCGGCGAGAGCCAGATGCTGGCGCGGTTGCATGCGTTCTGGGAATACATAGACATACCGCAGAAGGAGAAGAAGGCCATCATGAAGGCCGGCACGATGAGGCGGTACAGGGAGGCGGTGGCTGCCGTCAATGTGTAGGGGTGGCGATTAATATTCGACACGGTCGGTTTTTTGCTGCCAGAGGCGGAAGCTTTGCTGCGCCTCGTCGCGCAGGAGTGGGCGGATGGGGAGGCGGCGACGGTCGAGGGGGCGCTCCAGCTCCTCGTAGATGAAGTCGTCGGCGAAGTTGATGGCAGCGGCGTCGCGGCGGGTGTTGCCGTAGAAGATCTGCTTGATGCCGGCCCAATAGATGGCGCCGAGGCACATGGGGCAGGGCTCGCAGGAGGTGTAGATGGTGCAGCTGGAGAGGTGAAAGGTGCCGAGGCGGCGGCAGGCTTCGCGGATGGCGGAGACTTCGGCGTGGGCCGTGGGGTCGTTGAGGATGGTGACGCTGTTGGAGCCTTCGGCGACGATGACGCCGTCTTTGACGATGACAGCACCGAAGGGGCCGCCGCCGAGACTGACGCTTTCGCTGGCCAGCGCGATGGCGCGGCGCATGAATTCTTTATCTTGATTGGGGTCCATTGTTTAGAGCGTTTTGTTGCCGCGCGGAGGGCTGCGAGACACCCGAAAGGGGGTGAAGCACAAGGCGTTCCGGGGTGCGCGGGGTGGTGGTTACAGAGGGCAAAGATAGTGTTTTTTTTGTATTTACGGTGAAGGAAAGTTTGCCGGCGGCAGATGGGTGCCTTGGATATGCTTAGGATATGCTTAGGATGAGCTTAGGATATGCTTAGGAAGAGCATAGGGAGAGGAGTAATCAACCGGCGGGGGTGGATAAAATAATTTGGTGGGGTTAGTTTTATTTTGTACATTTGCACGGTCAAAAAACGAGAAAACAGAAACAATAAACATAGTAACATGTCAGAAAATCAGATTGTTAATAGAGAGGACCTGGTGGTCCGATTTGCTGGCGACTCGGGCGACGGCATGCAGCTTAGCGGCACGTTGTTCTCCGATGCATCGGCATTGACCGGCAATGATATTGCCACATTTCCCGACTATCCGGCCGAGATACGCGCGCCGCACAACACGGTTGCCGGCGTGAGCGGGTATCAGGTGCATGTGGGCAACCATATCTACAGCAGCGGTGACAAGTGCGACATACTGGTGGCGATGAACCCAGCCGCCTTCAAGTCGCAGTTGAAGTGGGCCAAGAAGGGTGCCACGGTCATAGTGGACATAGACACCTTCACGGACGAGGCGCTGGAGAAGGCCGGCTACAAGGAGAACCCCTTCACCGACGAGTTGGAGCGAGCCTACACCATCATCAAGGCGCCGATTACCTCGTTTACGGAGAAGATTGGCGAGGAGAAGGGCGTGGACAAGAAGACTGCCGACAAGAGCCGCAATATGTTCGCTCTGGGCATTATCTTCTACAGCACGCACAAGACGTTGGATCATACCTTTGCCTACTTGGAGCGGAAGTTTGCCAAGAAGCCGCAGGTTGTGGACCTGAACAAGGCTGTGTTGACGGAGGGATATGAATATGCCGACAAGCTGGAGGTGATGCACTCGCACATCTTCGAGGTTGCCCAGGCCGACCAGATGGAGAAGGGCCGCTACCGCAACATTACGGGTAATGTGGCCACGGCGTGGGGTCTGCTGGCTGCGAGCGAGAAGAGCGGCCGCCGGTTGTTCCTGGGTTCCTACCCGATCACTCCCGCCACGGACGTGATGGTGGAGTTAGCGAAGCATAAGAGCCTGGGTGCCCGCGTGTTCCAGGCGGAAGACGAGATTGCCGGTATCTGCAGTGCCATTGGTGCCTCGTATGCCGGTGCGCTGGCGTGCACCTCGACGTCGGGTCCCGGTCTGTCGCTGAAGAGCGAGGCCTTGGGGTTGGCTGTGATGACTGAGTTGCCGCTGGTGGTGGTTGACGTGCAGCGTGGCGGTCCCTCGACGGGTCTTCCCACGAAGACCGAGCAGAGCGACTTGAACCAGGCCCTTTATGGGCGCAACGGCGAGGCTCCGCTGGTGGTGGTTGCCGCATCGAGTTCGGCCAACTGTTTCTATTGGGCCTTCAATGCCGCCAAGATTGCCTTGGAGCATATGACCCCCGTCATACTGCTGACCGACGGTTATCTGGGCAACGGCAGCCAGCTGTTCCGCATACCGAGCATGAAAGACATGCCTGAAATCAAACCGCGTCTGGCCAAGCCCAACGATCCCGACTACCGTCCGTTCCGCCGCGACGAGGTGACCTATGCCCGCGAGTGGGCGTTGCCCGGCATGGAAGGGTTGAGTCATCGCGTGGGCGGCCTTGAGAAGTGCCCCGACGGTCCGTTGAGCACCGATCCCGAGAACCACGCCCTGATGACCAAGAACCGCCAGGAGAAGGTGGATCGCGTGGCCAACTACATTCCCGACCAGGAAGTGACTGGCGCCAAAGATGCCGAATTGCTCGTGGTGGGTTGGGGAGGCACCAGCGGTGCGCTGACCCTTGCCGTGGAAGAGATGAACAAGGAAGGCAAGAAGGTGGCATATACCCACTTCAACTACATCTGCCCGCTGCCGAAAAACACCGGCGACATACTGCGCAAATACAAGAAGATTGTGGTCTGCGAACTGAACAACGGCCAGTTTGCCGGCTACCTGCGCACCAAGTTCCCGGAGTGCCCGATGACCCAGTACAACAAGGTGATGGGCCTGCCCTTCGAGGTTGGCGAGTTGAAAGCCGAGTTTAACAGACTCCTTGAAAACAAATAATTGTCAGACCCGTCCGACTCGGTCTGACCCGTCGGACATAAACAAAACAACACAATGGAAAAGCATTTTGTTCCCAAAGCGGATAAAGAATATACGAAGGCCGATTTCCAGAGCGACCAGATGGTCAAATGGTGTCCGGGGTGTGGCGACCACGCCATCCTTGCCGCCCTGCTGGCCACCTTCCCCAAGACGGGCTATAAGAAGGAGAACGTCTGCATGGTGAGCGGTATCGGTTGTTCCAGCCGAATTCCCTACTATGTGGACACCTACGGTTTTCACTCAATTCACGGTCGCGCCTGCGCCATAGCCACCGGTGTCAAACTGGCCAACCCCGCCCTGAGCGTGTGGGTGAACATGGGTGACGGCGATTCGATGGCCATCGGCGGCAACCACCTGATTCACGCTGTGCGCCGCAACCAGGACCTGAACATCACCATCTTCAACAACGAGATCTACGGTCTCACCAAGGGCCAGTACAGTCCGACGACGAAGTTCGGCCAAATCACCAAGACGTCGCCCTATGGCACTATCGACTACCCGTTCAACCCGGGCGAGCTCGTCATGGGCGCCCAGGGCACCTTCTTTGCCCGCACACTGGACTGCGTGCCGCAATTGACGACCGACTGCATGACCCGCGCCGCCAAACACGACGGATGCTCGGTGGTCGAGGTGCTGCAGAACTGCGTCATCTTCAACGACAAGACCCACGCCGCCATCACAGACCGTGCGGTGCGCGACGATCGCACCATCGTGCTTGAGAACGGCAAACCGATGCTCTTTGGCAAAAACAAAGAGAAAGGTCTGCGCTTCAATGGGCGCCAACTTGAGGTTGTCACCCTTGGCGAGAATGGCGTCACCATTGACGACATCATGGTTCACCACGAGGACACCGAAGACACTGGCATTCACATGATGCTGGCCCACATGGGCGGCGACCTGCCCGTGGCACTCGGTGTTATTCGTAATGTCAAGAAAGTCAGCTACACCCAGCTCTACGAAGAGCAGATGGAAGAGCAGATGAACGTTGGCAAATACAAATGCATGGACGACCTGCTGAACAGTGGCGACACCTGGGAAGTGTGACCATCGAACCATCAACGATAAACGAGAGGCAGCGCATGCGTTGCCTCTTTTTTTGTTTTTTCTTTTCCGGCATTTAAAAAAATGTTCGTATATTTGCACTTTGGATGGAGTCTCACGTTTGTGAGAAACGATTGATAGTCAAGATATGCTGAAGATATTCCAACGGAACATGGCACTACAGATGGTGCTCACCATAGCAGTGTTGCTGCTGCTGTGGCTTCGGCCGCTATTGTCCCCACCCGCCATAACAGCGGGAGACCATCCCGCTCTGCTCTACAGCCTCCTGAGTTCGTGGCTTGCACCCACGCCGCGACTGGCGGTGGTGATAGCCATGTTGCTGACACTTACCGAAGGCATGATGCTCAATATCTTGCTATCCAGTGTAGGCCTGGTGTCACAGAACAGCCTCCTCCCTACCCTACTGTTTATCGTGGCCGCTGGTGCCGGCGCAACCACCCTGACGCCCATGGTGATTGTCTGGGTTGCCCTAATAGGCTGTCTGAACCAGCTCATGCTGAGGAGCACTCTGCTGACCATCCCTTCCTCAAAAATATGCGGCGCCACAGCACTGATAGGCATCGCCTCGATGTTCTACCTGCCGGCGGCCGTCATGATGCTGAGCTACCTGCTCGTGGCCGTCAACTATCGTCTCTACAACTGGAAAGACTGGGCCGTGATGCTACTGGGCTTCATTGCCCCCTATCTAACTCTGGCGGCTGTACTCTTCATCACTGGAGACCTTGCCCAATGGTGGGACAGCATTACCGACGGACTCGGCGACATAAGCGTCACCCTCGGCTCATTTACCCTTCCGCAAGCACTCGGAGCCGCCATGCTATTGTTTATTATGCTCTGGGGGCTACTGAACGTCATGCTTCATCTGGGCGAACACCCTGTTGTATGGCAAAAAAACGCATCGACAGTCATGCTGTTCTTTGTTGGAGCCCTGTGTATCCTACTCTATGCCCCCGTGCAATCTGCATCCATGCAGCTTATAGCCGTGCCCTTTGCTTTCTGCACCACCCTCCTGCTTCTCGGGAGCACCCCTTCGACCACCAGCCTGCGCAACCGCAAACGCCGTCTGTGGATATACGACACCCTGCTCATACTCATCATAATTGCCGCCATAGCATGTTAGCCCCTTATTTGATAAAAGGCCGCCGCGAGGCGGGATGCGACGAAGCCGGTCGTGGCCCCTTGGCCGGACCAGTGGTGGCAGCCGCTGTCATGCTACCCGAAGACTACCGAAACAACCTGCTCAACGACTCCAAACAACTATCTGAACGCCAGCGTAACACTCTGCGTAACGAGATCGAGCACCAAGCAACGGCCTGGGCTGTAGCCACCGTCAGCCCTCAAGACATCGACCGTCTGAACATCCTCCACGCCTCCACCCACGCCATGTGCCTGGCCGTCAAAGCACTATTGGGGGAACAACTGCCTGGCGTAATCTGTCAGCACAACAACCCAGATGCTCTCCTCCCTGAATTTCTACTCATTGACGGCAACCGTTTCTACAACGAGACACTCCTTCCCTACCAGTGCATCGTCAAGGGCGACGCCAAAATGATGCCCATCGCCGCCGCCAGCATCCTTGCCAAAACGCACCGTGACCAGATTATGGATCAACTCCACTCCGAATATCCCGTCTACGGATGGGACCGCAACAAAGGCTACCCTACCGCCGAACACTATCAAGCCATTGAACAGTACGGCGTCAGTCCCTACCACCGCCACAGTTTCACCTTGTATCGACAACACACCCTATTTGAATAAAAGAAAATGGACTTCATCAAGCAAATACACCTCAAGCGGATCATTCGCGACCTCAAGGCCGCACCACGTGAGAAGAAAATTGACAACATCGAGGAAGTAAAAAGCATCGGTGTCATCTGCCGCCTCGTCGACGAACAGAACTGGAACATCCTCCATCACTTCGCCAAAGTGATGGAGAACCAGGGCAAAACCGTCAACATCATAGCCCTCTTGCAAAAAGATCAGGAGATAGACTTCGTCATCACCCACCAGGCCACCCACATCGTGCGGACAAAAACCGACTTCAACTTCTGGGGTCTACCCAACCACGAATCCATCCGGCCCTTCACCGAGAAACACTACGACCTGCTCATCGACACCATCGGCGAAGAAAACTTCTTCTCACAATACATCGCCCTCAGCACCAACGCCAGCCTCAAAGTCGTCTATGCTACCCCCTCCGAAGACCCCACCGAAGTCTTCGACCTCATCATTCGCGGCGACGGGCAAGTCGAACTCAAAGGATTCTTCAACAATGTCATCGAATACCTTAGCATGATAAAAAAATGAAAACACCCCTATTTTCGGGCACCGGAGTAGCCCTCGTCACCCCCTTCCGCAAACAACCGGAAACCGTCGACTTTACCAAGCTCGAAGCACTCATCGAACACATCATAACCTCAGGCGTCGACTACATCGTCGCCCTCGGTACCACCAGCGAAGCCGCCACCATGACCGATAGCGAACGCTCCGCCGTGCAGGAATTCATCATCGAAACCGTCAGCGGACGCCTTCCCATCATGCTCGGTCTCGGCGGCAACAACACGCAGCACCTTATTGACACCATAGCCCGCACCAACTTCGACGGCATCAGCGGCCTGCTCAGCGTCACTCCCTTCTACAACAAACCCAACCAGCGCGGCCTCGCAGCCCACTACCGCGCCGTCTCCGAAGCATCACCCGTACCCGTCGTCATCTACAACGTTCCGGGACGCACCGGTGTCAACCTCACCGCCGAAACAACCCTCTCCCTCGCCAACGAATGTCCCAACATCATCGGCATAAAGGAGGCCAGCGGCAATATGGCACAAATCATGGAAATACTACGCAACCGGCCCGCAGGCTTCCGCGTCATCAGCGGCGACGACGCACTCACCTACCCCCTCCTCACCCTCGGCGCCGACGGCGTCATATCCGTCATCGCCAACGCACTGCCACAACAAATGAGCCAAATGGTTCGCTATGCCAGCAAAGGCGACCTCAAAAAAGCCCTTCCCCTGCACAACCTCATGCTACCCTTCATCAACGCCATCTTTGAAGAAGGCAACCCCACCGGCATCAAAGCACTCCTCGAAATACAAGGCCACATCACCGGCACCCTGCGACTGCCACTCGTCAAAGCCAGCAAAACTCTCACCAACAAACTCACCACCCTCTGCAATGAACTTAGAAACCAAGCTTGACGACGTCCGCCACGAATACCTCCGCCGCATCACCTCCGGCAACGGACACCTCCTCCGCCAAGTGGAGCAATACATCGCTGCACGCAACGGCAAAATGCTTCGTCCACGCATCGCCCTCCTCGCAGCAGCTTCCCTCGGCGAAGAAACCCTCAACTCGCGACGCACACTCCTCATGGCCGTCTGCGTCGAAATGCTCCACAACGCCTCCCTCCTGCACGACGACGTCATCGACCACTCCCCCACCCGCCGCGGCCTACCCTCTGTCAACGCCCGCTGGAACAACGCCGTCGCAATCCTCGTCGGCGACTACCACCTCGCCAAAATCATGGAACTGCTCGACGAAGCCGGCGACGCCGACGCAACACGCCTCGTCAACCAAACCGTCAAAGCAATGGTCGAAGCCGAACTGCTACAACAGCAGTTGGCAGTGGACAGTTGTCAGTTAACAGAGGACAACACTACCAACCGCCAACTGCCAACTGTCAACTGCCAACTGCCAGATAAAGACACCTATCTCCGCATCATCGACGGCAAAACAGCACAACTCTTCGCCACCGCCGCCGCTCTCGGCAACCCTGCCTACCACGACTTCGGACTCCACTTCGGCCGACTCTTCCAACTCCGCGACGACCAAGCCGACGGCGAAGCCACCCCCTGGACCACAGAACTCATCGAACACGAAACAGCAACCCTCCGCACAATAAAACCTTCCTTAGACATACAAATATGATAGCTGGTAGCAGGTAGCTGGCAGCTAACGGATAAGACAGAAACACCAAACATCATAATACCATCCACCATGAAAAAAATCATTCCCATCATCATCGCCCTCCTCATCGGCGGCAACCTCCTCGGCCAAAACGCCACCATGCCCCAAAACATCGCCCTTAAAGGCATCGATGGCCAAACCGTGCAATCGTCCGTCATCCGCAACAACGGCCGTCCCATTATTGTCAGCTTCTGGGCCACATGGTGCAAGCCATGCAACCGCGAACTCGACGCCATCAAGGAAGTCTACGACGAGTGGCAGGAAGAAACCGGCGTGAAGCTCGTAGCCATATCCATCGACGATGTGCGCTCCGCAGCCCGCGTGCGCCCCTGGGTCGACAGCCACGACTGGCCCTATGAAATATACCTCGACCAAAACAAAGACCTCGCCCGCGCCATGAACGTCGGAGCCGACGTGCCCCACACCTTCATCCTCAACGGCGACGGCGAGATAGTATGGCAACACAAAGGCTACCAAGACGGCGGCGAGGAAGAACTCATCGAACAGGTGCGCCAAATACTCCAGTAAGCATCTCCACACCTCTGACACAGCTCTTCCTAAGCTCTTCCTCCGGGGCACCTCCGATGTTCCTCCGATACTCCTCCGATATTATTGCGAGAAAAACCGGACCGACACCGAAGGGGTAGCGAAGAGGCAACCTCATGTGGGTAGAACTACAGATTTAATATAAGACAAATGACGATGAAGACAAACCTCAAGACCGTGACATTCGCATGTCTATGGTGCCTTGTGGCCGGCAGCGCAGGTGCGCAGGGTATCCTGGGTGGACACGTGACCGGCAATGTGCAGATTGACGGCCAGATGAGCCATGCAGACAGCACCATCGGCGCCGAAGACGTGCCACAACAACTGCTGATGAACGCCCGCGCCGACATTCTCTATACCAACGGCGACTTCAGCGCCGGCCTCCGCTTCGAAGCCTACCAAGACCCGCTGCTCGGCTTCGATGCACGATGGAAGGGGCAGGGCTTGGCCCACTACTTCGTGGCTTACAACGGCGAACGACTCAGCGTGACGGCAGGCAACTTCTACGAGCAGTTCGGCAACGGACTCATACTGCGCGCCTACGAGGATCGCTACCTTGGGCTCGACAATGCCCTGCTGGGTGCCCGCGTGGTGTACCGTCCGGTGGATGGCGTGGTGCTGAAGGCCCTTGCGGGTCGCCAGCGCTATTTCTGGAGCTATGGCGAGGGGCTGGTGCGTGGGGTGGACGGCGAAGTCAACCTCAACAGCCTCATATCGTCAATGGCCGACAGCAAACTGCGCGTTACCCTGGGTGCGGGCTTTGTGAGCAAGTACGAAGCCGCCGAAGACATTGCCGCGGGGGTGACAGGCTACACGCTCAACCTGCCGCTCAACGTCGGCGCCGGCGCAGCGCGTACCGACATCAGCTACGGCGGATGGAGCCTGCAGGCCGAGTATGCCTACAAGGGGCAGGACCCCTCGGCCCTCAACGGTTACATCTACCGTCCCGGACAGGCGCTGATGCTGAACATGGGCTACTCGCGTAGAGGTTTCAGTGCCGGCATCCAGGCCAAACGGATCGACAACATGGGCTTCAAATCTTCCCGCAGCGAAAACGGAGAGATGCTCTTCATCAACTACCTTCCTGCAACACCGAAACAGCACACCTACGCCTTCCCATCGATGTACCCATACGTCACCCAGGTGGGCGGCGAACAAGGCCTGCAGGCCGATGTCATGTATAAAATCAAAAAAGGCACCCTCTTAGGCGGCAAGTACGGCACCGACCTGCACGTCAACGGTTCGGTCATGGTGGGCCTCGACACCACCACCATCGGCGGCCGCGGCACCGATGGCTACACCGCCACACCGGGCTTGGGGCAACTCTATTACGGCGACGCTTCGGTCGAAGTAGCCAAGAAACTCAGCAAGAGTGTCAAACTGACAGCCACATACCTCTACCAGGTCTTCAACCCTGTGGTGGAAGGCCACGAGAACATTCTCTACCACAACAACGCAGTAGTAGCCGACCTGTCGTGGCGCGTCAGCAAGAAGCACGCCCTGCGCTTCGAGGCCCAATGGATGGGCAGCGACAGCCGCTACGCTCCAGAAGAAGGGCACACCGACCGTCGCGCAGGCGACTGGCTGATGGGCCTCGTCGAGTGGAACATCGGCACGCACTGGTTCGTCTCGGCCAGCGACCAGTTAGCCTACAACGATGGTTCCGGCAACTATTACAACCTGAGCGTCGGCTACACCCGGGGGGCCACCCGCCTGCAGATAGGCTATGGCAAACAGCGCGAAGGGCTGCTCTGCATCGGCGGCGTGTGCCGCCAAGTGCCCGCCAGCAACGGTCTCACCTTCAGCCTGACCACCAGTTTCTAACCTTCATCCACGAAAAAAGATATGAAAAAGAACAGCATATACCTTCTGCTCCTGACGTTTGTCCTCGTTGCAGGATGCGACAGGATAGAGCGCGATGAATACATGGTTGCCAGCAGTGGCAGCGGCAGCAATGGCCAATGGACCAACGGAGGCGTGCAACGCGCCTTGGTGGAAAAATACACGGGTCCTCGATGCAACAACTGCCCCCTGGCCGACGAAACCCTTGACGCCCTGCACGAGCAGTACGCCAGCGAACTGGTCATCATCGCCATCACACCTTACAACAACATCATGGCCGACCCGTTCCCCAACCAACTTGACCCGCGCACCACAGTCGGCACCACCTGGGCCGAGCACTTTGGCATCAGCGGCCTGCCGTCAGCATGCATAAATCGCGACCGTAGCACACTCTACGACGGAGCCATGGAAAACATCGGCAGTGCCATTGCCGGCGTGATAGCCGGTGAACCTATGATTGGGCTCAATCTAAGCATCGAAGCCGATACAGCCAGCCGTACACTGGACATCACCGCCGCAGTAGATGTGTACAACACCATCACAGACGAACTGACGCTTACGCTGGTGCTGACTGAAGACTCGCTCCGCTACCGACAGCTATCGCCTGAAGGAATCAAGAACGATTACGTCCACAACCACATGCTTCGCGAGGCAATCACCGCCACTTGGGGCGAAGCCATCCCCCTGGCAGGCACCCCGGGCGAGCACAAGGAGAAACACTTCGTCTACACAGTTGCTGACCCCACAATCAACTTGATGAATAGCAACGTCGTGGGCTTCATCGCGCGCAAGAGTGACCGCACCGTGCTCAATAGCCAAGAGGTCCAGATCTTTACCCACCCGATAGAGAACTGATGAACAAGCGTATCCTCGGCCTGGCCCTGCCAAACATCATAACCAACATCACTGTGCCATTGTTGGGCATGGTTGATATGGCCATCGTGGGGCACCTGTCGAGCACGCATATCGGAGCCATCACCATTGGCACATCTATCTTCAACTTGATCTATTGGAACTTCGGTTTCCTACGTATGGGCACAAGCGGTTTCACGGCCCAGGCCTACGGTGCCGGACGCATAGACGAGTCCCTGAAAACCCTCATTCGAGCCGCAGCCATAGCACTCGCTATCGCCCTTACCCTCATCGCTCTACAGTGGCCCATATCGCTGCTCGTACCCATTATCTTCGAAGGCAGCGGCGAGGTTATGCGGCTGGCACTGACCTACTTCTTCATCCGCATCTGGGCCGCACCCGCCACCCTGGGACTGTATGCCATCAAGGGATGGTTTATCGGCATGCAGGACTCAAAAACACCCATGTGGATAGCCATCTTCCTCAACTGCGTCAACATTCTGGCCTCGCTACTCTTCGTGCTGGTGCTTCATTGGGACATAGCCGGTGTTGCTCTCGGCACCGTACTGGCCCAGTATTCGGGCCTCGTAATGGGACTGATCTTTCTCCACAGAAAGACAAAAAACCTTGAGGAGATACATGAATTCAAAAGTCTGAAAGCCATCAGGAGCTGTCTTCGCTGGACAGAAATGCGACGATTTTTCAAGGTCAACGGCGACATCTTCCTGCGCACCATCTGCCTCTCAGCGGTCTTCACCTTCATCACCGCCGCCAGCGGACGCATCAGCGACCAGGTGCTGGCCATCGATGCCCTGCTACTGCAGTTCTTCACGCTCTTCAGCTATATCATGGACGGCTTTGCTTATGCCGGTGAAGCACTGGTGGGGCGTTATATCGGTGCCCGCGAGCCCAAAAACCTGCGGCTCTCGGTCAGACTACTTCTCCTCTGGGGGCTCATTCTGACGGTGTTCTTCACGGCCCTTTACGCTATCTTCAATACCCAGTTCCTGCATATCTTCACCTCCGATACCACCCTCATCAAAGCCGCAACCGACTACCTCGGCTGGGTGCTTGTCATTCCCGTTTGCGGCTTTGCGGCCTTCCTGTTCGACGGCATCTTCATCGGTGCCACAGCCAGCCGCACCATGCGCAACGCCATGTTTGTGGCCACAGCCGCCTTTTTCACCGTTTACTACGGTCTGAAAACACTGTCAATTGCCAACAGTCAACTGTCCATTCAAACCTGGAACAACATCCTCTGGACAGCCTTCATGATATACCTGCTGCTGCGCGGCCTGCTTCAAGGACTACGCGTGCACAAAGATGTTTACCTGCAAGCCCTATGAAACACCGCCTGACACTCCCGCTGATGCTCTTACTCACCCTCGGTCTTCACGCACAACCAAACCGACCACGCGTGGCCGTGGTACTCAGCGGCGGCGGTGCCAAGGGAGTAGCACACATCAGTGCCCTGCGTGTCATCGAGGAAGCAGGCATCCCCATCGACATCATCTGCGGCACCTCTATGGGTTCCCTCATCGGCGGACTCTACGCCATCGGCTACAGCACCGACTTCCTCGACTCGCTGGTACGCTCACAGGATTGGACATCACTGCTCTCCGATCGCACCGACCCCTCCGACCTGACGCTGCGCCAACGCGAAGAGCAAAACACCTACGCCATTATCCGCGGCATCAGCAGCGACCGGCCACAGCAAGGCGGCATTATCAGAGGGCGCAACCTCAACCGGCTGTTCCGTAAACTCTGCGCCGACTATCCGGACTCCATCAGCTTCGACAGCCTCCCCATTCCCTTTGCCTGTGTCGCCACCGATATTGTCACCAACACCGAGGTGGTCTTCCATAGCGGTCGCCTCTTCCGCGCCATGCGCGCGTCTATGGCAATCCCGGGTGTCTTCACTCCCGTACGCATGGGCGACAGCGTACTGGTGGACGGCGGTTTACGCAACAACTATCCTGCCGACGTCGCCCGCCGTATGGGGGCTGACATCATCATCGGCGTCACCGTACAGGGCGATCCGCTCACCGCCGACGAGATATCCGACGCTGCTACCGTGATGATGCAAATCATCGACATCAATACCAAAAACAAGTACTTGGAGAATATCGCCACGAGCGATGTAATGATGAAGGTGGACGTCAGCGGCTACAGCGCTGCCAGTTTCTACACCTCAGCCATCGACACTCTCCTGGCTCGTGGCGACCGCGAAGCACGCAGCCATTGGGATGAACTCCTGACACTTCGGCGCACACATGGCATCGACAGCCTGCCCCGCCGCGCCACACGATACACCCCCACCCGCCCCATCGCCGCGCCACAGAAGAAAGGCTTCGGACACACACCGATAGCCAGCGTGGGCTTCCGATTCGACTCTGAGGAGATGGGTGCCATACAACTCTCCGGCAAGATAGCCCTGCCCACACGCCTGCCTATGGGCATAGCCGGCACCGTGCGCATGGGGCGTCGCATCATGGCGCGGGCCGAATATTCGCTTCTCACCCCCTACGCCGCCCTCAACCCCACAATCTCCTACATTTTCCGCAACAATGACATCGACCTCTACACGCAGGGCCTGCGCTACTACAATGTGCGCTACTACCAGCACAGTGCCGACATTGCCCCCCTCGACATCCGCTTGCACCTCTTCGACATCCGCGCGGGCATCCGCTGGGACTATTTCGACTACTACGGACAGCTTCTCTCCTATGAGAACCGCAACAACCAGCTCGTCGACGACCACTACTTCTCCTATCACGCCAGCGCCGACCTCAACACCGAGAACAACTGGTATTTCCCTTCGCGCGGCACCCGCTTTCATGCCACCTACGCCTACCGCACCACCGACTTTCTGGGCTTCGACGGCAACATCGGCATCAACGACATTAGCGCCCACTGGCGCATCAACCTTTCGCCCACGCAGCGCCTGACCCTTCAGCCCATGCTCTACACGCGCCTCGTGCTGTCCGACACTGTGCCCTGGGCCTTCAGCAACGCCGTCGGCGGCGAATGGTTCGGCCATGTCGTCGAGCAGCAACTGCCTCTGTCGGGCCTGGGGCATATAGAACCTGCCGCACCATGTGTCGTCGCGGCACAGCTGCAGGCACAATACCGCATACTCGACAACCACTATATCCTCCTGCGCGCCGCCACCCTTGTCGAGGCCGACCGCATCGACCGCATCTTGGCTCTGCCATCGGCCTACAGCCTCCAGATGGGCTACAGCTACAACACCCTTTTCGGCCCCATCGACCTCCGGCTGGGCTATAACACGCTGAGCCGCAGACCCTACTTCCTGCTGAACATCGGACATATATTCTGAAAACCTTAATACCACCGAACAATGAAAGCAATTGATTTATATCACCTCTTCGAGCAGCAAGTTGCTGACTACCACACCACCGACTCGGTCGATGCCGAGCTCCGCAATCCCTATGGAGCCTTCGACCCGCAGGCCTCGACGCCCCGGCAGTTCGAGGCTCTGCTTTGGGAAAAGTCGTGGGTAGACACCGTGCAGTGGCATCTTGAAGACCTGGTGCGCCCCGCCGACGTAGATCCCGTCTACGCCCTCGGCATCAAGCGCCGCATCGACAGCAGCAACCAGCATCGCACCGACCTCGTCGAGCGCATCGACGACCACTATATGGCCCTCTTCGGCGACGTGCCCCCCCAGCCCGACGCCCGCATCAACACCGAGACACCGGCTTGGGCCATCGACCGCCTGTCCATCCTGGCCCTGAAGATCTACCACTTCGGCATCGAGGCGCAGCGTGGCGACGAGGCTCACCGCGCCAAATGCCAGGCCAAGCTCGACACCCTGCTCACCCAGCGCGAAGACCTCTGCACCGCCATCGACCAGCTGCTCGACGACCTCGCCGCCGGCCGCCGCCGCATGAAGCTCTACCGCCAGATGAAGATGTACAACGACCCGTCGCTCAACCCTATGCTCTACAAGAAGTGAAGCACGTACTGGTCATAAGGCTGTCGGCCCTCGGCGACGTGGCCATCGTGCAACCCGTGCTGCGGGCTTGGGCTGCGGCCAATCCTGACGTGCGCTTCACCGTCGCCGCCCCGCCGCTGCTCGAGCCGCTCTTTGCCGGGACAGACAACATTGACTTTCTGGGGGTTGACAAGAAGCAGAGCGCCGCCGGCATCTACCGTCAGCTGCGCAGCGTCGGTGCCGACGCCGTTGCCGATCTGCACCAGGTCAACCGCGTGGGGCGGGCACTGCTCCTGCTGCGCCTCGACGCGCTGACGCATCTGCGGCTGCCGTTCCCCGTGTGCTGTCTGCGCAAAGGCCGCCTCACACGGATGTTGATGCTCATGCACCTCCGGCATCGCCCACGGCGACCGCAGCATGAGCGCTACGCCGACGTCTTCCGCAGGCTCGGCCTCACCGCCCCTGCCACCGGCCAACCGTCCTCCGCCATCCGCCGCCACTCCCCCACCCGCCCGCCGCTGACCGTCGGCATAGCCCCCTTTGCGCAGCATGCGGGCAAGATATGGCCGCTCGAAAACAGCGCACGCCTGGCGCTGATGCTGGCCGAAGGCGGATACAGGGTGCTCCTCTTCGGCAGCCGGCAAGAGGCCGCGCAGCTCGAAGCCATCGCCGCCGCGCACGACAACATCACCTCGCTGGCCGGCCGACACACGTTTGCCGAAGAGCTCGACCTCATACATTCGCTCGACCTCATGGTCAGCATGGACTCCGCCAACATGCACTTCGCCTCGGCCCTCGGCACACCGGTGGTCAGCATCTGGGGCGCCACGCATCCCGACTTTGGCTTCTACGGCTACGGCCAAGACCGCAGCAACGCCCTCTGCGCCAACCTGCCCTGCCAGCCCTGCTCGTCCTACGGCCAGCGCCCGTGTCGCTACGGCGACCACCGCTGCCTGCATGCCATCGCGCCCGAACAGGTGATACAGAAAATAGAAGAAGCCCTGCGTTGAACAGGGCTTCTTCCTTGAGGTCTGTAGCGGGAATCAGACTTGAACTGATGACCTCCGGGTTATGAATCCAGCGCTCTAACCAGCTGAGCTATCCCGCCATCGCGCGAGGCCTTGCGAGCCTCGAAAGCGGGTGCAAAAGTACAACTTTTTTCCAACACGGCAAAATATTTTTGCAAAAACCACCCCATGTGCAGTGTATACACACTGTCGCACAAGTCATTACAGACATATTTTTTTCTCATCCCACATCCCTCTGCCTCTCGCAAAACAGCTGGCGCCAAGGCCGTCTCGACACAAATTCACCTCCCCTGCCAACATCCGTCAAAAGCACCCCTAAAACCAACATATATCACTGACAACCAGCATACTGAGCAAAAACACAGCTCCTACACAGCTAATATTCAGCGCATTAATAGCTCTTGGTCCGGGGATGGTCCGAGGGTGGTCCGAGGATGGTCCGGGGATGGTCCGACAGCCATCGGAGGAAGGGCGGTGATGCCCCGGGCAGGCAGCGCTCCTCCGCCCCCATCTCCGGAATGGCCGGCGATTTTTTTTTGCCATGTCGGGAAAAGTTCTAGCTCGAATCCGGAATCACTCGGAAACTGCCCCAAGCGGACAGACACTCTATTACAATGTGTTCACCGAAAGCAACCTTGTGATAGACGGCACTAATACCACAGGGGCAATTGTAATGGCACCTCCCTCGTCAAAATCGGCTCCGCCCCTGCCCGCCGCATCGTCATGGTAAAGTAACGGCAGCAGCCGACTGCCATTTTGTCAGCATCCGTGTCAGTCCACGCGATTGGCACGGATGTTGTTATTATGAGGGTGTGAAAGTTCAATCAGAACGAAAAGAACAAAAAGAATTTCTGATAATTCTGATTGAGATTAAAAAAAGCAAACAAAAAAAGAAAGGAAAACAATATGAGCAAAATCATCGGAATCGACCTCGGCACAACCAACAGCTGTGTGAGCGTCATGGAAGGTAACGAACCCGTAGTTATCGCAAACAGCGAGGGCAACCGCACCACCCCCAGCGTGGTGGGATTCCTCGAGAACGGCGACCGCAAGGTGGGCGACCCCGCCAAGCGTCAGGCCATCACCAACCCCCACAACACCGTCTACAGCATCAAGCGCTTCATGGGCGAGACCTACGACCAGGTGACCAAGGAGATTGAGGCCGTGCCCTACAAGGTGGTGCGCGGCAACAACAACACCCCCTGCGTCGACATCAACGGCCGCCAGTACACCCCGCAGGAGATCAGCGCCATCGTGCTGCAGAAGATGAAGAAGACCGCCGAGGACTATCTGGGTCAGGAAGTCACCGAGGCCGTCATCACCGTCCCCGCCTACTTCAACGACAGCCAGCGTCAGGCCACCAAGGAGGCCGGCGAGATTGCAGGCTTGAAGGTGCGCCGTATCGTCAACGAGCCTACCGCTGCCGCCCTCGCCTACGGCCTCGACAAGAAGGCTCAAGATATGAATGTCGCTGTGTTCGACCTCGGCGGCGGCACGTTCGATATCAGCATTCTGAACCTCGGCGACGGCGTGTTCGAGGTGAAGAGCACCAACGGCAACACGCACCTCGGCGGCGACGACTTCGACCGCAAGATTATCAACTGGATGGCCGACAGCTTCCAGAGCGACAAGGGCATCGACCTCCGCAAGGACCCCATGGCCATGCAGCGCCTGAAAGAGGCTGCCGAGAAGGCCAAGATCGAGCTCTCCAGCAGCATGGAGACCGAAATCAACCTGCCCTACATCACCGTGGCCGACGGCGTGCCGCAGCATCTGGTGATGAAACTCAGCCGCGCCAAGTTCGAGCAACTCTGCGACGACCTGATCCGCGCCACCATCGAGCCTTGCCGCAAGGCTATGCAGGACGCCGGCCTCAGCAATAGCGACATCAACGAGGTCATCCTCGTCGGCGGCTCCAGCCGTATCCCCGCTGTGCAGAAGAAGGTCGAAGAGTTCTTCGGCAAGGTGCCCAGCAAGGGCGTCAACCCCGACGAGGTGGTCGCCATCGGCGCCGCCATCCAGGGCGGTGTGCTCACCGGCGAGGTGAAGGACGTGCTGCTGCTCGACGTGACTCCTCTTTCGCTGGGTATCGAGACGCTGGGCGGCGTGATGACCAAGCTCATCGACGCCAACACCACCATCCCCACCAAGAAGAGCCAGGTCTTCAGCACCGCTGCCGACAACCAGCCCGAGGTCGAGATCCACGTGCTGCAGGGCGAGCGCCCCATGGCCAACGACAACAAGACCATCGGCCGCTTCCACCTGGCCGGCATTCCGCCTGCACCGCGTGGAGTGCCCCAGATTGAGGTCACCTTCGACATCGACGCCAACGGCATCCTCAACGTCAGCGCCCTCGACAAGGCCACCGGCAAGAGCCAGAACATCCGCATCGAGGCCAGCAGCGGACTCAGCGAGGACGAAATCAAGCGCATGAAAGCCGAAGCCGAGGCCCACGCCGACCAGGACAAGAAGGCCAAGGAAGAGGTGGAGAAAATCAACAACGCCGACGGCATGATCTTCCAGAGCGAGAAGAACCTCAAGGACTACGGCGACAAGATCCCCGCCGAGAAGAAGAGCGCCATCGAGGCCGCCCTCACCGAGCTGAAGGCCGCCCACAGCGCCCGCAACGTCCAGCAGATCGACCAGGCCATGGCCAAGATCAACGCCGCCTGGCAGGCCGCCAGCGAGGACATGTACAAAGCCCAGCAGCAGGCCGGCGGTGCCAACCCCGGCGCCGGCTTCAACCCCAACAACATGGGCGGCAACCCGGGTGCTAACACCAACCAGCAGTCCAACAACGGCGACGACAACGTCACCGACGTCGACTACGAGGAGGTGAAATAAAACAATTCCCCAACAAAAAACGTAAGGGGTGTAAATGAGATTTACACCCCTTTATAATGTAAAAAAAAAATTAAAATGGAGTATCTAAAACAACAAATACAACCTTATTTAAAAACAGAATTTGAAAATACTCTTTTTGAAGCCACATTGAATAATCTTAGAGATACGAACAACCCTCTAAGACTCAACAATTTTGCTTTCTCTGCAAGGGAATTGACTCGACATTTCTTAGACCGATTGGCACCTGACGAAGAGGTGCGGAAAGCTCCGTGGTTCCAATTATATGATAGCGACAAACCCAATATGGTTACACGAGAACAAAAAATAAAGTATGCCATACAGGGCTATATTTCTGATGAATATAGAAAAAATGTACTTCTTGTTGACTTGGAAGACATCAGTAAGAATCTAAGACACAGTATAGATGAATTGAGTAAATACACACATGTAGGTCCCAAAACATTTAATGTAAGCGACTCTGTTGTCAATGATGTATCCCTCACAATTCTCACAGATATTTTGGAATTTTTTGAAACAATCAGTACTGCCCAACTACGAGTTCAAAAAGCAATTTATGATTGTATTGACGAAGAAATGGTCAGTAAATTCTATATTGAAACACACAACGAACTTGATATGTTGGCAACACATCATGAGGTCTTGGGGTATTTTGTTACATCAATAGAGCCAAAGTCTAAGGACGAATCTACAATAACTATGCAAGCAAGTGGATCTGTCTTAGTGCGGCTGCAATATGGCTCTGACGGAGATATGCGCAGGGGGGATGGTTATGAAACGGAAGAATCATTCCCTTTTACCTCGGAATTTGTTGTTGACTATAAAAATCAAGAGGGAGATATACATATAGAGTCGGCAGATGTTGACATTGACAATTCTTCTTTCTGGGAATGACGTTGTCTATACTAAATGATATTTGCAATTTTGCTTATTCTTTATGCTCAAAAACTCCAAGCGCAACTTTCCAAAACTTCATGAGCATGATTCCGAAAAATCATGCTCATGTTTTATATACAATCATGCTCATGATTTTTTGAAATCATGAGCATGATTTTTAAACTTCTTGCGCTTGGGATTTTGCAGGCTACTTTTTCTTGCTCAGCATATCCTCGGCAGGACGGAACTTGGCTTCGGCCAGAGCGGCCCTGATGCCTTTGCCTGCACGGAAGCGGAGGTTGACTTTCTTGATTTTGTCGGGCGTCACCTCTTTCTCGCCGCGGCAGGCCTCGCCTGTGATGGTCAGTGAGAACGAACCGAGTTCGCCGAGCTGCACCGTGTGGCCGTCGAGCAGCAGACGCTCCATCACCTTCTCAAGCTGATAGACCGCCATCTCGGCCTCCTTCGGGTTCAGCGTCGTCTCGTCCGACACCAGTTTTGCCACCTCGTGCTCGTCCACCTGCCCCACGCTCTTAAGGATTGCATACCACTTTCTCGCGCCCTTCGGGTCGCGCGGGTTGACCCTCTGCACTTTGTTGTAGAATAACGGCATAATTTGCTCCTCTCTGCTTTAGTTTAACAATGGTTTAATTCGGCTGCAAAGGTACGACTTTTTCCCGACACGGCAAAATAAAAATGAGAAAGGCGGTGGAAATCGTCATATTTCCGCCGCCTACAAATAAGAATGTCATGCAACATTATCGTGCAGCCTCTATTTCTTCTTTTGTTACGACATCTTTTATGTGTACGGAATAAACGAATTTCATCCCGGCACCCTGCACATACGACGTGGGCATTTTCTCCTGTCCCATCGCTTGGCATAGCATGTCCGCATCCACCTCGAATGTGGCGCGGTCGCCAACGTGCATCATCAGCAGACCTTCCTCAAAGTCGCCTTTGTCGGATTGGTGCACGATGGCAATCCTGTCGGAGTTCAATTGCTGGTATAATGTCTCGTCGTTGAAAGTTATGGTAAGTGTCCCCACGGCGCAATCTCCCACTTGTATTTGACGGTTGTTTTTATACTGCTCCGTGAATTTGTACCGCAGCCCGCTCTTGGTCGTTTTGAACTCCGATTTCTGCGGCAAGGCTTTGCTCATCTCCTCGTCTTTCATCCAAATTGTGGCGAGGTTGCTCATTCCGCCCTTGATGTGGTCGCCCTCGACGATGCCGAAGTGGTTTCCGAGTTCGACGATGTTGTCTCCAATTACCCTACGTGTCTCACCGGTTTTTATGACCAGCATATTCTTGTCGTCTATTATACCGGTGTAGTTGTAAGTAATGTCGCCAAGAGGAGTGTCTTCCGTCAGCCGGGCAGTCCAAGTGTTGTCGGAATAGACAATTACCTCGTTACCGTTGCCGTCGGTGTAGTAGCCAGCGGGGCCTGAATTGGAGGAACCACATCCGCTGACAACAGCGGAAAGCAGAAAAGCCATTGCGATAAAAATACGGTTGGTTTTCATTGCGCACCTCCTTTCTCCTCGCAGTAGGCTCGGCAAAGAGCGGGAACGCTCGGCGAAAAACGGTAGTTCTGCAGTTGGCTGTAGTTTGTGGTGATGTGTCGACGGTCAGGAGCGGTGCGGTCAATTACCTCGCACACATAATCCCAATAGGCTCGGTCAAGGTCGGCCTGTCCGCCGTTCTTGCCCACAATGTGAATTGTTTTTGAATTGGGAGCAGACGCGTCGATGTAACTACGCCGTCCAAGTGTAGGCACGCGTTTGGCTGGTTGGCCAATTCCCAACCATTTTACAATTTCGTTAAAAGGTACAGAATTGAACATGTTGTTAAATTTTAAATTAGTGCCTACTCTATATGCAGTTTTCGGCCTCCCTGCTTATCTTTGTGAGCCGGAAGCCGATGTTTGAATAAGGGGCATGAAGAAAGGCGCAAATCCTTTCGTTGCTAATTGCCACTTATTCTAGTGCAGGTGGTCTGGAAATACCTTTGTGTAAATAAGTGGGGAAAGAATCCACGCCATCGCGTGAACTATCCGCAATCTTATTTCCACACATTTGTAAATGATTTTCCAGACCGTTTACACTAGGAAACAAGAGCGTCAAGCTCAATATGTCTTTATTCTATTTCTACGTTTTATGTCATCATCATTTTTATCATTTTCACGCTGCAAAGATACACAAATATTTCCATCTAGAAAAAAACATTTTGTCAATTCTCAGAAAGTGGGTATTTTTGCAGAAAAAAGCATGATACAATTTGTAAATATTACGGAAGCTGAGTTTCTAAAGAAGAAACTAGTTTACAAGCACATGTCACTTGAAAACGCATTGAGAACATTGGAAACGCAGTCTTTATGGTTTGCCAATCCAGAGAATTGGAAAGATCCGTTCGAGAAAAGATTCCTCAACGCCAAATATATTTCTAAAGGAAAAGAAGTTGCTTTCAATTGGAAAAATCGGCTGTTTTGCACATGTGTTACCCAAACTATTTCAAGTGAAGCCTTTTGGCACACATATTCTCAAGGTGAAATCGGCGTTGAATTCCGTATTGACAGAGCTGTATTATTAGATGAATTAAAGAAGCACTCATCGACCTACGACATTTTCATCGGTAAAGTGGAGTATATGAAAACTACGGACATAGAACAGGAGCTAAAGAAAATTCCCTTCAATCCTCCAATAAGTGTAGGTGTAAACACAAACGAATTTGCGTCCCGGTTATTTTTATTGAAAAGGACTGCTTTTAGTTATGAGGATGAATTAAGAATTATTCTATTGAAGCAGAACAAGACGCAGGAAAAAGGTATTACATTAAAATACAACTGCAATAACACGAAGTTAATTCGCCGAATAATACTAGATCCTCATTTAAAAGAATACACATACAAAACCTTAAAAGAAGTATTTGTTTCAAAATATGGGTTCACTCCTATCTCGACAAAAGGTGCTACAAAGTACTCAAGAGTTATCAAATCTCAATTGTACGCTTCACCCAAAATTGCAACATTAAAAATTGACTAATAATCAATAATACATACTATTGAATCATTTCCCCTGGTCCAGTATAATAATATCCGTTGGGGAATATCCCGGTACTACAATATGCAAGATATTCTATTTTTTTTACTGGATTTCTTTTCGACTAGGGAATGGGCGACAATCACCATCATTGGCGGTTTCATTTTGTATTGTTTCGTTTTCAACAAAGGGGTGAGGGTTAGCGTATACCATGTTGTTAAGTGTTTCTTCGTCCCCAAAATCATATTGCCGATATTGGGTGCATACGTTTATCTTTCGTTCTTTACATTCTTTTTGTACAGACTAGGGCTTTGGTCAACGGCCATTCTTCGCCAGACTATATTTTTTTATCTGTTCACCAGTGTTACCTTGCTTTTCAAGTATGTCAGGAAACCAGTGGAATTGGCATCGAAAAAGTACTGGGATGAGGCGCTAAGTGCCCTGATTGTAATAGAGTTTTATATTAACGCTTACACGTTTTCTTATTTTGCAGAGTTACTGATTCAAATTGTGATAATGATTGCGTGGCTAATGGCCAATGCTGACATGATAACCAAGGAAAAAACACGAGTCCAAGGCTGTTTCCGTGTGGTTTACTATATTTCCTTGTCGGTCGTTTTTTTATATAGCGTATGCAGTGTGGTTGCGGCAGGAATAGAGAATTTCTCATATGACATGGTGGTCTCAATAGTCTATCCAGTTATTGGCACCGTGCTCTATTACCCATATCTGTATATGATCGCCGTGTATAGCGAATATGAGTGGTGGATGATTGTGATAGAACGTTCGGCTAGGGGAGACCAAGACGAATATAAGAGACGAAGAAAAGCTGTCAATAGGTGTTGTAGACTAAACCTTTCTAAGATATGCTTCATCAAAAGTGACTTCAAGCCATTTCTTTCAAACGACATAGAAGAATTTATCGCCGAACTGAAGATTTCTGAAACCAAATATCATGAAATGCATTTCAAATCACAATGTCATAAAAGATGTTAAATTACCGATTTTAAATATTATTATTGTTTTCTTTTCGTTTTTTCCATATATTTATATGTACTCTTGATAGAGTGAGTCCTTTGGTATATTTTACAAAATTATTCGGTGTTGTCATGCCCCAATGGATAGTAACGGTATTATATGCCCTACAAACCATTGATTCCATAAAAGAAATACTAATTAACATCAAAAAGAAAGGAGTTCAAATCATGACAAAAATAGCATCAATAACAAGTAATTTATTCAATGTGGTACGTAATGTACCTAAGGTAGGGGCACTGGGTATAACTTCCCGAATAGGAGAGTTGTCTATCAATGGCTCGCTAGTCCCACCCACCCCAAAAATCCAAAGTTAAATATAATACAAGAGTGGCTATCTAATAGTCACTCTTTTTTTCATCTACTTAATCCAATTCTGCTTCGATTTCTTCGATGGAGGGGAGCGAGGAGCGGAGGTCATTCGAAAGAGCTTGGCCGAGTTCATAGTCGGACACACCTATCGGTTTGGCTATGTCCCGTAGTGCATACTCGGCTTTGATACGGTCTTTGGTTCGGCACAGCAACAGGCCAATGGTTTTGTTGTCGCCCTCGCGGCAAAGAATATCATCGACAGCAGAGCAGTAGAAATTCAACTTGCCGATATATTCGGGCTTGAACTCCGTGTTTTTCAATTCAATCACCATATAGCGGTGGAGGAAGGCGTTGTACATCAGCATGTCGATATAATAGTCGTCGCCAGACACCTCGATATGGTACTGCCGCCCCATGAAAGCAAATCCCGCCCCCATCTCGACGAGGAACTTCTCTATGTGTTTCGTCAATCCAATCTCAATGTCACGTTCGTTGTACTGGTCGGTGAAAGTCAGCATATCAAAGATATAAGGGTCTTTGAGCATGGACTTCACGTCATCAGATTCGACTGTGGGAAGTGTCGTGTCGAAATTGTTGGCAAGCGCACCATGCTGGTTGTAGTAGTCGAGTTTGATAGTTTCGGCGAGATAACGGCGAGACCAATGGTTGACAACACATTGTGTCATATACCAGTAGCGGGCACGGATGTCTTTGACCTGCTGGATAAGGAGAATATTATGTGACCAAGATAAGTGTTTGATTGGCAGCTCAAAGTTATACTTGGGTAATTGTGAAACCGGTGGTTTCATATTTGATTGTAATTGTGAAACCAGTGGTTTCGTATTTGTTTCCAATTGCGCAACGGGTGGTTGCGTAATTGACTTCACCATAGTTAACTCCTTGTTATATTCCTCAAAAAACTGGATCATGAAACGACAGTTACGCGGAGAGAACCCCTTCACTTCTGGATACAGATTGTTCATGTCTGTCGCAAGTCGTTCTAAAGTGCCATTCCCCCAACCCTCAAGTTTTTGTGCCGAAGAGAGCATCTCACCAATGTCCCAATACATCCGCAAAAGTTCTTCGTTGGCAGCGTAAATGGCACGTTGCTGGGCTTGCGACACGCGCTGTTTCACCTGCCGGAGGAGTTGCGAATAGTCAAAAAGTATCATCTGCGTCATATGCGAATCTCCTAGTATAAAAGCAAATGCAAAAGTACACATTTTCTGCGACATGACAAAAATAAAGTTTTGAGATTGCCACCAATACATGTATGAATGCAAAGAGATTGCCGAGAGACAGTCGAAGGATCGCCGAAGGGTCGAGGGGTTAAGTGTCGTAAATTAGCATTTTGCGCCATCTTGTGATGTTTGTTTGGCTTTTTGTTGATTTTCAGTACGTTGCAACCATTTCAAAGAAGGCACAAAGAACCCACGAAGAAGGAGAGAAGAACTTGACAAGAGAACGAGGTTATCTTTGTATGTGGCTCCAACTGCGCAAAAATCCTCAGTTTTGGGGATTGCGGGGGTGGAAGAATGTCGGTAATTTTGCAGCCGGAATCAAAATAATTATAATATGGATAAAAGACTGACATTTTGGGGTGCTACGGGTTTCGTGGTGCTGTATTTCGTGGCGGTGTTTGCCGCCGAGTTCATCGGTTTTGCCCATCCGGTATGCTGGGTGCTGGCTCCTGCCTTGGGTGCGCTCCTCGGCGCATTGCCTTACCGCTGGCTCTCGCTCCGCTGGCATAGGTTCGGATTGGGTACGGTGCTGTCGGCCGTGTTCGGCTTGCTGATGATGGCTATGGGCGAGGTGGACCTCACACGGCTGGCTGTCATCGTCGGATTCGGCGTGCTGAGCGACCTGGTGCGGATGGGCGTCAAGAAGGACGCCGTCACATACCCGCTCCTCGCCCTCGGCAACATCGCCGAGATCATCTACCTCTGGACACGCAAGGCGTGGTACCTGCAGGGCGCCGCCGAGGAGGTGGGGCAAGCCTATGCCGACGCCATGGCTCCGCTGCAGAGCACGCTGTGGCTCGTCGTCGCTTTGGTGGCCATCGTCGTCGCTGCCGAGTGCGGATTGTGGATGGCAAAGAAATTGATTAAATAAACAATAAGATTATGGGGCTTCTAAGCAAGATTTTCAGCAACACACGCAAGCCCGAAGGTTTCTTCGGAAGAATGATGGTCAACGGCATGAACGGTGGCGGCCACGCCCGGCTGGCGGAGTGGGGCCTCTCGCACCTGACGCTCACCGCCGATGCCAACGTCCTCGATGTGGGATGCGGCGGCGGAGCCAACGTGGCACGGCTGCTGAAGCGCTGCCCCAAAGGGACGGTGACGGGCATCGACTACTCCCCCGTTTCGGTGAAGAAAAGCACCAAGGTGAACGCCGCCGCCATTGCCGCAGGACGCTGCCGGGTGCTGGAGGGTAGCGCCGCGGCGTTGCCTTTCGAGGAGGACACTTTCGACCTCGTGACCGCCTTCGAGACCGTTTACTTCTGGCCGGACATCGAAGAATGCTTCCGTGGAGTGCGCCGATGTCTGAATGAGGGCGGACGTTTCGCCATCGTCAACGAGGACGACGGCCTCACGGGCAAAAACGAGAAGTGGGAGAAGATGATTGACGGTATGCACACTTACACCCCCGACGAGCTGCGTACCCACCTTGCCAATGCCGGCTTCCGCGACATCGCCGTCCACGGCGACGGGCAGCACCACTGGCTGGCTGTAATAGCAACGAAATAAATAGACACCATGAAACCCAACTACAAGAACTGGATGCCCAAGGGCATGATACGTGGAACGGCGGCAGGATGCGCAGTGTGCCTTGTGCTGTTCCTTGTCTTCGGCGTGAGCGGCTTGCTCGCGGCCGGAATATGGAGAACCGTGCTGACGGTATTTTTCCTTGTCCTCACAATCGTCTTATTGGCGGTGACAATCTGGATGGTGCTGTTGTACAGAGCCTTTTCATACGACGGGAAGCGCCAGCTGTCGCGTGTGATAATCGACGGCGTGGCCGCGAGGGTCGTGCTGCCCGAAGGCGGTTGCGGCCTCGACGTGGGGTGCGGCAGCGGCGCCTTGACCATCGCCGTGGCCAAGCGTAACCCGAAGGCGCGGATGATCGGCATCGACCGCTGGGGCGCGGAGTATTCATCCTTCAGCAAGACCCTGTGCGAGGAGAACGCCAAAGCCGAGGGCGTCACAAATACTTCCTTCTCCAAGGGCGATGCCGTTCGTCTCCATTTCGCCGACGGAACCTTCGATGCGGTATGCAGCAACTATGTGTACCACAACATCCCAAGCCGCAACCGCCAGGAGATATTGATGGAGACCCTCCGCGTACTCAAGAAAGGCGGCACCTTCGCCATACACGACATCTTCTCGCCGCTGAAGTATGGCGACATGCAGATGTTCGTGCAGCGATTGAAAAACATGGGCTACGCCGATGTGAGGCTTGTCCCCACCGACAACGGCCTGTTTATGAGCCGCCGTGAGGCCACCTGGCTGGGGCTCAAAGGCTCCGCCATACTTGTGGGGAAGAAATAGGAGTTGAACCTTACATTCCGTGCTTCAGGCTTTGCTGGCGGTCGTAGAGTTCGGCGGTGGCGGTGAAGAAGGCGTCGCCGCTGGAGTTGAGAGCCGTCTCGACGGAGTCCTGCACCACGCCCACGATGAAGCCTATGGCGACGGCTTGCATGGCCACGTCGTTGCCGATGCCGAAGAAGGAGCAAGCCATGGGGATGAGGAGGAGGCTGCCGCCAGCGACGCCCGAGGCGCCGCAGGCGCCGAGGGTGGCTATGACGCCGAGGAAGAGCGCTGAGGCAAAGCTGACGTCGATGCCCACCGTGTGGGCCACCGCGAGGGAGAAGACGGTGATGGTCACTGCCGCGCCGTCCATGTTGATGGTGGCGCCCAGCGGGATGCTGACGGAGTAGAACTTCTCATCGAGGCCCAGCTTCTTGCATAGCGCCATGTTGATGGGGATGTTGGCCGCCGACGAGCGGGTGAAGAAAGCCTGCAGACCGCTCTCCTTGAGGCAGGTGAAGAGCAAGGGATAGGGGTTGCGACGCAGGAGGAGGAAGGAGATGAGGGGGTTGAAGACAAAGGTGTTGACGAGCATGCAGCCGACCAGCAGGAGGAGCAGGTGGCCATAGGTAGAGAACACCGAGAGGCCGTTTTCGCTGACGGTGGTGAAGACGAGGCCGAGGATGCCGAAGGGGGCAAACTGGATGACCCACTTCACCACGCGCGACACCACGTCGCTCAGGTCGTGCACCACCTGCACGGTGGCTTTCGACGCGGTGGTCTTCAGCGCCACGCCGAGGATGATGCTCCAGAAGAGGATGGCGATATAGTTGGCGTTGGCGACTGCCGCCACGGGGTTGCCCACCATCGAGGTGAGCATATTGGAGAACACCTCGCCGAGGGAGCCGGCGGCCTGGCTGCTGACGGCGCCGGCAGTGTCGCCCAGCTGCAGCGTCACCGGGAAGAGGAAGCTGCCCACCACGGCACAGACGGCGGCGATGAAGGTGGAGAGGATGTAGATGGCGATGAGCAGCGAGAAACGCCGCCCCATTCCGCGGCCGGCTTTGGCGATGGACGAGATGACCAGCACCGCTACCAGCACGGGAGCGATGCCCTTCAGGGCGCTGACGAAGATGCGGCCCAGGATGCCGATACCTGTCCAGCCGGGCAAGAGGAGACCCAGCAAGGCGCCGATGGCCAAGCCGACGAGGATGCGCAGCACGAGGCTGACGGAGGTGTATCTATTGAGCAGACGTTTAGCGATATTCATACTATGCGGGTGTTTGGAAATGTGGTGCAAAGATACGAAAAAAATTCGCAAAGCGAATTTTTTTAAGCAGGGAGCCGGGAGCAGGTAGCTGGTAGCTTTTTTTGCTGGTTTTTTTAGCAGGGAGCAGGTAGCAGGTAGCTGGTAGCTATTTTGCTGGTTTATTTTAAGCCAGGAGCTGGGAGCAGGTAGCTGGGAGTATTTTATAGGTTTATCGGGGACGTGGTTAGGTTATGCTTAGGATGAGCTTAGGTAATGCTTAGGTAGTGCTTGGGAGGAAGGTGGAGGGTTGCGGGTGGCGGGTAAAAAAATTTCGTGGCGGTTGCGAAATTTTTAGTATCTTTGCACGGCGAATATCGAAGCATCAAGATGAAGGGTTTATACAACATATTCAAAGGCAGCGTGAAAGACATCACGCGCTATTATATGCTGCTGGTCGAGGAGACAAGCCGTCAGCGCACGGTGGGCAGCACAAACGAGTGGGTCCTGGACAACTACTACATGGTCAGCGAGCAGGAGAAGGTGATGCGGGCCGAGTTGAGGGGCGTAGAGCGGGGTCCGTGGCGCGTAGAGCGCAGTCGTGTGACAACGCTGAAGGAGCTGGTGTCGCGCTATTTGGAGCGGAGCCACTATGCGATAGACAAAGAGCTGCTGTTTCGCTACCTGAGGGGGGTGCAGGTGAGCCAGAAGGACTACCTGAGCTACCCTGAGGTGACGTCGCTGCCGGTGCTGCTGAAGGCGGTGCTGATAGACCGGCTGGCGGAACTGTGCCGGGAACTGGAAGGACGTGGCGCACAGCACTACTCGCCGACGGACAAGAAGCTGGCGGATGCGGAGTATCTAGGGTGTGCGGCGCAGGAGAACCTGATGATGATGAACATCTGGATGTCGCTGCGCAAGCTGACGCGGCTGCCGATGGCAGAATTCATTGACGCCGTAAGCTTCTCGGAGCGGATGCTCAAAAGCGAGAAGGCGGGAATGTACGACCGCATGCAGGACAAGACGAAGGAAGACTACAGGGCGCAGATAGTGAGGCTGATGCGCAAACGGAAAACAGAAGAGGGTGCTCGGAAGAGAGAATACGAACTGGTGAAGGGGCTGGTGGCGAAAGCCGACCAGCAGGGAGAGCACGTGGGGTGGGCACTCTTCCCGCCGAAGCGGTGGAACACCCGTGCACGGTGGTATGTGTGGATAGTGCTGCTCGTCTCGCTGGGAATCTCGGCTGCGTTTGCCGCAGCTGCCACCAGAGGCGACGGATTCACGTGGGCCACAATCCTGCTCGCCCTGCTGCTGTGGGTGCCGATGAGCCAGATAGTGATAGACCTCTTCAACTGGCTGCTCGCCAAACTGCACCACCCTCGCGGAACATTCAAGCTCAAATTCAAAGACGGCATCATACCCGACGAATACGCCACCATGGTCATCATGCCCACCATCCTCAAAAGCAAAGAGAAGGTGGAAGAACTGATGGGCGTGCTGGAAGTATACTACCTGAGCAACATCAACCGTGGAGAAGGAAAGATAGAAGAAAGCGGAAAACAGAACGTGGAAACAAATCAAAGTGCAGCGACCGAACACACCACGTTCAACAACATATACTACACCCTGGTGGGCGATGCGGCGGCCTATGGGGAAGAAGACGCCCCGTGGGACGAGGAGGTGGTGGAAGCCGGGTTGCGCAAGGTTGAGGAACTGAACGCGAAATACGGAGCCCCGATATTCAACTTCGTCTACCGGCGGCGAGCTTGGAGCGAAGGAGAACGGTGCTGGCTGGGCTGGGAACGCAAGCGCGGGGCGATACTGCACTTCAACGACCTGCTGCTTGGCCAGACCAATGAATCAGACAAGGCCAAACGATTCCGCACGGAAACGATTTCAGCATGGCTGAAAACAGCAGAGAGCCGACAGCAGGGCGAGAGCTGCCGGCTGCCGGCTGCCGGCACTCCCATCAAATTCGTCATCACGTTAGACACGGACACGGAGCTCGTGCTCTACTCGGCGCAGAAGCTCATCGGCGCGATGGCGCACCCGATGAACAGGGCCGAGGTCAGCGCCGACGGGCGGCGCGTCAAACGCGGATACGGCATCATGCAGCCGAGAGTCAACGTCGACGTAGAGGTGACCAACAAGAGCCGCTACGCGCAGCTCATGGCCGGCCTCGGCGGACTGGACGTCTACACCACAGCCAGCTTCGAACTCTACCAAGACATCTTTGCCGAGGGCACCTTCTGCGGCAAAGGCATCTATGACCTGCGCGTGTTCCAGCAAGTGCTGAAAGGCGCCTTCCCAGACAACCTCATTCTGAGCCACGACCTGCTGGAGGGCTGCCACATACGCTGCGGACTGATCAACGACGTGGAACTCTTCGACGACAACCCCTCCAACTACATCGACGACGCCAAGCGCCACCATCGCTGGACGCGTGGCGACTGGCAGATAATCTCGTGGTTGGGCCGGCGGGTGAAGAACCAGCGCGGCGAGCGGGTACGGAATGTGGTGAGTCCCATCGGGAGGTGGAAAATCTTCGACAACCTGCGCCGCTCGATGCTGAGCCTGAGCATACTGGTGATGATACTGGCGGGCTATGGGCTGACAGCCGCAGGCATAGGCGGGCTGTCGCCCGTATGGATTGTGGTGGCGGCGCTGCTCGCCGTGGCCTCGCCGATAGTGTTCTTCATCGTGGGCCAGCTGACGAAGCTGCCCAGCTTTGGACGCCGTTACAAATACTACATGACCCTGCTGCGAGGGTTCAACGTCATGGTCTACCGATCGCTGGTGCAGTTCGCCCTGTTGCCCAAAGAAGCGTGGATGTACACCGACGCGGCGGTGCGGGCCTGCTGGCGCATGTGGGTCAGCAAACACAACCTGCTGGCGTGGATTACGAGCGACGAAGCCGCCAAGAGCACCAAAGGGACGCTGGGCGACTATGTGGGGAAATTCTGGTTCAACTATGTGGCGTCGGCGGTGCTGGCAGCGATAGGTTTCATAGGCAATACAGGATTGACGGGATGGATAGGAATAGGGTTCTGCGCGGTGATGTGGTGCGGAGCGCCATTCTTCATGTACTGGTTAGGCAAGAAGTTTCCGCAAGAGCGGAAGACGCTGACCGCCAAGGAGACCGAAGAAGTGCGCCAGGTAGCGAAGGACACCTGGCACTTCTTTGACAGCCTCCTCACCGAAGAGACCAACTGGCTGATACCGGACAACTACCAGCTGGGGCGCGAACGGAAGACCGACTACAAGACCTCGCCGACCAACATAGGCTATTCGCTCACCGCCGTTGTCAGCGCTGCCGAGTTGGGCTTCATCAGTCACCGGGATGCCGTGGAGCGGTTGGGGAAGATCGTGGGCACCGTGATGAAGCTCGAGAAATGGCACGGGCACCTCTACAACTGGTACAACATCAGCACCCTCAAGACGTTGCCCAACTACTTCATCAGCACCTGCGACAGCGGCAACTTCGTGGCCTGCCTCTACGTGGTGAAAGGCTATTTAGAGAACGGGGAACGCGGGGAATGGAGAATTGAGGATGGAGAATCGGCTGACGCAGAAGAAACATCCACATTAAAGGAAGCGGTGCAGCGGCTGATTATGGAGACCGACTTCGGAAAGCTGTACAACAGAGAGCTTGACGTCTTCAGCATAGGCTACGACACCGTTGGCCACACGCTGCTTCCGTACCACTACAACAACTTTGCCAGCGAAGCGCGGCTGACCAGCTTCCTCACCATAGCGCAGGGCGATGCGCCGTACAAACACTGGTTCTGCTTAGACAAGACGCTGGTGCAATACAAAGGCTACAAAGGTGTGGCGTCGTGGTATGGCACCATGTTCGAGTACTTCATGCCCCTCATCTTCCTGCCCACCTTCCGCCACACCCTGATGGACGAGACCTACAGCTTTGCCATCCGAGCGCAGAAGGCCTTTGTAAGAGACAGGAAGTCAGAGGCAGGCGACCGACACCTGCCGTGGGGCATCAGCGAGACCGCCTACAACGAACTTGACGACGCGCAGAACTACAAGTACCACGCCTTTGGCGTTCCGTACCTGAAATTCCAGAACACCACGCCCGACCGGATTGTGCTCTCGCCGTACAGTTCGCTAATGGCCATCGGTGTAGACGACCGCGCCGTCTACGACAACCTGCAGCGCTTCAAGGCGTTAGACATGTATGACCAATACGGTCTCTACGAAAGCTACGACGACGAAGACCATGTGGCGGTGAAAGCGCACTACGCGCATCACCAGGGCATGATACTTGCCTCGTTGACCAACTATCTGGCCGACCACTGCCTGCAACGCCTCTTCATGCAGGAGCCCGCGATGCGCAGCATGGAGACCCTGCTGAAGGAGAAAGCCCAGGTGAAGCCGTACATAGACCTCAAGGTGACGCGATACAAACGCTACCAGTACAGCAAAGTGCAGACCGAGAGCGACGCGCGCGACTACGACGGCATAGCCAACGTGCCGGAGATAGGTGTCATCAGCAATGGCCAGTACACCGTCATGCTCAACGACCGCGGCAGCGGCTTCTCGCGTTTCAAGAACACCATGCTCAACCGCTACCGCAAGATTTCGGCAGACCATTACGGCCAGTTTGTCTACATCAGGAACTTGAAAAACGACCGCCTGTGGAGCGCCACCTATGCGCCGCTCGACGTGATGCCCGAGAGCTACCACGTAAGCTTTGCCAGCGACAAGATCAGCTATCAGCGCGTAGACGAGGATATAGAGACCAAGACCGAGATCACGGTACTCAAAGACCGTGCCGCCGAGTTGCGGCGCCTCACGCTGACCAACAACAGCGGCGAGGATCTGGACTTAGAGATAACCACCTATGGCGAGGTGGTGCTGGCGACGGCAGCCGAAGACGAGAACCACCGCGTCTTTGCCGGCATGAAAGTTGCTTCGGAATATGATGCGGAGCACGAAGCGCTCCTGTTCAGTCGGCGCGTCTCCCCGGAGAGCCGCCACTACCTGCTGCACCGCCTGTGGGTGGGCACAAAGACAGAAGATGGCAGCCAGAGCCCAGACTTGGTGGAGTACGAGACCTCGCGACTGAAATTCATCGGCAGGGGCAACAGCCTGCGCCATGCGGAAGTGATAGACAACCGGCGGACCTTGAGCGGCACTGTAGGGACGACCCTCGACAGCATCATGAGCATGCGCCGACGCGTGCACATAGCATCGGGAGAGAGCAGCGAGGTGTACATCATGACAGCCTTCGGCAAGAGCCGCGAGCAACTGCTGCAGCTCACCGAGCAATACCAGACGCCGATGGATGTGGAGCATGCGTTCAAGACAGCCTCTGTCTTCAACAACATGCGTACCAGCCTTTCGCTGCTCAAGGGGAGCCAGATGCGCCTATACAACAGTATAGCCAAATATATGGCGCAGACAGCCACCTTAGGCAACGAGCGCAACGACCTGTTGGCGCAGAACACGCTGTCGCAGAGCGGTCTGTGGCGCTTTGGCATCAGCGGCGACCTGGCCATACTGCTGATGGAGATAGACAGCATGGAGCGGTCGGGCTACGCGAAGGAGATGCTGCGCGCTTTCGAGTACTACAAAGTACACGGCCTGCTGTTGGACCTGGTGTTTGTCAACGATGCGTCGGACCGTGAGCGCGAGGGGTTGACGCACTTTATCCGCAACATGGCGAACACGGAGCACCTGTGGGCCGAGCACAGCGACGCTGGGCACGTATACATACTGAACGGCCACGAGATAAGCCAGGAAGAACGCGTGCTGCTGCGTACGGTGGCACGGCTGACCTTCAACACACGCGAGGGTATCACGATAGAGCAGCAGCTGCGTCGCTTAGAGGTGGCCAACCAGCACTACCAAGACAAGATAGAGTATCCGGTGCTGAAACCGAAACGCGACATTCGCGTGTGGAGCGACCTGGAGTTCTACAACCAATACGGCGGTTTCGACAAGGGAGGTCGCGACTATGTGGTGACGAACACCAACACGCCCATGCCGTGGGTGAACGTGATAGCCAACGAGGGGCGCTTCGGGTGCATTGTCAGCTCGACGATGGCGGGCTTCACCTTTGCGCACAACGCGCAGCAGTTCAAGCTCACAGGGTGGAGCAACGACATAGTGCGAGACAACGCGAGCGAGATGCTGCTGATAGACAAGCGGCAGTTTGTTCCGGCCACGGCGCGGCACAGCCAGGGGTGGTCGGCCTTCGATGCAGAATACGAGAACATGAGGGTAGAGACGCGCGTCTTTGTGGCCTGCGACAAAGAGGAGAAATACTACCAGATAAGGGTGGTGAACAAGACCGGCGCCCCGTTGTCGGTGCAGATGGACATGGTCTATAAACTTGTGCTGGGGATGAGCGAGGAGCAGACGGCACGTTTTTTGCATTCGGAATGGGATGAAGGGAGCAACAGCCTGCTTGTGCGCAATGTGTACCACCCCACATACAGCAACGAGGTGGTGAGGCTGACAGCGACAGAGCCTATTACTGACATCAGCCTTCACTATCCGAACCGCAAACGGTTGGGGTTGACGTTGCACGTCGACGCCCAGGGGCAAAAAGAGGTGGGGTTCATTATCAAGGTGGAGAGTGGAGACAACTGCCAACTGTCAACTGCCAACTGCCAACTGCCAACTGTTGAGGGTATCAACAGAGAGTTTGAGCGGGTGGTGGCATACTGGGACGAGAAGTTGTCGCACATAGAAGTGGAGACGCCCGATGCCGCCTTCAACCACATGCTTAACCGGTGGTACCTGTATCAAGTCTACGCTTCGCGTCTCTATGCGCGCGCAGGCTTCTACCAGGTGGGCGGAGCGACGGGTTTCCGCGACCAGCTGCAGGATGTGATGTCGCTGCTATACAGCGCGCCGGACTATGCGCGCCGCCAGATACTCGACCATGCCGCACACCAGTTTCCGGAGGGCGACGTGCTGCACTGGTGGCATGCGGAAGGAGCAGGGAGCAGGGGGCAGGGAGCAGATAGCAGCCAGATGGCAAGGAAGGAAAGGGGGTTCGGGGCGAGGACGACGTTCAGCGACGACTACTTGTGGCTGATCTATGTGACGTATCAATACATTGCGGTCACGGGAGACAGCGCTATCCTTGAGGAGGGGGTGCCTTTCTGCCACGCGGAGCAGCTGGCTGCCGGCGAAGCGGAGCGAGGAGTGACGTATGAAGTGGAGAGTGGAGACAACGGCCAACTGCCGACACTATACGAGCACCTGCGGCGGGCCATTGACCGCAGCATGAACCGGATGGGCAGCCACGGGTTGCCGCTGATGGGGTGCGGCGACTGGAACGACGGCATGTCGAGAGTGGGCGTGCAGGGTAAGGGAGAGAGTGTGTGGGTGGCCTTCTTCCTGTGCGATCTGCTGCCCAAGATGGAGCGCATGACACAGATGGTGCCCGGCGGCGACCTGACCTACTGCGAGACGCTGGGCGAGTGTCGCCGTCGCCTCGTCGACGCGCTGCAGCACTCGGCGTGGGACGGAGCATGGTTCCTGCGAGCATACTTCGACGACGGGAGTCCCATGGGGAGCCGGAACAGCATCGAATGCCAGATAGACCTCATCTGCCAGGCGTGGAGCCTGCTGACCGACGTGGCTACGGAAGAGCAGAAGCGGTCTATACTGCGCGAGACCGACCGGCGGCTGGTCAACCGCGAGCACGAGATTATCCAGCTGCTGACGCCGCCTTTCCGCGACTCGCAGCCTTCGCCGGGCTATATAGCCGACTACCCTGTGGGGGTGCGCGAGAACGGCGGCCAATACACGCACGGGGCGATGTGGTACATCATGGCCAAGCTGCATGAGGGAGCAGGGAGCAGGGAGCAGGGAGCAGAGAACGGCTACCAGCTACCAGCTACCAGCTACCAGCTCTTTGACGAGGCCTACTATCTGTACTCGATCATCAACCCGATCCATAGGACCCACTCGCTGGCGGATGTGTTGAAATACAAGGTGGAGCCGTACTGCATGGCGGCAGACATATACTCGAACCCGCAGCATCCGGGACGCGGAGGATGGACATGGTACACAGGATCGGCGTCGTGGGCGTACAAGACGGGCATAGAGAGTATCCTGGGGTTGAGGAAAGAAGGGACGACGCTGACGGTGGAGCCGCGGGTGCCGACCGACTGGCCGTCGTTTACGCTGCGCTACCGTTACGGCAAGAGTGTGTACGAGTTTAAATACCAGCGCAGCGAGACTGCCGAGAGGAGGAAGACGACGGTTGCCTTGGTCGATGACGGGGAGCGGCATGTGATGGTGATTTAGGGGGGGGCGAAGAGTCTAAGAGTCTAAGAGTCTAAAAGTCTAAGGGTCTAAAAGGCTAAGAGTCAAAGGGTCTAAGAGTCAAAGGGTCTAAGAGTCTAAAAGGCTAAGGGGCTAAGAGAATGAGGGGGTGAGGGGTGTATGGGGTATGATAGGCATTTTGAGGGGCCTATGTTATGCCTGGGAGGTGCCTATGTTATGCTTAGGATATGCTTAGGTAGTGCTTAGGTAATGCTTAGGTAATGCTTAGGTAATGCTTAGGTAATGCTTAGGTTGTGCTTAGGATGGGGATTGGGAAGTGAGGAGCGGAACGCGGAGGGTGGAAGGTGGTGAGTAAAAAAAATCGTGGCGGATGGGATTTTTTTATTATCTTTGCAGTTTACCACCCCCGGTATAGGTGGAACTAAAAGACTGAAAGAAAATGGAATACAACTTCGGAGAAATCGAACCACGGTGGCAAAACTACTGGCGCGAGCACGCCGTATACCACGTTGAGAACCACTCGGCCAAGCCGCACTACTATGTCCTGGACATGTTTCCCTACCCCTCTGGAGCAGGACTGCACGTGGGCCATCCGCTGGGATACATAGCCAGCGACATCTACGCACGCTACAAGCGTCTGCGCGGGTACAACGTGCTGCACCCCATGGGCTACGACGCCTATGGCCTGCCGGCCGAGCAGTACGCCATACAGACGGGGCAGCACCCTGCGGTGACTACCGAGCAGAACATTGCCCGCTACCGTGAGCAGCTGGACAAGATAGGTTTCTCCTTTGACTGGAGTCGCGAGGTGCGCACCTGCGACCCCAAATACTACCGCTGGACGCAGTGGACCTTCCTGCAGCTGTTCAAGCACTACTACGACAACGTCGCCGGCAAGGCGCTGCCCATCGCGCAGCTTGAAGAGCGCTTCTGCCGCCAGGGGACGGAAGGACTCGACGCCGCGTGCACACAACCGATGACGTTCACGGCCGAAGAATGGTGCTCGTGGGACGAAGCCCGGCGCGCGGAAGTGCTGATGAACTACCGCCTGGCATATCAGGCTGACACCTACGTCAACTGGTGCGCCGAGCTGGGCACCGTGCTGGCCAACGACGAAGTCGTCAACGGGCTCAGCGTGCGCGGCGGATACCCCGTGGAGCGCAAGCTGATGCGACAATGGAGCCTGCGCATCACCGCCTACGCGCAACGGTTGGTCGACGGCCTCGACCAAGTGGAGTGGAGCGACAGTCTGAAAGAGATACAACGCAACTGGATAGGCCGCTCGGAAGGCGCGGCGGTGTACTTTAAAGTTGACAGTGGGCAGTTGACAGTGGGTAATGCAGTTGCCTCTCAACTGCCAACTCTCGAAATCTTCACCACCCGTCCCGACACCATCTTCGGCGTCACCTTCATGGTGCTCTGCCCCGAACACGAACTCATCGATCAAATCACCACGCCCGAAAAGCGCGACGAGGTGATGCAATACGTCACCTGGGCCAAGAACCGCAGCGAACGCGAACGCCAGGCCGAAGTGAAGAAGGTCTCAGGCGTCTTCACCGGCGCCTATGCCGTCAACCCCCTCACCGAAGAGAAGATACCCATCTGGGTGAGCGACTACGTGCTGGCCGGCTACGGCACCGGCGCCATCATGGCAGTGCCTGCACACGACAGCCGCGACTTCGCCTTCGCACGTCACTTCAACCTGCCCATCCGTCAGGTGGTCTCGCTCGAGAAGGGCGTCACCTCCGACCCCGCCACATGGACCGAGAGCATCGACGCCAAGACCGGCTACTCCGTCAACAGCGGCTTCGTCACCGGCATGAAAGTGAAAGACGCTATGCGCGCCGTCATAGACAAGATAGAGCAGATGGGCATCGGCCACCGCACCGTCAACTACCGCCTGCGCGACGCCATCTTCAGCCGCCAGCGCTACTGGGGTGAACCCTTCCCCATATACTACAAACAAGGCATCCCCTACCCCATCCCCGAAGATTGCCTCCCCTTGGAACTGCCTGAAGTAAAAGACTTCAAACCCACCGCCACCGGCGAACCCCCATTAGGCCACGCCCAACGCTGGGCCTGGGACGAAGCACACCGCTGCGTCGTCGAAAACAGCCAGATAGACCACCAGAACATCTTCCCGCTCGAACTGAGCACCATGCCAGGCTTTGCAGGCTCCAGCGGCTACTACCTCCGCTACATGGACCCCACCAACGACCAAGCCTACTTCTCGCCGCAAGCCGTCGCATACTGGCAGAACGTAGACCTCTACGTCGGCGGTGCCGAACACGGTACAGGACACCTCATCTATGCCCGCTTCTGGAACAAATTCCTCTTCGACCTCGGCATGGCCGCCAAAGACGAACCCTTCCAGAAACTCATCAACCAGGGCATGATACAAGGCCGCTCCAACTTCGTCTATCGCTCAAAACAAGACAATAACCTATTCCTCTCCAAAGGGCTCATCAAAGACATGGCCGACGTGACCCCCATCCACGTCGACATCAACATCGTCAACAACGACATACTGGACATCGAGCGCTTCCGCGCCTGGCGCCCTGAATTCGCCGACGCACGCTTCCAGCTCGAAGACGGACGCTATATCTGCGGATGGGAAATAGAGAAAATGAGCAAGAGCATGTTCAACGTCCAGAACCCCGACGACCTGGTGGCACGCTACGGCGCCGACACACTACGCCTCTACGAAATGTTCCTCGGCCCCGTCGAACAAGCCAAACCCTGGGACACCAACGGCATCGAAGGCGTACACCGCTTCCTCAAAAAACTATGGAAACTCTACGGAAATGCAGACAGCGAGGTGACGAATGAAGCACTGAAAGTGCTACACAAAACCATCAAGAAAATCACCGACGACATAGAACGCTTCTCCTTTAACACCGCAGTATCCACATTCATGATCTGCGTCAACCAGCTCACCGACCTCAAATGTGGCAGCCGACAAGTACTTGAACCCCTGACAATCCTCATCGCCCCCTTCGCACCACACATCGCCGAAGAACTCTGGCATCAGACAGGACACCAGACCACCGTCTGCGACGCCACATGGCCACAATACGACCCACAATACCTCGTTCAAGACACCGTCAACTACCCCGTCCAATTCAACGGCAAGATGCGCTTCACCATCCCCCTGCCAGCCGGCAGCACCCAGGCCGAAGCACTCGCCGCCGTGCAAGCATCCCCCGACGGACAACGATGGATGGAAGGCCGAGAGCCGCGCAAAGTCATCTTCGTACCAGGCAAGATTATCAACATCGTACTTTAACACACAGACAGATATGCTGAGTCGCCATTTTCTAAGAAGCAAAGTCCTCCAAGCACTCTACGCCAACCAAATCGGCGGTAGCACAGACCCCCTCAAAGAATTCGACTACCACATCGAAAAACTCAACGAACTGGGCATCCTTCAGGTAGGCCTCATGGTGCGCATGCTCGACGTGGGAGAACGCGTCATCGAAGAAGGGAAAAAGAAATTCCGCCCCACAGACGCCGAGAAAACCCCCAACCGCAAATTCCTCCACAACGAATACCTGCGCCGCATGGCCGACAACCTCGAGCTCAAACAACATATCGAACACTGGGGCGGATGCTGGCAGACACACGAAGACCTCCTGCGCGAAGCCTTCATCGACTTCAGGAAGCAAAACACATACTGCGAATACCTCTCGCACCCAGACACCAACTTCCAGCAAGACAAAGAGCTCGCCATCAACCTCTTCCGCTACCTCATGAACCGCGATGCACTCGTCACGACAATGGCGGAGCGCAGCCTCCTCTGGGAAGACGACTTCGAACAAATAGCGCAATACAACTTTATGATGCTCAAAACACTGGACCAGGACAGTCTCCACCAAGCAACCCCCTGGCCCATCATGTTCGACCCTCGCATAGAAAAAGACGTCGCCGACCTCGACTTCGCCCGACAGCTCCTCCAGCGGGCACTTGACGGACGCCACGAGACAGACCAGATGATCAAAGCCAGACTGCAAGGCTGGGAATTCGAACGCGTCGCCACCATCGACATACTCCTCATCAACATGGCCGTCGCCGAACTCGAAAACTGCCCCACCATCCCGGAAAAAGTCACCATAGACGAATACATCGAACTCTCCAAAGAATTCAGCTCAGAACGCAGCCGCCTCTTCATCAACGGCATCCTCGACAAGCTCCTCCTCGAACTCCGCTCCAAAGGCCGCATCAACAAAACCGGCCGCGGCCTCGCCTCAGACCCACAACAATAGCACGTAGCTGTCAACTGCCAACTGCCAACTAAAAAAAGCACAAACCATGAAACAATACAAAAAAACAATACTCCTCCTCGCCGCACTGTCGCTGCTCGCCACAGGATGCCGCAACAAAGACAGAGAGGCCGACGTGGATCTCATCAAAAACCCACGCAGCGCCCAGGGCTACAACAACAACGCCAAAATGCCCGCCCTCACCTTCGACAGCGACCTCCACGACTTCGGCCGCATCTCCGCCGGCGAAAGCATCAGCTACAGCTTCCACTTCAGAAACACCGGAGACGCCGACCTCGTCATCTCCTCCTGCTCAGCCACCTGCGGATGCACCGTGGCCGACTACCCCAAGGGCCGCATCGCCCCAGGCAACGACGGCTACATCACCGTCACCTTCAAAAGCGCCGGCAAGTCAGGCCAACAGTTCCAGGAAGTCACCGTCGTCAGCAACGCTCAACCCTCGCGCCAAAAACTGAAAATAATCGCGCAGGTGAACAGATGAGATGGAGAGGACAGGAGTATAAAAGGCTATGAGTCTAAAAGTCTAAGGGTCTAAAAGTCAAAGAGTCTAAAAGTCAAAAAGTCTAAAAGTCTAAAAATCAAAAAGTCTAAAAGTCTAAAAATCAAAAAGTCTAAAAGTCTAAAAGTCTAAGAGGTTAAGAGTATATAAAGAATAAGAGCAAATAATCAAGGTTTCACGTCGGCTCTGACAACAGGCTTCCAAGGCTCTTGGTCCGGGGATGGTCCGGTGGTGGTCCGAGGATGGTCCGAGGATGGTCCGATAAAAACCGGACGAATGGCGAACCTAAGACGGTGTAACGGCAGAGGACGCGAGGAAGAACAAAAAGAACAGAAAAACAGAAAAACAAACATCAAATACTAAAACTATGAACCTATTACAAGCACAGCAAGGCGGCGGCTCAATGTGGATATGGATGATTGTCATCCTTGTAGTCATGTGGATCCTCATGATGCGTCCGCAGCGCAAGAAGGAAAAAGAGGAACAGAAGTTCCGCAACGAGCTCAAGAAGGGCGACCGCGTACTCTTCTCGGGCGGCATCTACGGCAAGGTGAACTCTGTCGACACCACCACCGTCGAGGTGGAAATCAGCAACGGCGTCATCGTCACCGTCGAGAAAAGCATGATACAGCCCGCCCCCACAGAAACAAACAAGAAGTAAACGGAGCCGCGATGGGTAATGGACACCGCCGTCCATTACCCATCCATAGACCTTAACCGCTAAGGATGAAACACTTCCTCGTCATCCTCGTTCTGACGATCCTCGTCTGGCTGGGCATTTCAATGTCGGAAGAGCAACAGTATCCCGTACATGTACGGATAGAGATGACAGGCTACGACACCATCCGCTATGCCCTACTCCAAGCGGACACATCCTTGGAAGTCACCGCAACACTCTCGGGCTTCGATGCACTGCGGCTTGGGCTGAGGTCTGAGCCCACAGTCCAATGCCCGGTGGCCAACGACACAGCCCTGACCGACAGACACTACTCAATACCCGTCAGCTCGCTCAACCACGCACTGCGCAACGCCATCCCTGGCGCCACCCGCGTGGCAGCCGACCGCGACTCGCTCCATCTCATCCTCTCCCCACGTTCCCACCGTAGCTACAGGCCCCGTATCGACCACGTACACTTCTCTTTTGCAGAGCAATACGGACTCTATGGCGAACCCGTGATGACCCCGGACAGCATCACCCTCTACGGCCCTGAAGAAGCACTCAGCCGCATCGACGCACTGCAAGCCCAGCCCGCCGAGATCTGCAACATCAAAAACTCAGACCACTTCAGCCTGACCATCAACCCCGTATGGGAACAATACCCTGACATTCACCCCTCGGCCACCGCAGTCGACCTATACCTACCGGTCGAAGCCTACGTCGAGCAAGAATTCAAAGTACCCATACAAGTTATCGGTGCCGACACCAACGCATCCCTAAAACTCTATCCCGACCAAGCGACAGTGCGCGTATGGATGGCTCAGCGCGACATCCAGAACGCCCCGGAACTGACCGTCGCCGTCAACTACAACGACATCCTTCCCAACGCAGGCCGACTCAAACCCACCCTGCTGTCATTCCCCGACTATGTCCGCCCCCGCGCCGTCCAGCCCGATATTGTACAATGTGTCGTCATCAAATGAAACGCATAGGCATCACAGGAGGTATGGGCTGTGGGAAAAGCACCGTAGTGGCCGAGTTTCAACAACTTGGCATTCCATGCTTTGTGGCCGACACAGTGGCCGCCGCCTACTACAACGACCCCGGCTTTCTGAAGCAAGTGGCTGATATGCTGGGCGAAAAAGTAACCCGTGACGACGGACGCGCCGACAAACAACGCATTGCCGATATCGTATTCGCCAATCCTGACAAACTCCACCAACTCAACTCCTTAGTGCACCCGCGCGTCATGCACGACTTCGATCGCTTCTGCCACCAGAACGACGCGCACCCCTATGTGCTCTTCGAAAGCGCGATACTCTACGACTACGGGCTTGACAAACAGATGGATGCCGTCATCTGTGTCTACCTCGACCTTGAAGAAAGAATCCAGCGGCTGCTCGCGCGCGACCACCTGACACGCAAACAACTGATGGACCGCATCAACAGACAGCTACCTGCCGAACAGGTGATGATGCGTGCCAACTACGTGATACTCAACTACGAAGGCAATCCCCGCCACCGTCAAGTGGCCTATATAGACAAACAACTAAAACAATGAAGACCAAACATATCCTGCTGGCCGTCACCCTTCTGCTGGCATTATCCATCAAATCGTCGGCCCAAACCTTCAGCAGTCGCGGACTGACCTACCTTGACCCTGAAGCCAACTGGGTAGAACAGACCCTCGAACAACTCACCCTTGAACAACGCATTGCACAGCTGATGGTTGTCCGTGTCCCTCTCGAGATGAACGACCGCCAGGCTGCCGAATTCTCCTCGCGCATCAACGGCTACGGTATCGGGGGCGTATGCTTCTTCGCCGGCACTGCCGACCGCCAGGTTGCCATCACCCGTCGCCTGCAGAAAGACGCCTCGGTGCCGCTCCTCGTATGCATTGATGCCGAATGGGGACTGGGCATGCGGCTCAAGGATATGTACTCCTTCCCGCGCAACAGCAAATTCGGCCAGTTGACACCTGATGCCGACAGCATCGTCTATCGCATGGGTGAAGAGATTGGCCACCAGTGCCGTCAAATGGGCGTACACATCAACTTCGCCCCCGTGGTGGACATCAACTCCAACCCCAAGAACCCCGTCATCGGCACACGCTCCTTCGGTACCGACCGCGAACGCGTCAGCCAACTGGGTATCATGTATGCCCTTGGACAACAGAGCCAAGGAGTAATGGCCACTGCCAAACACTTCCCCGGACATGGCGACACCGATGCCGACAGCCACTTCGAACTCCCCGTCATCAACCACTCCCGCCAATACATCGACAGCATCGACACCTACCCCTTCCGGCGCCTGATTGATGCCGGCGTAGGTGGCGTAATGGTCGCACACCTGCAAGTCAATGCCCTCGACCCGCAACGGCCCTCCTCCCTCAGTCCCATAATCGTCGACAGCCTACTGCGAAAACAGATGCACTTCGACGGACTTATTATCACCGACGGACTCGACATGAAAGGTGTCACCAACACCTATGGCAACGGGCGCGGCGAACTGGCCGCACTCCTCGCCGGCAACGATATTCTCCTTCTCCCCCCCGATATTCCACAAGCCATCGAAGCCATCAAAACAGCCGCTGTCCAGAGCGACAGCATCAGGCAACTCATTGATTACCATTGCCGCCGCGTACTGCACGCCAAGTACCGCTACGTCGTCTCCCATTTGGACGAAGAAATCGCTGTACCCGGCAGCGATCGTCGCGACGCCGCCCGCGATATCGTGGCCGACCTCAATCTCAACATCGACCGCCGCATTGACACCATCGTTCTGCGTGCCATCGGCGACACCGCCATGCCTGGCTGTCAGATAGCTGTCATGCACCACGGTCGCCTCATCCTCAACCGATGTTACGGCAGCCTCACCTATGACTCTTCCTCCCAACCCGTCACCCCCGAAACCATCTACGACCTTGCATCGCTCACCAAACCCCTGGCTACCACGCTGGCCGTCATGAAACTGGTTGACGACGGTGCCGTCAAACTCGACGACCGCCTCAGCCGCTACCTCCCCTACCTCAAAGATACCGACAAAGAGCGCATCACCCTAAAACAAGCCCTTAGCCACTGCGCTGGCCTCAAGGCTTTTGATGCCCTCTGGCAACAAACATCCAACCGCGACAGCATCCTGCTCCTCATTGCACAAAGCCAACTCAACAAGGACAACAGCTACTGCTACAGCGACTTCGGTTTCATTCTCTTGGCCGACATGGTCGAGCGGATAACATCCATGCCCCTCGACCGCTACGTCTCCATCCATTTCTACCAACCCATGGGCCTCACCCACACCCACTTCAATCCGCTAACCTCCACCGACATACAGTCGCCGGCCACCATCGCACCCACCGAGCAAGACACCCTCCGCGGCCTCATCTGCGGCACCGTCCACGACCCCAATGCCTACGCCCTCGGCGGTGTCAGTGGCCACGCCGGACTCTTCTCCAACGCACGCGAAGTAGCACTCATCATGCAGATGATCCTCAATGGCGGCACCCTCGACGGGCACCGCTACCTTAAGCAGAAAACCGTCGAGACATTCACACGCCGCCACTTCGAGAAGCAAGGCAACCGACGCGCGCTTGGCTTCGACAAACAACTCCTCACGCCATCCAAAAACGCTCAGACCTCATTCCTTGCGTCGCAATCCTCCTTTGGCCACACAGGTTTCACCGGCACCATGGTCTGGGCCGACCCCGATTACGACCTTGTCTACGTCTTCCTCTCCAATCGGGTTCACCCCTCTGCCACCCCCAACCGCTTGGCGCAACTCAACATCCGCACTGACATTCAATCCATTATATACTCCATCCTTAAACAATAAACCATGAGCATAACAAAATGGCTTTTTGCCGGTCTCGGATGGGCTTTCGGTGGCCCCATAGGTGCCCTGCTGGGCTATTTCATTGGCAAAGCCATCTCGCCTGACAAACAACTTGGCGACGGTGGCAGCTACAGTTACACCTCCACCCACCGCGGCCCCTATCGCAACACCGGCACCCAACAGGACATCAACGCGGCCCTCATGGTGCTCATCGCCGCCGTGATGAAGGTTGACGGTGCCGTCAAAAAGAGCGAACTCGACTTCGTCAAGCGCTTCCTCCTCGCCAACTACGGTGAAGAAAACGGCAAACAGATGCTCAAGGTCCTCCAGCAAATGGTGGAACGCGACATCCCCATCGACCAGGTCTGTGCCCAAATCAAAGTCAACACCGACTACAGCACCCGCTACCACATGGTCGACTTCCTCTTCGGTATCGGCGGTGCCGACGGCGAATTCAACCAAGCCGAGATCAACATGTTGCGCCTCATTGCGCAATACCTTGGCATCTCGTCATCCGACTACACCTCCATCTTCGAACGTCATGTGGGCTACACCGACGGCAGCGGCTACAGCGGGTCCTCGTCCAGCACACGTTCGTCCTACAACAAAGACCCCTATCGCGTGCTTGGCATCGACAGCTCAGCCACCGACGACGAAGTCAAGAAAGCCTATCGCCGCATGGCCATGAAGTACCATCCCGACCGCGTGGCAGGCATGAGCGAGGAGCTCCAGCGCAACGCCGCCGAGCAGATGAAAGAAATCAACGAAGCCTACGAAGTCATCAAGCAGCGCCGCGCCAACCTCAGATAAACCGCTCCATCACAGTGCCTACCAGTTCGCGCATCGGCTCGTAGTACTCGTTCAAGAAGGTGCCCTTCGCGCGGTTGGCAATAATCAGGCATACCGTCAGCGCCTCGTGTCCCAGCATCTGGCTGAAGCCGTATATTGCCGACGTCTCCATCTCGAAATTAGTCACCCCGAAACTGGACAACTTCTCATTCACATCCTCAATGGCCGGATGAAGTCTTATCGTGCGCCCCTGCGGTCCGTAGAAGCCCGGCGCCGTGGCCGTGATGCCGTGGTGCATCCCGCCGCCTATCTTGTTCAACAACATCTCGCTGCCCTTCACGCAGTACGGCCGCGCCATCTTGGTGTCGGGCGATAGATGCCGCACAAACCTCTCCTCCATCTCCGGAAGCCGGGTCTCCCACTCGCGGTAGTAGTTCATCAGTCCATCCAGACCGATGGCGTAGGCCGATGCCACGTGGCTGCCACAGTCCACATCGGCCTGCAGCGACCCGCTCGTACCGATGCGAACCACCTGCAACCTCCTGTCGCTCTGCTCTTTCCACTCACCGTTCTCCACTCTCAATGCCGCATCCAGCTCGGTCATCACGATGTCGATATTGTCGCATCCCATGCCCGTCGAGAGCACCGTCATCCGCGTGCCGTGGTAGCGCCCTGTCAGCGCACGCAACTCGCGATACTGGTTCTCGAACTCTATGCTGTCGAAAATGTTTTTGAACAAGTCGACCCTTGTCGGGTTACCCACCAGCAGCACCTTGTCGGCCAAGGTACTGCTGTCGAGGCGTATATGATATAGGCTGCCGTTAGGGGCAAGCACAAGTTCGCTGGCTTTCATCGGCGTGAAGGTGATGTGGTTCTTTGTGTCGAAGTTCCTCTGCTGCTACTCGTTGTGCGCGAAGGCGAGGCTGTGGTCTTGGCTGCAGGAGTGCTGC
>DFLB01000008.1:78895-87856 GCA_002373995.1 Bacteroidales bacterium UBA3630 | reverse complement strand
CCGCAGGAGTGCTGCTCGTGCGCGAGGGCGAGGTGGTAGTGGTCGTTGTGCGTGTGCTACCCGAACGCGAAGGCGAGGTGGTAGTGGTCGTTGTGCGTGTGCTACCCGAACGCGAGGGCGAGGTGGTCGTCGTAGTCGCCGTACCGCTGCTCGAACGTGAGGGCGAGGTGGTCGTGGTCGTTGTGCGAGTGCTGCCCGAACGCGAGGGCGAGGTGGTCGTGGTCGTTGTGCGAGTGCTGCCCGAACGCGAGGGCGATGCCGCGGCACCGCTGTTGCGACTCGGAGCAGGGGCCACATTGTTGCCCGTCGTGGGCCGCGAGCTGTTGCCGCCGCTATGCGAAGGGGCTGCGCTCACCTTGGGACGGTCGCTGCCGGGCGTCCACCGCGTGGTCGGGGCAGGTGCCGGACTCTGCGGCGTGCGCATATAGTAAGGAGGCAGCGGGGGATGATGGGCCGGGCCATAGCCGTGCACCGGCGGTGCCGGCGGCATCCAGCCGCGACGGTGTATGTCGTAGTGGTAGCTGCGCACATAGCCCGTCCGGTGCACCACCCGCGTGAAGGGGTTGTAAGGCGGCACATACCACCTTATCGTAGGCACATGCACCGTGGCGTGGAACCGCAGGTACTGGGCCGCATTGTACATCCGCCCCGCGCTGTACAGCCACACACACTGCAGGTCGAGCGGCATATAGATCTCGTCGCCCGTGTAGGCATCGTACCCGTAGACCCATATCTCGTAGTACGACGAATTCACGCGCTCCATCCATACCTCGTTGATTAGCACGTAGGTCTCGATTTCGTAATCGTAGCCGCAGTAAATCATCATCTCGTTCTGCCGGCCCAGGTGTTCCACCGTCCGCACGGCCTGCGAGCGAGTGAAATAGTGGATTGAACTGGCCGATGCCGTGAGGCCCATCAGGACCATAACTGCAATGATTGCTAAGCGTTTCATGGCTGTAGTTTTTTTGTTGGTTCTACATTTTTAGTGCTGCAAAGATACGAAAAAATTGCATTCTGCACATATTTTTTTCAAAGCTCTTGGTCCGAGGATGGTCCGGGGATGGTCCGATGGTGGTCCGATGGTGGTCCGACAAAAACCGGACCACCGGCGGCCCGGAGCCGGGGGAAGAGCGGGAAGCTGGCAGCCGAGAGCAGGGAGCAGGTTGTCAACCGTAAACAGATAGCTGCCAGCTACCAGCTGCCCCCCTCTCTTTCTTCTCCGAAAATGAGAAAAAAAACGTATTTTTGCAAACGCAGACATGCTGTTCAACTCGCTACAATTTGCTGTATTCCTGCCAGTTGTATTCGCCGTCTACTGGCTCCTGCGCCGTTCGCTGCGCTGGCAGAACCTCTTTGTGCTGGCAGCCTCCTACCTTTTCTACGGCTGGTGGGACTGGCGCTTCCTGCTCCTGATAGCCTTCACCTCGGCCTGTTCCTACCTCAGCGGCATTGCCATTGCAGCCTCCGAGGGGCGCCGGCGCCGAGTGCTGATGTGGCTCAACATTGGCGTCAACCTGCTGATCCTCGGCCTCTTCAAGTACTACGACTTCTTTGTCCAGTCCTTTGCCGACCTCTTCCTCGGCGGGCACGCCGACGGCCTGCTCCTGCACCTCGTGCTGCCGGTGGGCATCTCGTTCTACACCTTCCAGGCGCTGAGCTACTCCATCGACGTCTACCGCCGCACCATCCAGCCCACACGCAATGCGGTGGCCTTCTTCGCCTACGTCGCCTTCTTCCCCCAGCTGGTGGCAGGCCCTATCGAGCGCGCCTCCAGCCTCCTGCCTCAATTCGAGCAGCCCCGCACCTTCGACCGTCCGCAGGCTGTCGACGGCCTGCGCCAAATGCTCTGGGGCTTCTTCAAAAAGCTGATAATAGCCGATGGATGTGCCGTTTACGTCGACGCCATCTACGCCGACCCCGCCGCCTACGGCGGCGGGGCACTGATAGCCGCAGCCGTGCTCTTCTCATTCCAGATCTACGGCGACTTCTCAGGCTACAGCGACATCGCTATCGGCACAGCTAAACTCTTCGGTATCAACCTGCGACGCAACTTCAACGTCCCCTATTTCAGTCGCGACATCGCCGAGTTCTGGCGCCGCTGGCACATCTCGCTGACCTCATGGTTCCGCGACTATGTCTACATACCCCTTGGCGGCAGCCTGGTGCCACGCGCAAGGGTCATACTCAACACATTGGTAATCTTTCTCTTGAGTGGATTTTGGCACGGTGCCAACTGGACGTTCCTGGCCTGGGGCTTCTTCCATGCGCTACTCTTCATGCCCCTCATCCTCACCGGACGCAACCGTCGCTTCCGCGACACCGTCGCCGAAGGCCGCCCCCTGCCGTCGCTGCCCGACGTGCTACGAATGCTCTTCACCTTCGCCCTCGTCACCCTCGGCTGGGTCTTCTTCCGCTCGCCCTCCATCTCGTTTGCATTCAACTACATAGCCTCCTTCCTCCACTCCGGCCCCTCGCCGATGCCCTGGGGCGGACACCACCTCATCCTCCTGCCAGCCCTGGGGCTGATGCTGCTCGTCGAATGGGTCAACCGCGGACGCGAGCACGGCCTCTCTCGCTTGCCGCACAGCCGCGGCCTCCGCTGGTTAAGCTATATGTTGCTGATATTCATTATCGTGGCATTCATGCAGACAGCAGAAATGCCCTTTATCTACTTCCAGTTTTGAAAACCTTTGTCCGACATACCATCCTCTTCCTGCTCGCCGCCACGCTCTTCACCTGGCTGATGCTCTGGCTCTTGGGTGGCACAGGCCTACTCCGCAACGTCACCTATCAGCTGGGCCACGACGACCGCCTCTACACCAAAGTGCACGAGGCTGACACAGCCGGGCCGGTGGATGTGCTCTTCCTCGGCTCGTCACATGCCTACCGCACCTTCGATCCGCGCATCTTTGCGCAACACGGATTGCGCACGTTCAACCTGGGGTCCTCAAACCAGACGCCCATGCAGACAGAGGTGCTGCTGCACAGGCTGTTGGACAGCCTCAACCCACGCTTAGTGGTTTTCGAGGTGCATCCCGACATCATACAGCACGACGGAGTGGAAGCAGCTATCTACCAGCTGTCCAACGTCCCCCCATCGTGGGACATGATACCCATGGCGTTGCGCACCCGCAACATGCGCGTGGTGGCGACAGCAGCCTATGCGCTGCCCCACAACCTTCTGTCGCCGGTCTACAAGCACTTCAAAGAGCCCAAGGATCAATATGTTGCAGGAGGTTTCGTCGAGCATGAACCCGCCCATTTCAGCCCCACCCCGCAACCACCTACCGAGATCAACCCCCTGCCGGAACAACTGTCGGCATTGCATCGCTGCACTCGATACCTTGCCAACCGGCAGGTGCCCTACATTTTGCTCGAAGTGCCCGACACAAAATGCCTGCTTTCATCATACACAAATCTCACTGTATTTCAAAAAGAAATGAGCAACTACGGAAAGTTCTACTTTAAGATTCTGCCAACCCTCGACGATTCACTGCACTACTACGACGAGAGCCATTTGAACCAGACAGGAGCCGAGCTGTACTGCGAATACCTCTGCGACTCCATAATCATACCAATAATCAGCGCTTTATGAATATACTTGGACTAATGTCAGGCACTTCGCTCGACGGGGTAGACCTGGCGCTCTGCAGGATTGACGACACCGGCTATACGGTCATAGCCGCCGACACCATCCCTTACCCCGTCCAGTGGCGCCGCCGCTTGGCCACTCTGGAACAAAGCACAGCCCTCGAATATGCTAAAGCAAACGTTGAACTTGGACACTATTACGGCAAGATTATCAACGGATTTCTTTCAAACAAAAACTACAGAGTCGATGCCATAGCATCGCACGGGCATACCATCTTCCACCAGCCACAGATTGGCCTCACCACGCAGATTGGCGACGGCGACGCCATAGCCGCCGAGACAGGGCTGCAGGTGGTGAGCAACTTCCGCACCTTCGACGTGGCCCTTGGCGGGCAGGGGGCGCCTTTAGTGCCTATCGGCGACGAAATACTCTTCAACAAATACGATGCCTGCCTGAACTTGGGCGGCATTGCAAACATCTCCTATCGCTCTAACAACAAGCGCATTGCGTTCGACATCTGCCCCTGCAACATGGTGCTGAACCGACTGGCAGAACGGCTCGGGATGGCCTATGATGCGGACGGGGCAATCGCTCGGACAGGTCACGTCGACAAAGGGCTGGCTGCCGCATTGGATGGATTGAAGTACTACCGCGAGCCCGCCCCAAAATCATTGGGTAAAGAATGGGTAATGAGCGAGTTCTGGCCTCTGATAGAAGCCTCTCCAGCATCGACAGAAGACCTCCTCGCCACCGCCACACAGCATATTGCAGGCCAGATAGCCTCCGTCTTGCAACGCGAAAAGACCACATCGCTCCTTGTAACGGGAGGCGGAGCCTTCAACAAACACCTCATAACGCTCATCGCAAAGCTTGCACCAAACGTTGAGGTAATAATACCAGACAGCATGACAATCAACTACAAAGAGGCTATCATTTTTGCCCTCCTTGGCTATCTGCGATTGATGGGGCGGGTGAACACCTTGGCCTCGGTGACGGGTGCCCGTGCCGACTCCATAGGAGGCGTAATCAGCGGTCGACTGTCCTAAACACAATAAAAAAGAGACAAGCACGTTTATCCATAAAAACAACCCCCAAAGCCCTATGCTATCGCGCCTTTACCAAACCTACAGCCTTTCGCACTGTGTAACCACTGACTCGCGAAACATCACCCCCGGATGCATCTTCTTCGCATTCAAGGGCGAACACTTTGACGGCAATGCCTACGCTGCCCAAGCCTTGGAGCAAGGTGCCGCCCTCTGCGTCATCAGCGACGAGCAATACAAGATTGACGACCGCTGCATAGTGGTCCCCAACGTGTTAGCCACGCTGCAAGCACTTGCCCGCGAGCATCGTCGCCATCTGGAGATACCTATCATCGGCATCACCGGCACCAACGGCAAGACCACCACCAAAGAACTCGTGCACGCCGTGCTGGGCAAGCGCTACCGTACGACAGCCACAAAAGGCAACCTGAACAACCACTTGGGCGTGCCGCTCACACTGCTCTCCATTCCACCCGACGCAGAGATGGCCATCGTCGAGATGGGAGCCAACCACCCGGGCGAGATAGAGCAGCTGTGCACCATCGCCGATCCCGACTGCGGCCTCATCACCAACGTGGGCCGAGCCCACCTTGAAGGCTTCGGATCCTTCGAAGGCGTGGTGCAGACCAAGACAGAGCTCTACCGCTGGATAGCCGGCAAGCAGGGGCTGGTCTTCGTCAACGCCGCAAGCGAACGGCTGATGCATGAAGCCGAACGGTTGGCCACCATACCAGGGTTGCGCTCGGTCATTCCGGCCTACGCTCCCGACAACCCCGCCTTTGTCCCTTCCACCATCGAACGCACGCCGTTGAGCCTACTCACCTACGGTGCCGAGGCCGAGGCCGATGTGCACGGCAGCCACGTGGACGATGCACCATTCATGAAATTCTACTTCGAGGTGGGCGACAATGTATACACCGTACAGAGCCACCTGCTGGGCGGCTACAACTTCGACAACTGCATGGCCGCCGTTGCCGTGGGCCTGCACTTCGGCGTGGAGCCCTTCGACATCAAGGAGGCCATCGAGGAATACCGGCCCAGCAACCAGCGCTCCGAGCTGAAGGAAACAGCCCGCAACAACCGCCTATACCTCGACTGCTACAATGCCAACCCCTCGTCCATGGCCGCCGCCATTTCCTCGTTTGGGACGATGATAAACGGGAAATGGAAAGCCGGGAACAGGAAAAGCATTGTCATAATGGGCGGTATGCATGAGCTGGGAGCCGCTGAAAGGAAAGAACACGAGCGTGTGGTGGAGCAACTCAGCTCCTGCCACGTAGACCAAGTGCTGCTCGTCGGCCCGGAATGGGCGCCACTGCCCCACCCCGACAACATGCTCCTCTTCCCTGACACCGAAGCTGTAAGAGGGTGGCTGACGGCACATCCCGTCAGTGATGCCGACATCCTCGTCAAAGGGTCGAACACCAACCGGCTCTGGACCCTCGAAGACCTGCTGTAACAGCCCGCCAAACGACCAACTGCAAACTGTCAACTAAAAAAAATCGCACGGAGTGCGATTTTTTTCATATCTTTGCACTTGATACATCAGCACGACGCAATGCGTTAAGGTATTCATAGTCATTATTTAGCACACATAACACCGAGACGATGACCCTACGAAAAAGGGTCTCGGACGGGTGGATTATGCGGTTTTGTGTGTGCGTTTTATGTACCTCACCGTGTGTTCTTTGACATAGCTACTCCGACGGCAACGGACACTGCGCTCCGACGCCCGCATAGGCCCCACCCGATCATCATCAACCACAAAAAAAGACAGCTATGAACAAAGAGAAAAGAATCCGAATCAACAAGCGCATGATGGCCTGGAGCAACGGTCAGCGCACCAACGTCATACCCAGCGAATGGGCAAAGGTGGACGACCGCGGCCGCACGTTAGCGGACTACCACCGCAGCCTGCGCGAGGGCGACGAATACCTGTACGGAGCCTGCAGCGTGGTGCGCGATGAGTGCTGCTGCCGCGAGTACGAGGCCGACCGCCTCTGGGAACAGGGCCACCAGCTTGACGCACTGAACCAGATGCTCTCCGCCGCCATGAGGGTGCTGCCCGACGAAGCCGCGGGCTTCGAATTCGAAGACGCACAGTGGCTCGACCCCGACGAGACCTTCTACTGGCACCCCAACGTGCGCGAGCACCTGCGCCTGATGCGCCGCTGCGAAGATTACTGCCGCCGCGCCCCCCGCCTGCGCCCCCTGCTGGACGCCGACCCCACCTACCGCGCCTACCGCCAATACCTCCAAAACCTCGGCCGCTGGGTCCGGGAGTAGAGAAAAAAGGACCTCCTTTTTTATATGGTTTTAGTAATAATCTGACTCTAACAAGATTTAACCAGAGTAAAAAAAGGCGTCGGAACGGCCATACCGTTCCGACGCTTTCGTAGTTTATGCAGGAAGGCACTCAATATTTGTAGAAGCCTTCGCCGGTTTTGCGGCCGAGGAGACCGGCGCGGACCATCTTGCGGAGCAGGGGGTGGGGACGATATTTGGGATCGCCGAACTCTTTGTAGAGGACCTCCATGATGGCGAGGTTGACGTCGTTGCCGATGAGGTCGGCCAGGGCCAAGGGGCCCATGGGGTGGTTGGCGCCGAGCATCATGCACTTGTCGATATCCTCGGCGGTAGCGATGCCGTCGGCGAGGATGCCGACAGCTTCGTTGATCATGGGGATGAGGATGCGGTTGACGACGAAGCCGGGAGCTTCTTTGACCTCGACGGGCTGCTTGCCGATGGAGGTGGCGAGGTCGACGACGCATTTGCAGACTTCGTCGCTGGTGAGCTGGCCACGGATGACTTCGACGAGGGCCATGCGGTCGGCGGGGTTGAAGAAGTGCATGCCGATGAATTGGGCCGGACGCTTGGTGCAGGCAGCTATCTCGGTGATGGAGAGCGAGGAGCTGTTGGTGGCGAAGATGGTTTCGGGCTTGCAGATGGCGTCAAGCTCGGTGAAGACATCCTTTTTGAGCTGCATTTCCTCGACGGCGGCTTCGATGACGAGGTCGGCGTCGGCGAAGGTGGCGTAGTCAGTGGTGGTCTGGATGTTTTTGAGGAGGGCGTCGACGGCCTCTTGGGTCATTTTGCCTTTTTCGACGAGTTTGGCGTAGCCTTTGGCGATGGAGGCCATCGCTTTGTCGAGGCTGGCCTGGGTGCGGCTTTTCATGACGATGGGCATTTGTGCGGCGAAGGCTTTGACGATGCCTTTTGCCATGGTGCCGGTTCCGATAACACAGATTTTCATGTTGCTAAATTTATTTTTAAGAGTTAATACTTTTTTCGGTTTCTAAGCGTTATTTACTTTGGAATTCGTATTTGCCTTTTTCGAGGAAGGCTTTCATGCCGAGTTTTTGGTCTTCGGTGGCGAAGCAGCGGCCGAAGAAGACGTTTTCGTTCTGGATGGCGGCGTCGGCGTCCATGTCGTATTGGTCGTTGATGCAGCGTTTGGCGGCTTTGACGGCGAGGGGTGCGTTGGCGGCGATTTGGTTGGCAAGTTCGATGGCTTTGTCCATCAGTTCGGCTTGAGGGACGACGGCGTTGACGAGGCCGATGCGCAGGGCTTCGTCGGCGCGGATGGGTTTGCCGGTGAAGATGAGCTGTTTGGCCATGCCCATGCCGACGAGGCGAGCCAGGCGGACGGTGCCGCTGAAGCCAGGGATGATGCCGAGGCCGACTTCGGGTTGGCCGAAGCGGGCGTTGTCGGAGCAGATGCGGATGTCGCAGGCCATGGCGAGTTCGCAGCCACCGCCGAGTGCGAAGCCGTTGACGGCGGCGATGACGGGGAGGTGGAGTGTTTCGAGTTTGCGGAAGACGGCGGCACCTTTGGCGCCGAAGGCGTTGCCTTCCTGCATGTTGAGGTTGGCCATCTCGCTGATGTCGGCTCCGGCCACGAAGCTTTTTTCGCCGTCGCCGGTGACGATGAGGCAGCGGAAACGGTTGCAGTCGAGGTGGGTAAGGAAGTCGTCCATCTCGCCCAGGATGGTGCTGTTCAATGCGTTGAGGCTTTTGGGTGCGCTGATGGTCATGATGGCCACTGCGCCGCGCTCTTCTATTTTCAGGTGTTGGTACATATCAATAATTGTTTATAGATCAATCATTGCGGCCGCAGCCACAGGCTTCGGGGATGATTCTCTGGTTTTCTTAGCTATATGGTTTTAATGTTTTTTGATTAAACGATTGCAAAAATACAAAATAATACTGATATGGAGAAAAAATATTTCAACAGGGGTGGCGGAGGGGTGTTGTATATGGGTGCGAGAATGGATGCTCCGCGGCTGACTTTTGATATGCAGAGGTTGTGCTTAGGATATGCTTAGG
>DFLB01000008.1:70231-78812 GCA_002373995.1 Bacteroidales bacterium UBA3630 | reverse complement strand
ATGTGCTTAGGATGTGCTTAGGATGAGTTACAGGGGGGGGCTATTGTGCGGGGGTGAGGCCGAGTTCGGCGCCGAGGCGGAGCATCATTTGCCAGGCGGCGTCGCGGTCGTTTGGGATCTGGCCGTCGAGGATGGCGTCTTTGATGGCGTCCTTGATGGTGCCTATCTCGCGGCAGGGGCCGATGGCGAAGGTGCGCATGATGTCTTCGCCGCTGACGGGTGGCTGGAAGTTGCGTATGCGGTCGCGTTCTTCGAGTTCGACGAGTTTGCGCTTGACGAGTTCGAAGTTGGCTTTGTGTCGACGGACTTTGTCAGGGTTTTTGCTGGTGATGTCGGCGTTGCAGAGGAGCATGAGGTCGTCGATGTCGTCGCCGGCTTCGAAGAGGAGGCGTCGGACGGCGCTGTCGGTGACTTCGTCTTCGCTGAGGACGATGGGGCGCATGTGGAGCAAGACGAGTTTTTCGACGTAGCGCATTTCGGCGCCCATGGGCAGTCGGAGTCGCTGGAAGATGCGTTTCACCATGCGAGCGCCGCGTGCTTCGTGGCCGTGGAAGGTCCACCCTTGACGGGTTTCGTAGCGCTTGACGCCGGGTTTGCCGACATCGTGGAGGAGGGCGGCCCACCTTAACCAGAGGTTGGAGGGCCTGGCTTCGTCTTCGGTCTCTTCCGACTTACGGCCTCCGGCTTCTGCCATCACCACATTGTCAATCACTTGCATGGTGTGGTAGAAGATATCTTTGTGGCCTCGGCCGTCGACGGTTTCCACTCCCTGGAGGGCGCTGATTTCCGGCAGGATGAGTTGCATGAGGCCACATTTCTGCATCAGTTTGAGGCCGGCGCTGGGTTGCGGGGAGAGCATTATCTTGTTGAGTTCGACGGTGATGCGTTCGGCGCTGACTATTTTAATTCTGTCGGCGTTGCGGGTGATGGCCTGGAGGGTGTCGTCGGCGATGCGGAAGCCGAGTTGGGCTGCGAAGCGGACGGCGCGCATCATGCGCAGGGGGTCGTCGCTGAAGGTGATGTCGGGGTCGAGAGGGGTGCGGAGGATGCCGTCGTTGAGGTCGCGTATGCCGCCGAAGGGGTCTATCAGTTCGCCGTAGCGGTTGGAATTGAGGCTGACGGCCAGGGCGTTGACGGTGAAGTCGCGGCGGCGCTGGTCGTCTTCGAGGGTGCCATTTTCGACCACGGGCTTGCGGCTGTCGTGGCTGTAGCTCTCGCGTCTGGCTCCGACGAACTCCAGTTCCATATCATGATAGCGGAACGAGGCGGTGCCAAAGGTCTTGAAGACAGACACTTTGGAGCCTCCGACGGCTGCGGAGACGGCCTTGGCCAATTCTATTCCGATATGCACTTCGCCCCCGTTTTCAGGGCCGATGCAGACGACGTCGATGTCGGTGCAGGGACGGTGGAGGAAGTAGTCGCGCACGACACCGCCGACGGCATAGGCGTCGATACCCATACGGTCGGCCTCAAGGCCGATGGAGCGGTAGATGTCGAGTCCGAGGTCTATCATCAGTATTCCTTTGTGCCGACGAGGTTGCCATCGGGGTCGTAGATTTCCCAGATGCCGGAGGGTTTGCCGTCGGTGTACTGGCCGATATAGTAAGGGGCACCGTTTTCGCGCATGACGCGGTAGGGGCCGTTTTCGCGGCCGTGGATGAAGGTGCACTCGCTCTGCACGTTGCCGTTGGAATGGTAGAAGACCCAGCGGCCTTCGCTGAGCCCGTTGACGGTCATGCCTTCGCAACGGAGTTGCATATTGCTGTAATACTGGCGAATGTGCTGTTCGTTGCCACGATAATAGATAACAGTCTGGGGATGGCCGTCGGTGCCAACCTCGGTGACGCGCATGGAGTCGTAGTCGGTGACGGGTTCCTGCCCATGGGCGTCGGTGATGGTCCAATGGTCGGAACCTTTGAGGGTAGCGGAGACGCTGCCGTCGGCGGCGTTGTAATGTTGCGTCTTGGCGCCGCAAGCCACTGTCAGTAGGAGGGTGGCTGCGGCAATGGTGATCATGTTTCTGGTATTCATCTGTATTGAAGGTTTCGTTATTCAAAATTGTAACGCAGTCCGAGGGCCAACATACGCAAGGGATTGGACTGCTGGAGTTCGTGGAAGTATTTGGCGTAGAAGGTCAGGGAGGAGTGGCGGTCGAGGAGGTAGGTGGCCTCGGCGGTGGTGCGCCACTCGTCGATGAAGGCACCGCGGGGGTCGTTGGCACGATAGAAGAATTCGGTGTGGGCAGCGAATTTCCACGGGCGGTCAGGCAGAGCATAGGCCGCAGAGAGGCGGAAGCGGAGGGCGAGCTTTGGGTTGTAGCGGTAGTCGCCACGTGAGGCATCGCGGAAGGTGCCTTGGGCACGCAGGCGTGTGGTGAACCGCCAGAAGCCGTAGCGCCAGCCAAGGGAAGCCTGCGTCATCAGGCGATGCTGGTTCTCGTAGTAAGGATTCGTGTAGGGGTCAGAGAGCCGGTTGATGAAGGTGTAGCCCGCGCCGAGGCGAAGACGGAGATCATAGAGGTCCAGCTGGCGACGCAAGATGTTCTGCTGCAGTACGATGGCGGTTTTACTCTGGCTGTAGCGGGTGCTGCTCTGCGTAAAACGAGCCTTCTCGCTCAACGAAATACTGCCACCGCGCCATGCCTTGAAGCCAGCGGCTGCCGAGAGTTCGGAGGCCAAGTCGTAATGCTGGGCCACGACAAGGACAGGCCACAGGAGGAGAAGTAATATGCAGCGCTTGCCGTGCATTACTTGTTTTTAAACTTGGTGACCATGTCAATGTCGTTGGGCTCGCTGTCTTCAGGTATGTAGGTTACTTTAATGAAAGCAGTGTCTTTCAAGAAATTGATACTACCCACTTGAACTTTGACGATGTCGAGGCCGGTGCGCTGACGGAGGTCGGCGAGGAGATCCTCGCGTCGGTCGGGGCGGATGAGATCTATCTTCTCATAGGTAATGATCTTCTGGGACTTGCGATTAAACATGCCAACAGCTTCGAGTACCCAGATGATGGCAATGAAAAGAATATTGACGGCGGCGAAGGAGACGTAGCTGGAGGCCATGCCGGCACCGTTGATGATACTGATGGCGATGAGGACAAAGAGGTAGGTCATCTCGCGGATGGGCAGCTGCTCGGTGCGATAGCGTATCATACTGAATATACCGAAGAGACCGAGAGCAATACCGACTTCTATCTTCATGTTTTGGAGTTGGTAGAGAATAAAGAAAATGGCGGTGGAGAAGAGCATGTAGGTGAAGTAGTAGTCGCGGCGGCGGCTTTTGCGGTAATAAAAGAAATGAGTGATAACCCAGCATACCAAGAGGTTGATACCGAAAAGTATAAGCAGACGCCAGAGGCCGGGGCCATCAAAGAGTGGCAATCCAAGGAAGTCGATACTCTGCTCCTCGGCATTACCGAAACGAGCAGCGATACTTTCGTTAATTTCTGTGCTTTGCAGCAATAGAGGTTTCATGGTTTAAATCGGTATTAAATGTTGTTCATTATCTTTTCTATATGCAGCAGTTTGGGTTTAAACCGGTTACGTTTGGCAGCAGGGTCGGTCAAAGCAGTGCCAATGCAGTATTTGCTCATACGACGCGGCAAGACGTGCAAATCGTGCAACGCACGTTCGATGTTGCTCATCGGCGCACCAACTTCGTGTTTCACTTCAATGACGAGGAGCTTGCTTATGTCGGCCTCGATGCCAGTGGCACGATTGTGGAAGGTGATACCGCGGTCGATGGTAATACGTTCACTCATACCTTTGTCAACGAGCGTGATACGCTCAAAACGGTTCTCAAGACACTGATGTAAACTATCAACAGGATAAGGCGTGTTGTTATTGACGAACTGCGTCACTTCTGGCACCGACAGGGCGCCATCAAACATCACTACATCGATGGGTATCCTGACTTTACGCGTCTTCTTTTTGTTGTCTTTATTCTTGATTTCGAAGAAGGTTGTATCTGTCGAACGATAGGTGCGCACGCGCAGTTTCTGACGGTTTAACTTCTGGTTATGGTGCATGGTGTACATGCACAGGCCTTCAGTGTCGAAATAGAGTGTGCGATAGGGAGCCAGCGGGTCGCCGGCAACATGCTGCACATAGTAGCTGTCGGCAACGCGCGAGAGTAGTTCTTCCAACTGACTCACGGAAGCCATATACTTTTGATCCACACGGTTCATCAACCTGACGGCCTTCATGTCATCAAGTCCGATGGGTTGCATCTGATCAAGCACGCTCATTTATACGAATATTCGAAGGTTTTAGTACTCTCAAGCTTACCATTGGGCTTATAGTTTTTCTGTACCTTGCGTGTGCCGTCGTCATTGTATTCGAACTGTTTGATACGCACTGGCTTGTTTTTGTCGTCATATTCCACCTGCTCTTTGCACTTGGTGCTGTTGCCCTCGTAGGTGTAGGTAACGCGTTTCTTCTGCCCATAGGAGGCGTACTCGATTTCTTCCACTTTGCGGCCCAGTTCGTCATAGGTGACAACATTGTCAAGATAGGGGGTTCGGCTACCAGCCTTGACGTTCCATTCCTTGACGACGAGGTTTTTCTTGCGCTCACGCTTGCCGGCCTTGTCTTGGGCATAGAGGCAACCACCGATGAGAGTGAAGACTAACAGAATGATGATACGTTTTTTCATATTATTATGCTTTTAATCTAATATTCAGAGTATCGGCGTCGTAGATCCGCCCTGTCGCATCGACAGAGACAGTATCGTAGACTGCATAGGGAGTTTCGTCATTGTATTGTCCCAAGGCATAGATAACGTATGTGTCGGGTGGCAATTTCTGAAAGTAGAACACCCCGCCGAGACCCACACGCGTATCGTCGAAGTAGTATTCCTCTCCCATCCGTTGGATGTATACCCTCTCCCCAAGGGCCCAACCGGTGCGCACCGTGTTGGCATTTTTGTCAAACCAAGTACACTGCACCCAGCCCCTTACCATCGAGGTTCCGTTGGCCTTGCCGGTATGGATATAGATATCCGGCACATCCACCGTCTTCCCGTCGGCAACCGTAACCGTATGCTTGACAGCCACTTTCTCGCCGCTGGCCAGTTCGCTGTAGGCATAAACCGTATAATCGCCCGCCGTCAGGTAGCGGAAGCGGTAGCCACCATCGTCGCCAGTTTCCACGTCGTCACCCACATAGCCCTCGCTGCCATAGACGATGAAGACGTCCTGCTTGGCAGCCACCACCGTGTCGGTACTGAGGTCATAGTCATCGTCGGCATGAATAACCTTGTAGACCTTGCCCTGCACCGTAGCCGACCCACCGGTACCCTCATTCTTGTTGCAAGCTGATAAGACCACTGCCATCAACATCACCACTATACTGATTGTCCTTTTCATAATTATCAAAGTAAAAAACGAAATACTTACTGCGCTGTTACCGAAGTTCCACTGCCTGAGGTCGTCACCGTCGCCCCACTATACAATCCATGCCAGTGGCTACCACCGCTGACAGTCGGCGAACTGTAGTAATAGTACGTGCCGCTGACGATGTCGGGTGAAGATACATAAATGGCGCTGGTGCCGCTACCGCCGGGACCGCCTCCGGGACCACCGGGACCATAGTCGGCCACCTCAGGTGTGTAGAACCCGCTGCCGCTGACCGTGGGCATCTTGAAAGTCAACACCTCGCTACCCGACGATGTCTTGACACAGAAACCATTGGTAGCCAACGACGATCCGCTGCCGCCGCCACCGCCCCACGGTCCTCCTCCGCCCGCACTGCCCCAAGTAAGGCCTTTCTGCGTACCGCTACAGGTGGGCGCGCTCTCGATGGCACCCATGCTTCCGCCAATGGCCACTATCGTGCCACCTGTGATCTCAAGCTGTCCGCTTTCCTCTCGGTTGTTGTCGATAGCACACTCGCTTCCAATGGCTATCAGCACTCCGCCTGATAGACGCATCATTGTGCCGTTGCAATCCACGGCGTCGTTGTGCCGCGAGTAAGCCCACACGTATCCCCCCGTCTGTTCATAGTAAACGGCAGTGTTAATGGGGTCGTCATAGGCGTTGGCCTCAATGTATCCGCCGTGAATGAAGATAGAGTCCTTACTCTCAATGGCCTCGCCTGTCGGATCGCCGCTGGTCTGCGAGCAGTACGACTGCACATAGCCGCTGTTTATCGTGATGTTGCCTTCAATCTTGATTCCCTTTGCTATACCTTTCCATGCATTGCTGTTGGTGGTCGAATTGACCGTTGCTCCGCTTGTGCTGACATAGACGCGCAACAAGCTGTCTGCACCATCCAGTGTGCCAGCCGTGAAGCTACCATTGGAGACGATACCCCTACCTCCCTTGCCGGTACTGGTGCCGGAGAAAACACCCGCCGTTATCGATATATCCCCGTCGGCCTTGAGACAGGCCGGGGCAAAACCGTCGCTACACGAAGTGCCACTGCCAATAGTGGTAAAGCCAGCTGCATTGGTCGTGGTTGTCACTCTGCCACCCGTCTGCGTGTATATGCCGTCGCAGGTGATGGCTCTCCCGCCTGCAGTGGCTGTCAGCGTGCCACCGCTGACAGCAATGTTGCCGTTAGCCTTCAGGCAGGCCGAGGCATAACTGTCGTAAGCACCTGTGGAGTCCATATACTTGGCGCAAGCGCCGGTAGCGCTCAGGCTGAGCGTACCGGCCGCAAGGGTGATGTTGCCGTCCGCCGAGACAGCCTTCCCTCCGGCATTGGTCGATGCACAAACCACCGTCGTCTCCCCGCCCACGAAGAGGGCATTGCCGCCCACCTTGATGCCGGTGCAGTACGAGGGGTCATAGCCCGCCCCCACTGGCTCCAGACTGAGCGTCCCACCGGCATTCACCGTCACACTACCGCCACTCACCACCAGCAACCCCTTGGTTTTGATGCCTTTCGACTGCACCCCGTTGACCGTCACATCAACCGTACCTCCCGCTATCGTCATCGTGCTGTCGCAACACAAACCCTTGGCATCGTCAGCCGTGCAGACCACTGTCAGGCGGCCTCCGTATATCTCTATGTGCCCCTGGTCGCCATCCACTCCGTCACCTCCCGTCCCCGTCACACTCACCACTCCATCGTACAGGTAGAAGTTGTCCACATTCATACCATCCTTCACCGCCGACACCACATTCACCGTACCGCCGTTGACCGTACAACTGCCGCTACTCTGAATGCCATGCTTCGCCAAACCACTGACGTTCAATGTCCCCTCTCCCTGAAAGGCTATCTTTCCCACACTCTGCAACGCACCCTTTCCATTGCTTAAAGCATTGTCCGACAGCGTGCTGGTTCCCGCCAGCTCAAACACCGCCTTCTTGTCGCTCGCAATCAGTATGGCTGGCCCCGATGTCGAGGCAAGACTCAGGTTGTCCATCCGCAGAAAGACCTTCTCCACCGTACTGATGGTCAACGACCCTTCCTGCGACGTACCTCGCAGTATATAAGGTATATATGCACTGTCTATCGTCGAAACCACACTCACATCCCCACCCTCGTTCGTCACCGTGACTCCCTGTGTTTCAAAGGGGTTCACCACATCGACCGTCGTGCCGTTCCACGTGATGTACACCGCTCCCGCAGTATCCACACTCACCGTGTCGCCACCGCCCACATCGTTCGTGTCCTCACCGCTGCCACGATAGAACACCAAACTGTCCACCTCCCCCACCGTCGTCGTCCACGATACGCCGTTGTGGGTAAACACGGCATCGCTACCGCTGAATGTCAACCGGTTGCTACCCGTAGTCGATGCATTGTACACCACCTCGCCATTCGAGTATACCCTGATATAGCGCTCCTGCGCCTCCAATCCCGTCAGCGAGACCATCAGCCCCACCGCAAAAGATAACAGATATATAACCTTCTTCATAAGTGTCATTTACCAAATCCTCACCCTCATCATACAAACTCATCTGTCAATCAACCAACCTATTACCATCCTCACTCCTGTCTCCTGACCACCAACTTCGCAAACCTCTCCCCCACTCGCACAAAGTATATGCCTCCGGCCAGCATCCCCACATCCACCGTCTCGCCCTCGCCACACACCGTCTGCATCACCTGCCGTCCACGCACATCGTAGACCGACAGCGACTGTCCGCCCTCCCCCACTCCATGCACCACAAAACGCTCCGTCGCAGGATTTGGGCTCAATCTCAGCGACGTCATCCCCCGCACATCGGTCACTCGCACGCTGCCGCTGAAGAGCATCTTGCTCACCTCGTCCATATCAAAACGCTCCGTCTGCCCCGTCGACGCGCTGCTCATCACCGCCACATAGTCCGTCCCGAAAAACACCTCCCCTGTCGCATCCACCGCCATCGTCCGGCTCGACCCGTCCACCCCCACCACCGTCACCGTCACTTGCGCACCCAAACCGGCCGCCGCCAACAACAACAACACGCATACAATCAGTTTCTTCATCCTTTACTATATTAATAATAAACGTTGCGCAAAAATAAACAAAAATTCGCGACCGCCGCAAAAAAAGTTACAACCCCTTGACACCAAGCCCCCTTCCTCCACTCTCCCCCACCTGTCTCCACCCATCCAAAGCATATCCAAAGCATATCCTAAGCACATCCTAAG
>DFLB01000008.1:53947-70164 GCA_002373995.1 Bacteroidales bacterium UBA3630 | reverse complement strand
TAAGCACATCCTAAGCATATCCAAGCCCCCCTTAGCCCCTTAGACCCTTCGACTCTTAGACCCTTTGACTCTTTGACTCTTAGACTCTTTGACTCTTAGCCCCTTCGACTCTTTGACTCTTAGACCCTTAAACCCTTAGACTCTTAGCCCCTTAGACTCTTTGACTCTTAGACTCTTAGACTCCCAGACTCTTAGCCCCTATGAAACAAGCTGGTATAATCTCCCCGGCAACACCCTTACCACCTTGGCAAGCTCCAGGTTGAACAGCAGTGCCGCCACCTGCGGCATCGGCATCGCGGCCATCGCCACCATCTCGTCGAGAGGCAACTGCCCATACTGCCGCAACAAATCCACAATGCGCTGTTCTTCAGGTTTGAGCGTAGGGAAAAGGGTCTGCTGCTCGGCAGCCGACGCCTGACGGCCGCTCAGCGGCCACCCCATCTGGTATGCCACATCGTCGCCATCGCGCACAAGCAGCGCCCTCTGCGTGGCTATCAAGTTGTTGGTCCCCACCGAGTATGGATCCGTCGGTCGCCCGGGAACGGCAAACACCTCGCGGTGATACCCCGTAGCCAGCGCCGCTGTGATGAGGGCGCCGCCCTTGGCCGAGGCCTCCACCACCACCGTGGCATCGGCAAGCGACGCTATGATGCGGTTTCGCGCCGGAAAATAGCGCGGATTGATTGCCGTACCGTTCGGATACTCAGTCACCAACGCCCCTCCCTTCTCCAGTATCTCTATCGCCAGCCGGCGGTTCGACGGCGGATAGATGCGGTCCAGGCCATGACCCAGCACAGCCACCGTGGGCAACCCATACTCCACGGCGGCGCTGTGGGCGGCGGTGTCTATGCCGTAGGCCAGTCCGCTGACCACCATAGGCCCCGTCGGTATCAACTCACGCACAAGGCGGTGTGTATTGTCGCGACCCTGCGGTGTAGCACGTCGTGTGCCAACAATAGCCACCGACCGCTCGCGGTTCAGGTCAAGCGCCCCTTTGACATAGAGCAGCACCGGCGCATCGCCCGTATCCTCTCGGTTGAGCCGCTGGGGAAAATCGTCGTCCGTGCAGAATAGCGCCCTGATCCCGTTGCGCTCACAGAAGCGCAGCTCTTCCTCGGCGCGCCCGAAAGCCGTGCGTCCCACGATGTGCCCCGCCACGTCGCGATGTGTGCCGAAGGCGTGGTACAGCTCCGTCGCCGGCAACTCAAAAACATCCTGCCCCGGGTAGACATCCAGCAGTCTGCGTATCGACGTCGGACCCAATCCAGGCGTCATGCTGAGGGCTATCTGCGACAACTTATCCATTCATCTTTCCAACTTTATCGTTGCTCTTTCCACCCTCCTGAGCGTGCCGTATGAGGTGCTGAGGCGCCGATGCCATTGTTCAGGCCTGACCCACTCAACCTCACTGATCCCCTCCTCGCCCTGCGGCTTGCCCTCGGGCATCACGCCGGCGGCATGCGCCTCAAACCACGAGGTCTGCTTCAAGTGCCATCCCCCGTATAAATTATAGATATGGTAGGTCTTGATGGCAGGTAGCACCCGATCCTCCGCATCATCCACTTCTCTCTTTCCGCTTTCCGCTTTCCTCTCCTCCACTCTCACCCCCGTCTCTTCCAACGTCTCGCGCAGGGCAGCCTGCAGCAGGGTCTCCCCGGCTTCCACCTTGCCCTTCGGCAAATCCCACCGGCCGTTGCGCCTGATGAGCAGCATATTGCCCTCGTCGTCAGTCACAATGCACCCCGCAGCACGCACATAGCGCATACGCCTCTTCAGCCACATCATACAGCGCACTGGCACGCTGATACTGAGTCTCTTGTACGAAACATTCATTGCAGCTCGAATTTGAGTATCTCTTTGTTCCCTTTGTAGAGCGTGAGGGTGTATTCCGTCAGCAGGCAGGCATCGGCCTTGGGCAGCAGCGCAAGGTAGCGGGCCTCAGCCTCCATGTCAGCGTCGGGGCAGCGGGTCTCGCCCACTCCAAGATAGCTGATCTTGAGCGCATAGCGCGTCCCCTGTGCCGTCTGTTCGACGAGCTTCTGTGTGAAGTCGGCAAAGTAGCGGTTGCAGGCGCTGCGTCCATTGAGGGCCCCGGCTTCCGAGTTGAGAATGAGCGTGGTGGCAGGACCTGAGACCGGTTTACCCTTGAGGGCGACAAGCTGCCACACCTGATGGCGGTCGAAGGATACTGCCTCCCCCAACGCGGTGTCGGCCACAGGCTTCGACGCTCCGCAGGAGGCAAGCACCAACGCAACACAGAAGCCAATGGCAAACGTCAATAGGCGCTTTTTCATAGTTTACAGTCGTTGTTAATAAAAAAATCGGGTGCAAAAATACGAAAAAAAATCCAATCGCGTTATTCAAGAGTTGAAAAAAGACAGAACATACCATGTTGCAGTGGCGGTGAGCAACGATATGCTGACCGACCGCCGTGTTGCTCGCCACGTGCTGACAATGCTCGAGGCAGGCTACCAAGTGAGCATCGTGTGCCGCGCCCCGCAGGCGCCTGCCAGCCATCAGCTACCGGCCGCCTGCTACCCCCTGCACACAAAATCAGCTCGGGGATGGCGTTTCTACGCCGAGCTGAACATGAAGCTGCGGCGCGAACTGGTGCGGTTGAAACCCGACGCAGTGTGGGTAAACGACACCGACACGCTCCTCGGCGGATGGCTGGCGGCACGGCAGCTGCGCTGCCGCCTCGTCATGGATGCCCACGAGCTCTTCCCCGAAGTGCCGGAAATCGTACACAAGCCGCTGGTGAAGTGGGTATGGCGCACCATCGAGTCCATGCTGATGCCGCGCTGCGACGCGCTGCTGACGGTCTGCGACAGCATAGCGGAATACTACCGGCTGAAATACGGCATCTCCATGACCGTCGTGCGCAACGTAGCTAATATTGAAAAATCCGAATCGAAAATTGAAAAATCAAAACTCTCAATTCTCAATTCTCAATTCCCGATTTTACTCTACCAGGGCAGCGTCAATGTGGGCCGGGGCGTCGATTGGGCCATCGATGCAATGGAGCTGTTGCCTGAATGCCATCTGGTGATAGCCGGTGGCGGCGACCTGCTGGAGCAGATGAAGCACTACGCCTCCCTCAAGCCGTGGCACAACCGCATCACCTTCACAGGCCGTCTGATGCCAGCCGAGCTGGAACCGCTGACAGCGCAGGCCGACGTGGGACTGGTGATGCTGGAGGACCTGTGCCTGAGCTACCACTACGCACTGCCCAACCGCATCGGCGATTTCATAGCCGCCGGCGTGCCTATGGTGGTGAGCAACCTGCCGGAGATGGCAGCAGTGGTGCGCCGCTACCGCGTGGGCGAAGTGATCGCCGACGGCGCTCCTGCCGAAAAACTGGCCGAAGCCGTGAAACGGGTGCTGGCAAAGCAATGGACTGAGGAGGCTTTCGCCGCCGCTCGCAAGGATATGGACTGGAACAAAGAAAAAGAAAAACTGTTGAATATATGCTATACGACATTCTGTTGATTTTGTATTTCGTGGGGACCATCGCCGGTCTGTGCCTGGTCTTCCGCAGAGCGGGCATCGCACCGTGGAAGGCACTCGTGCCGGTCTACAACGTGGTGCTTTGGATCAAGATGTGCGGCAAGAGCTGGCGCTGGTATCTCTACTGCCTGATTCCCGCAATCAATGTGTTCTGCTTCCTCCTGCTGGTGGTGGAAACGGCACGCGTGTTCCGCCGCTACAACTTCTGGGAACAGACCTTCGCGGTCATCTTCCCCTGGATCTACCTGCCGCTGCTGGGCCTGGCCAAAGGTCTGGAATATCACGACCCGGCCGTGGATCCCCCTATGAAGGTAAAAGGCGGGCGCGATTGGGCCGACTCGATTGTCTTCGCGCTGGTGGCAGCGGTAATCATCCGTGGCAACATCTTCGAATTGTACAACATACCCTCTTCGTCGATGGAAAAGAGCCTCCTGGTGGGCGACCACGTGCTGGTGAGCAAACTGGCCTATGGACCGCGAGTGGCCATGACTCCCATTGCAGTCCCCTTGGTGCACAACGTGCTGCCCCTGACGGGCGGCAAGGTGGAGTCCTACTCGAAGCTGATAGAGCTGCCTTACCATCGCTACCCGGGCTACACCCACGTGAAACGTTTCGACGCCGTAGTGTTCAACTATCCCGACGGCGACACAATGTGCACAGCACAGTTCAGCAACCGCAGCTACCACGATCTGGTGCGCAAGTACGGCATCGAGGCCGTGGAACAGGACCGCGTGTTCGACGAGTTCGGCGAGCGTATTGAGATCGGCAAGATAAGGGTTCGTCCGGTAGACAAGCGCGAGAATTTCATCAAACGCTGTATCGGGCTTCCCGGCGAGGACCTGCAGATTGTCGACCAGCAGGTGCTGATCGACGGAAAACCCGTGGAGACGCCCCACGATGCCCAGTTCAGCTATGGCGTGCTGTTTGACCCGATAGCCAATCCTGCACGCGTGCTCGACAATCTGGGGGTCAGCTACGAAGATATCAGCATCGCGCAGCAGCGGGCCCGCTACAGCGGCACCCCCTATTACATCCTGCCCCTGAGCAGGGAGAAAGCGGCTCAGCTGGCCACAAAGTACGAGGTGCGCGATGTGCAGCCCATCGTCTACCCCGCCGATTCGGTCGAGGGCCGCGACCTGTTCCCCCATGCCGAGGGCTACAACTGGAGCGTCGACAACTTCGGGCCGGTGCACATCCCCGCCAAGGGCGAAACCCTGCACCTGACCCTTGAGAACCTGCCCCTCTACCAGCGCGTGATAGCGGTTTACGAAGGCAACACCCTGGAAGTGAAGGACGGGCAGATTGTCATCAACGGACAACCGACGACGGAATACACCTGCAAGATGGACTACTACTGGATGATGGGCGACAACAGGCACAACAGTGTGGACAGCCGTTTCTGGGGCTTTGTGCCAGAAGACCATATCACCGGCAAGGCAAGAACCATCTACTTCAGCCGCGACAAGGACCACCACCGCGTGCGTACCGAACGCCTGTTCCGCGATGCAAGCGCAAGATGAATGATGAACGTTGAACTTTGAACGATGGACTACGAAGAACAAGATAACCTCCACCCTGAAGAAGAGAACCTGGAAAGCGCCGAAACGGTAGAAAATACCGAGAACGGCGAGGGATCTACACTGTCGCTGAACGGAATGTTCAAGGACTACTGGATAGACTATGCCAGCGACGTGATCCTCGACCGTTCGGTGCCCGATATCGACGACGGATTGAAGCCGGTGCAGCGCCGCATCCTCCACGCCATGCGCGAGACCGACGACGGGCGCTACACAAAGGTGGCCAACATCGTGGGCAACACCATGCAGTACCACCCCCACGGCGACGCCTCGATCAAAGATGCGCTGGTCAACCTTGGCCAGAAAGAACTCCTCATCGACTGCCAGGGCAACTGGGGCAACATACTCACCGGCGACGATGCTGCAGCGGGACGATACATCGAGGCACGCCTGTCGAAGTTCGCCAAAGAAGTGGTTTTCAATCCCAAGACCACCCAATGGAAGCCCTCCTACGACGGCCGCAAACAGGAGCCCGTCAGCCTGCCTATCAAGTTTCCCCTGCTGTTGGCACAGGGCACGAAAGGTATCGCCGTCACTCTGACAAGCGTCATCCTGCCCTACAACTTCTGCGAACTGCTGGAGGCCAGCATCAAAATACTGCGCGAAGAAGAGTTCGAGATATACCCCGACTTCCCCACCGGCGGCTTGATCGACGTGAGCAAGTACAACGATGCCGCCCTCGGCGGACGCCTGCGCATCAGGGCCAAGATGCACTACGACGAGAAGCGCAAAGCCATCGTCATCACCGAATTGCCCTATACCGTCACCACCGACGTCCTCATAGACAGCATACTGAAAGCCAACGAGAAAGGCAAGATTAAAATCAAAAGGGTTGACGACAACACAGCCGCCGAGGTGGAAATAGTGGTCTACCTGCCCGCCGGCGTGAGTCCCGACCAGACCATCGACGCCCTGTATGCCTTCACGTCGTGCCAGATAAGCTTCTCGCCGCAGACCTGCGTCATCGTCAACGAGAAGCCCGTCTTCATGACCGCCAGCGACATTCTGAGACACAACACCTACCGCACGCGCGACCTGCTGCGGCAGGAACTGGAAATCCAGCTGGCTGAATTGGAAGACCGGTGGCACTGGGTGAGCCTCGAAAAGCTCTTCTTCGAGAAGGGGATATACAAAAAGATGGAGCGCAAGGACAGCGTCAGCTGGGACGAACAGGTGGACGACATGCTGGCAGCATTCGGCCCCTACCGCAAACGTTTCAAACGCGACATTACACGCGACGATGTTCTCAAGCTGACCGAGAAACCGGTGCGGAAAATCAGCAAGTTTGACATCAAGAAGGCCAACGACGAAATAGAGAGCATCGAGATGACCATAGAGGAGGTCAAGAACCACCTGGCCCACCTGACCGACTATGCCATCCGCTACTTCCAGGATATACTCAAGAAATACGGCAAAGGACGCGAACGCAAGACAGAGATACGCAACTTTGACGACATCGAAGCCACCCAGGTGGCCATCGCCAACGAGAAGCTGTATGTGAACTACCAGACAGGATTTGCCGGCTGGGGACTCAAACGCGAGGAGGGTGTCGAGGTGGCGTGCGAATGTTCAAAGATGGACGACATCATCGTCTTCCGACGCGACGGCACCTTTATGGTTACAAAGGTGCAGGAGAAAGGGTTCGTAGGGTCGCAGGAGTGCAAGGAGCTGCTCTACGTCAGCGTCTTCCGCAAACGCGACGAGCGCACCGTATACAATATGATCTACCGCGACGGCACGGCGGGCTATGCCATGGTGAAACGTTTCAGCGTGACGGCCATCACGCGCGACCGCGACTACCCGCTCACCAAGGGCACCCGCGGGAGCAAGGTGCTCTATTTCACCGCCAACCCCAACGGCGAGGCCGAAGTGGTGACTGTGCACCATGTCAGCAGTCCCAAGATAAAGAAGGTATCCTTCGAGTTCGACTTCAAGACCTTGGCCATCAAGGGGCGTCAATCCATCGGCAATATTCTTACCCGCAACGCAGTGCGTAGCATCAACCTCAAAGACGAGGGCATCAGCACGCTGAGTGCACGGAAGATATGGTTCGACGAGAGTGTGAAGCGGCTCAACGTCAACGAGGCGGGGCGCTACCTTGGCGAGTTCAAAGGCACAGACAAGATACTGGCCATCAACCAATCGGGCACCTACCGCACGACTACCTTCGACCTGGCCAACCACTATGACGACGACCTGACAGAGTTGCGCAAGTTCAACCCCAAAGCGACAGTAGGGTCGGCCGAGAACCCCATCGTAACGGCGCTTTACCGTTCCCCCGAGGGCTACCCTTACCTCAAACGCTTCACTCCCGAGACCACCGACCGCAAGGCCTCATTCTTAGACGACGACGGCAGCGAGCTGATGACCATCAACATGGACTGCTACCCCCGCCTGGAGGTGGTGTACACACCCGAAAGCGGCAAGAAGATACAGAGCGAGATTATCGAAGTGGAGGACTTCATCGGGGTGAAGAGCAGCAAGGCCAAGGGCAAACGTGTCACCACTTTTGCCGTCGAGCAATACAACTGGCTGCCGCCCGTCAAGCCCGATCCGGAGCCGATAGAGGAAGAGCCAGATCCTGCCGACGAGCCCGCCGCATCAGAACTGCCTGACGACCGCCAAGGTTTTGCGGAAGGCACCCAGACACAGTTGTTTTAGTGTTTAGCGTTGAGTTAACATGAAGATACTCGTTGTGCTGCCCCGTTTCCCCTACCCTCTCGACAAGGGCGACAAGTTGCGTGCCTACCACCAGATAGTGGAGTTGGGCAGGCGGCACGAGGTGTACCTCTTCGCTCTGACGCACAGCCGGGTAAACCACGACGACTACGACCACTTGCACACCATCTGCACCGCCGTCGACTACTGCGAGATACACTGGTGGGAGAGCGCATGGGGAGTACTGAAAGCCTTCATCAGCGGCCAGCCGCTGCAAGTGGGCTACTGGAGTTCGCGCCGAGCGCAGAAAGCCTATGCCCGGTGGGAGGCACAGGTGCAGCCCGACGTGGTGTACTGCCAGATGGTGCGCACGATGCCTACCGTGACGGGATCGACCTGCCGCAAGGTGCTCGACTATCAGGATGCGCTTTCGCTCAATGCAAGACGGCGCAAGGAGCAGTCGCACGGCTTGATGCGACTCTTGCTGCAGTACGAAGCGAAAGCCTTGCAACGCACTGAGCAGCAGGCTTTGCAACTCTTCGACGCCACCACCGTCATCGCCCCTGCCGACCGCGAGGCCATCAGCCCGGAGGTGCACCTTGTGCCCAACGGCGTGGACACAGAATATTTTAGAGTTGGCAGTTGGCAGTTGGCAGTTGACTGTGGGCAGGGAGCAGTGGGTAGTGATGCTACCAATCCACGACCCACGGCCCACTATCCGCAACTCAATAAATACACCATCGTCTTCACCGGCAATATGGCATACGCACCGAATGTCGATGCGGCGTGCTGGTTGGTGAAAGAGATAATGCCATTGGTGTGGAAGCAGCAACCGCACGGCATCAATGTGCTCATTGCCGGCGCCGAACCGAAGCCTGCTGTGCGTGCACTGGCCGGGCCACATGTTGCCGTCAGCGGGCGTCTGCCTGACATACGCGAAGCCTATGCCTCGGCGCGCATCTTCGTAGCCCCTATGCGCATTGGCAGCGGGATGCAGAACAAGTTGCTGGAAGCCATGTCGATGGGGTTGCCGTGCGTCACCACCTCGTTGGCAGCCAACCCCATAGGAGCTACGCCTTGGGAGCACCTGCTGGTGGGCGACAGTGCCGAGGAGATAGCGGAAAGAATTCTGAAGCTGACTATCGACGAGCTGCACGACACCGTTGCCGAGAGCGGTCATCGCTTTGTTATGGAGCACTACTCGTGGACCGCAGCTGTCCACCCCCTCGAGGAGATACTTGAGAGTTGAGAATTGAGAATTTATAAATTATATATACAATAACAATATGGATTTAAACGGACGTAGACAAAGTACCAATTTTGAAGACCGGCGCGGCAAGGGCAGCGGCGCCAAGATAGCAGGTCTCGGCGGCGGCGGAGCCATCATCGTGGCCATCATCATGCTCCTCATGGGGCGCAACCCGTCCGAAGTCATCCAGCAGGTGGCCTCGAACCAGATGCCGACCACTGAAGAGTACACCCCGACAGCACAGGAGGAGGCCTTCAAGACCTTTGCCCTGCAGATACTGGCCTCGACCGAGGATGTATGGACACCGTTGTTCCGGCAGGCTGGAGGCAGCTACCGTGCGCCTAAGCTGGTGCTCTTCCACGGCTCGGTGCAGAGCGGCTGCGGCGGCGCCACGTCGTCGGTGGGTCCGTTCTACTGCTCGGCCGACGAGTGCCTGTACCTTGACCTTGACTTCTTCAACGAGATGGAGCAACAGATGGGTGCTGGCGGCGATTTTGCCTGTGCCTACGTCATAGCCCACGAGGTGGGGCACCACGTGCAGCACCTGCTTGGCACCCTCGACCAGGCGCACAGCCTGCAGGCACGGCAAAACGAGAAAGAGAAGAACAGGACGAGCGTGCGCATAGAGTTGCAGGCCGACTACTATGCCGGTGTGTGGGGGTACCACGAGAACCGGATGTTCGGGTCGATAGAAGCCGGCGATTTCGAGGAGGCCATCAATGCGGCGCAGAAGATAGGCGACGACTACCTGCAGAAGCAGGCGCGCGGCTACAGCGTGCCCGAGAGCTTCACCCACGGCACCTCGCAGCAGCGCATGAAGTGGCTCAAAAAGGGGTTGACAACGGGACGGCTTGACGGTGGCGACACCTTCAGTCCCAACTACAACAGCCTCTAAAACATCAGCCACCTGCGCAGGGTGGCGATGGGCAAATCGTAGGACAGGTTTACTGCAAGCGCTTCGGCAGCAATGGCATAGGGAGCCTTTGAATAACCTATGCCCAGGTTGAAATTCTTATAACCGACACCCACAAGTGCACAGAAGAACAGCGGATCGTCCTTAAACTCTTCCCTTATGGTGTACTGCTCCCAGGCATATATTACGCTGTTCGTCTCTCTTCCATCGCTGTAGTATCCCCCTCCGTTGAACGTCATATTGTAGCCCACCTTCACATTGAGGAAAACCGACCACTTAGCACCAGGCGTGTGTACCTCTGCTTCCAGATACAACGGGATACAATCTTGGATGTCATAATAATCAGTATACTCTGTCCGGTAACAATACCAATCATAACTATACACTGGACTTCTGTAATACTCTTGGTATCTTGACATCATGGCGCCGCCATATCCCACCCCGACACCAGCCATTATATAAGGCGTGATGTGATAATCGAAAGCCAAAGACACATAGGGAGTGGCTAATCCCAAACGCAATGCCGGCCCCGTGGGGCGTATGGCAGGCGTGTTGTCGGCAGGCCTGTAGGTGCCCTGGCTGTTGGTGGCGCCGATCATCTGCGCCGACGCCACCATGCTGGCGGCCAGGAACAATAGCAATAGTGTTTTTTTCATATCCTATAATTTACAGCGGGATGTCGTAACTCAGGCTGATGTTGAACAGGCCGAAGTTGCCACGACTGTATTCCAACGCCGGTGCCATACCGAGGCCAAGACCTACCCCAAAATGCTTGAACAACAAGCCCACTTGGAACATACCCACGAAAGGCAAGTCATCGTCCAACAAGTCCAATCCAGCCTTGAAATCGATGAAGAAGGCCTTGTCGTAGCGCGGCTGGCTCCAGCGCAACTCAGCATAGACGGGCAAAACTTCAAATATATTGTAGGCGATACCGCCTCCAACCATCAGGTTGGGTTTCATCTGGTAGCCGAACCCTACGGCGTTGGTCGAGCCTCCCTCCAGGTGAATGAGCGACCCCATAGGCCGCTGACCATAGCTGTCGTCCATCGGACGGTAGCCCCCTTGCCTGTTGGTGGCACCGATCATCTGCGCCGACGCCACCATGCTAGCGGCCAGGAATAATAGTAACAGTGTCTTTTTCATGGCTTAAAACAATTTATTACGCAGGTTGCTCACCGGCAAATACCAACCGAAACTGAAGTTCGGCCCGAAGTAATCGTCATATCCATTGCGTCCGAAGTTCACAACGCCGGCACCCACGCTGAAATAACGGAAACTCACGCCCAGCTGAAGGGCATAAACGCGGCGTGGTTCACCATGTTTAACCACGTTGATACCCAATTTCAGGTCGGCGTACAGCGAAAACTTGTGCCTCGGGGTGCTGACCCTTAATTCGCCGAAAACCGGCAATGCAGCTTTTTCGAATTCATAGTCGACAACTAGGCCCAAGCCCACACCGGCACGCAAATAGGGGTTGATCTGATAGCCATAGGACACGGCATGGGTATATCCTCCCAACTCGAAATTGATCAGACTCCCCGTTTGATGAAACTCGAGACTTTCGCCCGTCGGGCGATAGCCGCCTTGACTGTTGGTGGCGCCAATCATCTGGGCCTGCGAACTCATGCCGAAGGCGGAGAGCAACAACGCGATAACAATAATCTTTTTCATAGTTGCTTAGAGATTGAAGTTCATTTTCCAGATATTGTACAGGCCGGTGGTAGAACCACGCTGCGAGAGGAAGTAGATGCTCTTGCCGTCGGGGGCCCACACGGGCGACAGGTCGTGACCGTGGTGATAGGTGAGCTGCGTCAGCTGGCTGCCGTCAGTACGCACCACATAGATGTCGATATTCTCCGGCACACCGGGTTTCTTCGTCGTGTTGGCGGCGAAGAGGATCCACTTGCCGTTGGGCGAGACCGAGGCGGTGGTGAACGAACGGTTCTCCTGACTCAGAATGATGCTCTCGCTGCCTTTGACATAGTTGACGCGCCAAATCTCGTAGTTGTTGTGCGAGTTCACACGCGAACAGAGGAACTCCTCGTTGTTGATGGGACTCGGGGTGAGGCCGTAGCAATAGTTGCTGAAGATGCCGTTGTCGACATTGTAGCTCCAGATGCTGTAGTGGTTGCCTTCGGCACGCGAGAAGAAAATGAGCTTGCCGTCGGGCGAATAGTTGGGAGCATAGTCGCGCACACTGCCCGAGGTGACCTGCTGCATCACGCTGCCCTGCACGGCGCTGGTCATATACAGCGTGCTATAGGGCGGATTATACTGCGAGAAGCAGATGGTCTGTCCATCGGGCGAGAAGGTCAGGTCCTGTGCATTGCCGCTGAAGGTGCGCTGCTGCGAACCCGTACGCGAGGCCATCGACTTGACGAAGATATTGCTGCGCTGATTGTGCGATCCCACGTAAGCGTAGCTGCTGCCGTCCTTGGCAACCACAAAATAAGGGTTGGCCCACCAACGCAGGCGCTGCCCGTCGTAGGTGATGTTGGGCACGATGAGTTGTTCGTTCTCTTCGTTGGTGATTTTCTCGAATGTGATGCCGCCCTCTTCGGGAACAAAGGTCTGCGAAGTGTCGACGCGTGTGGTTTCGCAGGCCGCCAGCACCAGCGTGGTAGCCGCCGCAAGGAACAAATACTTTGTTTTCATAATGGATAGGATTAAATTGATATAAAAGGTTATCGTGAACTCTCTTTCGACGTTGAGGTCCTATCCATTAACCTTGCCACAATTGAGAAAGCTCACGATAGCACGTGAACGCTCTCGCTTCTTCTTGTGGCATAAACTGATTGAAATTGGATAGGTTTCAACGTCACATTAAGCGATAAACGCATAGTATGTTTAGTTATTTAAATAGCTCTTTATCTGTTTCTTAAATCACAATTTTAGTTATTATCACGCGATTATTTTCATTTGCAAATATACGACTTGTATTTCATATTTGCAAATTATTTTTTCCTACCCAACTCCTTGGTGGGGCCGACTGTTCGACGACAGTTCTTCTACAGTTCTTCTACAGTTCTTCAAGAAAAAGTAGAAGAACTGTTGAAGAAAGATTGTTATTCTGTCGGTGTAGATAAGGTGTCAGTCAGTGGTCAGCAGGGCGGCGACGCGCTCGAGGTAGCGAGCATCCACTGCGTCGAAGGTGTTGAGGTGGCGGCTGTCGATGTCGAGGACGGCAATCACCTCGTCGGCTTGAAACACAGGCACCACTATCTCGCTGCGACTCTCGCTGCTGCAGGCGATGTGGCCCGGGAACTGCTCCACGTCGGGCACCACGACGGTGCGCCGCTCTTTCCAGGCGGTGCCGCACACTCCGCGCCCGTAGGCGATATGGACACACGCCAGCGGCCCTTGGAAAGGACCTAACAATAACTCTCCTCCAACCACTCGATAGAAGCCTGTCCACCAGAAGTTGAATTCGTGGTGGAGGAGGGCGCTGACATTGGCCATCTTGACTATGAGGTCGTGCTCGCCGTCGCAAAGAGCGGCTACCTGTGGCAGTAGCCGCTCGTAGCGTTGTTCTTTGGTCTCCATCGGCAACTCTTATTTGAAGGCGTTCTCGCTAAGGCCGTGGCCTGAGAGGGCGAGGTCCTTCATGTAGCCGGGCACCTCGCGTCCGAGGTACTTGTCGACGTAGAGCTTGGCGAGATACTGTCCGAGCATGAAGCCGTGTCCGCGGAGGCCGGTGAGGAGGCCGGCGTCGGGGTCGACGATGTAGCGCGGCTCAGTGTAGCGGCCGGCCCAGCATGCGAGGAAGGAGACCTCTTTGAGGTTTGGGAGCCACTCGGCGAAGACCTCGGAGACTATTTCGAGGAACTCGCGGCTGTTGTACTTGATGTTCTGGCGTGTCTCGTAGGCGTCGGTGTCGGGGCTGGCGCAGCCGATGATCTGGCCTGTGTGCTCGAACTGCTGTCCGTAGACGGCGCTGAATCCTTTGTAGTGGCGGCGGTCGATGATCATGTCGAGCGGGCCACCGTTGGGGCCCATCATGGGGAGGCGGCGGGTGATGAAAGCCTGGTGCTTGACAGGGTAGAGGCCGGTGTCGATGCCGAGCATGTCGGTGAACTTTTCAGCCCCCCACCCCATAGCGTTGACGAAATGGGCGCAGGTGTATTCGACGTAGTGGCCATCATGGTTGCGGACGAGTGCGACTACCTTGTCGCCTTTACGCCAAACGCTTAGCAGTTCGGTATCCTCGTAATAGCGACCGCCGAGCGAAGTGCCGATGCCACGGATGTAGTCGATGACACGGCCGGGGGTGGCCTGCCAGCAGTCGCGGGTGATGAGGGCGTGGCTGTAGGTGTCGCGGCTGTCGTCCCAGAGGGGTGAGATTTCGCGCTTGAAGTCCTTGCGGTCGATCATATAGGCGTCGCTCCAGGCGCGGCTGGCGTCGAGGGCGCGGTAGGTGGCGTCGTCGTGTACCAGGTTCACATAATGCGTGGGCTTGTAGTTGATGTTGTGTACAGCCTGTATCTGCTTGAAAATCTCGTGGCTGTGCTGGGCGATGTCGGCGATATCTGGGTTGGAGAAGGCGGGACGTCCGCCGCCGATATTGCGCCACGAGGCGCCGCGGCTCCAGTTGACCATGACGGGTTTGAGGCCTGCTTCGCTGAAGTAGCGGAAGAGGCCGCTACCGGCGATGCCGCCGCCGGCGATGAAGACCTGCACCTCCTCCTTGCGTACGTCGTTGTGCTTGGGGAAGACGTACACTTCGCGGCGACCTTCGTTGTAGACATCGCCCAAGGTAATCTGGTTGCTCAACGGTGCGCGCGGAGTGGCGTCGCCGGTGAGCTCGATGCCGTGGGCACGGAGCAGTCCACGTGCGCGGGCGATGCAGCGCTTGCCGCGGCAGGGGCCCATACCCATGCGGGTGATGTGCTTCAGCTCATCGACGGAGATATATTTGCGGTCGCCCACGACGGCGAGGAGCTGCTCGTCGGTGATGTCCTCACAATGGCAGATAAAGGTCTTGCCGTCCACGTCACGGAGCGGATGCATGTCCAGCGATTCGGGGTAGCGGTCCTTGGCTATGAAGCCTTTGATGTCGGTCATCTGGCCGTCGACCTGAGAGACAAAGACGCGGGCCACGTTGGTTTTGTTGTCTTTTTTGAGAACCTTTTCCACCTTGCCCTCGCCTATCTTGCGGCCATTATTGTCGACCAGATAGACCTCAGCACCCTCTGCCACCTCGTATTCGATGGGGAGGAAGCACCAATTCTTATCCATGTTGTATCCGAAGATAGCCAGGCCTGGGCAATGGTTGACACACTCCATGCAACCGATGCAACGGTCGTAGTCCACCGTCGGGGTGCTGGAGGTGGTGGGCTTGCTGATAGCGTGCTGGGGGCATGAGAAAGTGCAGGGGTTGCAAGCAAAGCCATAGAGACAATCGAGTTGGACGAAAGGTCTGGCTTTCATGCGTTCCGGTGAGGGCAAGTTGGGACGTTCGAGCAGACGCACGGGGTGCTGTTGCGAGTCGATGTACTGGCGCGAGATGTCGAGATACTCGTCGTAGTTGTAGCGCAGTCCAAGCTCCTGAGCGATTTCGTAAGCCACCTGTCGTCCGCGGAGCACAGCACTGGTGCCCTCGCCGATACGCACTGCGTCGCCGGCACCATAGACGTGATGGCCGAAGAGCTCCTTGCCCTTGGAGAGCAGCTGGTTGTCAGGGGTGAGGCCGGTGCAGATATTGATGATGTCGATATCGTCGATGACCTGCTCGGTGCCCGGGATTGCCTTGAAGTTCTCGCACCGCGCTATGACAGCACCGGTGATGCCCGTATGGTCAGCGTTGGGGATGGCGCGGACGAGGGTGTAGCCCGTCATGATGGGGATGCCAAGGCGACGCACACGGTTGGCCTGCACGGGGAAGCCCCCCTCGCGCGGCATAGCCTCGATGATGGCGCGGATGGTGGCACCGGCCTGCATGCCTTGATAAGAAGTGAGGTAGCCGATGTTGCCGGCGCCGACGGTGAGCACACGCTTTCCGAGCAGGGTGTGTTCCTGGTTCATCATCTTCTGGAAGACGGCGGCGGTGTATACACCCGGCACATCGTCGTTCTCGAAAGCAGGCATGAAGGGCACGGCACCGGTGGCCACAACGAGGTGTTGAGCATCGACGTAGGCCATCTCGCCGCTGACAATATTTTTGATAGCCAGCCGCGGGCCTTCGAGGATGTCCCAGACAGTATAGTTGAGCAGGATGCCCTCAGCGTTATCTCCGGCCAGCGTACGGGCGATATCAAATCCCCGCATGCCACCGTACTTCTTCTCCCGTTCGAAGAAGAAGAACTGGTGGGTC
>DFLB01000008.1:42265-53895 GCA_002373995.1 Bacteroidales bacterium UBA3630 | reverse complement strand
GGTGGGTCTGCATGTTGAACTGGCCCCCGATGCGGGCATTGTTGTCGATCACCAGATTGTCGATGCCAAAAGTGTTCAGCTGTTCGCGGCAAGCGAGACCTGCGGGTCCTGCACCGACGATGGCCACGGTGGTCTTATAGATTTTGAGCTCACTATGAGGATTATGATTACCAAGAGCACCCAGCGTATTCTGATCTTCAATCATCTTCACCTCTTTCACGCCGTCGACGGGAGTGATGCAGATGCGCCGCACACAGCCGTCGACCAGCATTTCGCAGGCGCCGCATTTGCCGATGCCACACTCGAGCGAACGGTTGCGTCCACTGAGCGAATGGCTGTGAACAGGATAGCCGGCCTCATGCAATGCCTTGGCAATGGTGTAACCCTTGCGGCCCTGCACGGGTTTGCCTTCAAAAAGAAACTCCACCACCTCGCGTTCGGGGATGTCGAGAATTGGGTGTTTTTGAATGGTAAACATAATGGTGTATTGTTTTAGGGATTAAACGATTATCTCTACTGTCTTCACTGTTTCACCTCCATGATGACAGCCTTGTCTATGGCTCTAAACTCGGGTGCATACATGCATTGTATGGTGACGGGGCCTGCCATGAAACGGCCCGGATTGGTCACGTAGACTTCATACTCAAACCAATAGCGCCCCTTCTCCAGCCTGTCGATATAGCAACGGGTATCGGTTTGATTGACGGTAATGTAGTAACTCAGCCCGTCGCTCCAACGCCATCCGGCCTGCGTGCTGAGCGGTTCGACGCAAGAGGGCCGGCCATCGATAAGTTCGAGATACTCCATTGTGCGGTCGCACTGGATGTCGATGCGCACCCGCACCCTGTCGCCCACATGCAGCGGGCCGTCATGGAGATATGCGCGTTTGATGGTGATCCCCATATCGGTGGAGGGTATCTTATCCATTTCGTCGGCAAACTGGTAGTAGACGGCCCCCCAAGCAATGGCGCTGTCAGACTTGCGGATAATGATGTCGCTACAGGCGTGGGAACGCAGACTGTCGAGGGATGCACCGATCCAACGCTGCTGACGGTAGCCTTCGAGACCGGTGGCAGAGGCGGACACAGGCTGGCCAAAGACGGTCAGGCTTGTAGCAGGCTGTGGGCTGTCGACCGTGAGCTGCCAGTGGCTTGCAGACGCGGCACGCCGCGTTCCAAGGGTCAGCGCCTCGATAGCGTGGGCTGTGGCGCAGTCGTTGCCCCAATGGGTGGTCTGCTTCTGCTTGAGAAGCCACTGCTGCATAAGGCCAATGGTCTCGCGGTCGTCAGGAGTTATCTCGCTGAAAGCCAGAACGAGGAGAGCCTGGGTCTCGATAGGTCGCTGGTACCACCACCAACTGCTCCGATTGTCGCGCCAGTACATACCCATCTCGTCGTTGACGAGGGCTTTCTCCTTGATGCGGCGCAGCAAATCGAGTGCTTCCTTTCGGTCGCCGTGGCGGAAGAAAACAAGGGCCAGTTGGGCCTGGGTGTAGAGGTTCCCGTAGTCCTTGTAGCGCTTCAGGGCGTTGTCGTAGTAGAAGCGGTAGGCCTCGGTCTTCGCCTTGCCATAGAACGAGCGGGTATAGAGGTAGTCGATGTCTGTGGGCTCCCACTTATAGCCCTTCTTGAGGTAGGGTTTGATGTAGCGGTCGTAATGTGCCTGCTGCTCACGGTCGATGTATTTCAATGCTTTTTCAGACTCCACTTTCAAGTTTCCACTTTCAAGTTTCAAGTTTTGCAGCACCTGCTGCGTCACCCAGAGGCTGCTCTTGCCGTCGGGCATCCAGCACCAACCGCCGTCGGCGTTCTGGCGCTCGGACAGCTGCTTGCCAAGGTCGGACAACTGCGCTTCCATCCGCTCGTGGTCAAAGTAGTTCTTCACGGTCGCCATCTGATCCTCCTCGGCCAAAGCGTCGCGCACCCACGGCGTAGCCTGCAGGAGAGTCTGCTTCACATCCTCGTTCATCCGCAGGCGGCTGTCGGGGTTCTCATTTAGTTTATCCAAAACATCAGCGATATTCAGTTTATCCAGAATGCTCTTTCCCAGGGTGTTGATATGGAGTTGGGTGGCCAAATAGAGCGTCGAAGGGTTCTCCAGATCGCTGAGATAAGGCATCGACTTGACGGCCAACCAGATAGGGTTGCTGACCACCTCGGCGGCCACCAATAGCGGCTCGCGCGTGGTGCCGGCATCCAACCACTGCGGCATTTCGAAGTGCTTCTCCCCTACCCCGTTGATGTAGAGGGCCTGGCTGACGGTGACAGCCTGACGGTTGGTGACCACCGGCACCTGGCCCTGCTCACCGTCGCTCATACCGTCGGCATGAGCCACTATCTTATAGGTAGCCACATAGACATGCTGCGGCACCTCGACGTCGAACAGCACCTGCGCAGCATCCTTGACAGACACATGCTCGGTATGGAAGCAGAGGGTGTCACCCGTAGCGGCATCGGTCAGCAGGAAATCTACAGTCACCTCCTGCGGAGCCGAAATCGGCTCCGCCATCACCACCTTGGCCATCAGGCTCAGCGAGTCGCCGCTACGCAGGAAGCGCGGCATGTTGGGCTGCACCATCAGCGGCTTGGCGGTGACGAGCGTCTTGCTGAACGTGCCGCTCTTGAGGTCCTTGGTGACGGCCAGTCCGCGGAGATTCCAGCGGGTGAGCAGTTCGGGCACCGTGAAGCGGTAGGTGGCCGTACCTGTACTGTCGGTGCGCAAGGCGGGGGCAAAGAAGGCCAGAGGGCTGAGGTTGGTGCGCAGCTGCACCTCCGGCTCTTTCTCCACGACGCTGAAGATGGCTTCCTCTTCTACTTCTTCCTCTGCCCCTGCGTCGGCGGCCATCGCTGCGCCGGCGGCCGAGGTCTGCACGGCATCCAGCGTAGCCTCCTCCACATCATCCTCGACCACAGCCAACTCGGTGGTGACAACGGCGGCGTTGCGTGCCGAAGCAGTCTTGTACATCAGACGGCCACGCCAGCGGTTGTAGGACGGCAGGGCATCCTTCAGCGTCCATACCGAGGGGTAGCTCCCGTTGTAATTGTGCCACATGCGGCCGTCGTATCGGTTCCAGCAGAGGTAGGGCGTGTAGAGCGTCTGCCACACGGTACTGTGGCTGCGACACGACCAAAGGCGCCACGACGGGGTGCCGTAAGTGTTCAGCGCGTCGTCGTACATCGTCATCACCAACGCGCTTTCCTCTTTCCTCTTTCCACTTTCCACTCGTATGGTCCACTCCTCTGTCTCGCCGGGCAGCAGTTTGTCGCGGAAGGTGGCTATCTCGACCTTGAGTTCCTTGTGGCTGTAGGGAACAAGGACGGTGCGGCTCTCGGTGAAGCTCTGTCCGTGGAGCATGGTGCGCACACTGAGTGTCAGGCCGCCAAGCATGGTGCTGTCCACGTCGACGGCCACCTCCTGCAGGCGCTCGCCCAGCGTGAGCCACCCTTTACGGAGAGTCTGTTTGTCGCCGTATTCTATCATATAGAAAGCCTTGACGTCCTTGTAGGCCGAGCCCAGGCGGAAGGTGACGCGGTCGCCGGGGTGGGCCGTCGTCTTGTCGCGGTCGACCCACAGCACGGCATCGGTGCGCGACTGTCGGTCAGTCGGCGGGGTGAGTACGGTGTAGACAGTGTCGGCCACGGTGTCCTGGCCGTCCATCGCCCACGCCACGATGCGGTAGATGCCTCCGATCAAAGTTGAATGTTGAATGTTGAATGTTGAATGTTGTCCGGGTGCAGCAGCTGAACTTTCCGCTTCCCACACAACGCTTTCCACTTTCCACGTGCGTCGGTCGTTCTCCTCTATATCATATATATATTGAGGGAAGCGACTCTGATAGTCCTCACGGTCTACCGTCTGGTGCATCCCTTTCTTGAGCACAGCAGGGGCCAACCGCATAGGATTGGGCCTTTGCAGACGCGCCACACTCACCCCCACCCGGCCCTGCTGCGGCGTGCCGTTGATGTCGGTCAACTCTACGCCCACCGACGATAGCTCCCGCATGTCGGCCAGAATATCCTTCAGCTTGACGAACAGACGCTGGAAGCCCACGCGCAGGGTGGTCTCGGCGTCGTGGCTCTCGCCGTTGAGGTCGGTGACAGTGACCTGCACCGTGTAGTTAAAGACGGGCTTGGTGGAGAGCTCGATGCTGCTGTCGGGCTCGGGGGTGAAAAACACCTGGAAGGTGCCGTCGGCGGCCGCCTCGGTCTCGCCCTGGGCCACCACGGTGCCAAAGCTGGGTCCCCAGCGCCAGAAGCGCTGGCTCCGCGTCACGGTGTACTGCACGCGTGCGCCGCCGATGCTGACGCCGCTATATGCTGCCGCCATGCCCTGCACGGCGTAGGACTGGCCGAACTGCGGCGCAGCGCCTTCGGTAGAAAGGCTAACCATGAAGCGCGGCTGCTTGTACTCCTCGACCCGCAGGCCGAGCATGTCGCTGCCGGTGCTGTCGCTCACCTGCACTGCCCAGTGGCCCGCCAGACGGTCGGTGGGCAGCGGCAGGGCGCAGTGGGCCGAGCCGAAGTCGTCGGTGGTGAGCTTGAGTTGCTGCACCTGCTGCCCATTGGGATCGGTGAGTGTCAAGGTGAATGTATGGCCCGCAGCCAGCAGCTCGCCCTCGCGCCCATCGGTGCGGTAGAGCAGCACAGCCACCTGCACCGTGTCGCCCGGACGGTAGACGGGGCGGTCGCTGACCATGTGGAACTGTGTGCGGCTGCCATCGGACGTCGAATTACCGCGGTTATAGACCGCTTGTGCAATGACATAGCCGTCGCGAACGATGCGGATGACGCTGTTGCGCAGTGGTATGCTATCGAAACGGTAGGTGCCGTCGGCAGCGGTGACGACGGTCTGCAGCACCCGCTCATCCTGTTTGGGATAGTATCGCTTGGTTTGCACAAGCTGCACCTTCTGCCCCGCCACGGGAGCGCCCGTGGTGCGGTCCACCACCAGGCCGCGCCCGTCGTCAGTGTAGCGCAGGGCGATGTCAGTGACGTGCAGCTCGGCATAGGCCATCCCCTTGGCGAAGTTGGCCGAGGGAGCTACCAAGAGGCGGTACTTGCCCTGCGGCAAGGTCGGCAGGGCGAAAGCCGCCGACGCCTCGCCGTAAGCGTCGGGCCGCGGCACCTCGACGGTCCACTCACGCAGCGCCTTCAGCTTGGCCAGCTGCTCGTCGCTCATGTGTTTCTCCGGCTCCTCAATGAGACGCAGATGAAGGCGGTCGAGGTTGGCGTATTCGACGCCCATCAGCTCCTCGCGCTGCGGGGCCAGGAAGCGCACCGCACGCGAGGGGCGGATGCGTGGCGCGGTGATCTGGCTGCGCAGCTCGGCGCACTCCACGCCCCACTCGCTCTTGGGGAAGAGGCTGACGGCGGTGTCGCAGTAGCGGACGGCCTGCTCCAAGTCGCCCAGCGCCTGGCAACGACGGGCGGCCCCCTCGTAAAGCGAGGTCAGCTGCGGACTCTTCGTGCCACGGTATTTGTTGATATACTGTTGATAGGTTGATACGTTGATACGTTGGTTGGGCACTGCCTGCATGAAGTCGAGCAGGCGGCGGTCGTGCCAGATGCGGAGACCGTCGTCGGGATCTGTGGCATGAAAATTGCAGAGCATTTGTTGCAGCTCCACCTGCCGGCGGGGTGTCAGCGAGCCGCGGTCCTGCATCATGATGACCACCACGTCGAAGGCCGTGGGGGTCATGTTGCCGGTCTTGCCGGCGTTGCAGAAGTGCTTGATGCGCTCCACGGGTGTGGCTTTGAGGACATCGCTATAGACGAGGGCCGAGTCGTACTCGCCGAGGAAGGCATGGCAGAGGGCCCTCTCAAGAGGGTTCAAGGAAGGCAGCAGGGCGCGGTAGCGCGCTTCAGCGCTGTCGCGGACATCCTCCTGATAGTTGGCCGCTGCCACGGTCATATTGTAGGCTGCCAGCAGGCGCTCGTTGCTGGCAGAGCTCTTAGAGTAGACACTCTCGGCCAGGGAGTAGGCGCTCTTGTAGGAGCCCTCGTTCATCAGGCGGTCGAAGCGGTTCCAGTCAGTCTGCCCTTGAGCAAGAAATGCTGCCGACAGCATAGTCAACAGCATTATGGTTTTAGTATTCATAAGAAGGAAATGACAGCGATTTACTCAAAAAAAAAAGACGAAGTTGCGCAGGAGGTTGATGCAAAGGTGGGTAGGGAGAGGGCAGGCGCTGTAATGCGCCTGCCCAACAGGATAGACGGCGACGGCTACTGGTCGGAGGTTTTGCCGGTGATGATGAGCTCGCACTTGATGCCGCTGAAGCCGCCGTTCTTGTCGAGTGCGGCAGCGGCGGCGCGTTTGATCTCGTTCTTGGTCATGCCAGCGGTGGTGATGCGGTCGGCCTCGATGCCGTTTTTGACGAAGTAATCCTTGACAGCTTTGGCGCGGTCGAGGGAGAGGAGCATGTCGGCCTCGGCATCGACGCCGTAGCTTTGGACGTAGCCTTTGACGAGGAAGGTCACTTCAGGATGGTTGCGGAACATGGCGACATAGTTCATCAGCACGGAGTCGTAGCCGGCGATGAGTTTGGCTTCGCCGTCCTCGAAGTAGATGTCTTTGATCTGGAAGCTGGAGCCGCGCTCGGTGCGTTCCATCTGGTAGAGCATGAGGGTGTCGCGGAGCATGAGGTCGCGGGCGTTGAACTCGCGGAAGATGGAGAAGTAGCCTTCACGTTTGGCATAGAGGGTGTAGCTGAAGCCCGGGACGAATTTGACGCGTCCGCCTTTGTAGTGTTCGTTGCGCACGATGGGGCGTTCGCCGCCTTGACCGCCTTTTTCGAGGATCATCAGGTCGACGTCGACATAGCGTTTGCCTTTTTTGTCGTAGAAGAGCACCAGGGGTTCGTAGGCGTCGACATGGATGGAGACTTTGATGGTATGGCCTTTGCCGTTGGAGGCGCAGTTGTCGAGGACGATGTAGTATTCCTCGCCCATGCGGACGGGGATGGATTTGATGAAGGCGCCGGTTTGTTTTTTGGTGAGGATTTTGTCTTTGGCGTCGGGGTTCATGCCGATGGTGGGCAGGGGAGCGGGCTGGAGGTCGAAGACGGGTTCTTCGTCGGTTTTCTTGACGTCTTGCTTGCCAGGGGCTGGTTTGGGCTGACGTTCGGCGGCTTGCTTGGCGGCAGCCGACAGAGCGGCGCTGTCTACGCGGGAGAGGCAGGCGGCCACGGGCATTACTTTGTTGAGCATGACCTGGTTAGAGAAGTAGATGCCGGTGTTTTTGTAGACCAGGAAGTCGTAGTCGTCCCAGACGTCTTGCTGGATGATGTCGATGACGAGGTCGCCGTTGTAGGGGACGGTGAATTTGTACCAGACGGAGTTGTGCTCGCGTTCGAAGAGGTTGGGATGGGCTTTGTCTGCGACGACTTCCATCATGCGGCCGCTGCCGTCAGGGGCGGTGGTGGGGCCATAGGGCTTGTCGAGCTGCAGCGGGATGGCGAAGAGGCAGTCGTTGGAGTTGTAGGGCAGCTCGACGAACTGGGGTTCGGCGGGTGCCGGGGCAGTGGTTTTGGCTTTGGCGGTGCCTTTTTTTGTGCCCTTGGAGCTTTTTTTAGCACTCTTCGTGGTGCGAGTGGTTTTTTTCTTGTTCTGCGCCTGTACGTCGGGAGCCACGCCCAAGACGAGGGTGCAGGCCAGAAGGATCATCAACAGTCGTTTCACGTTTCGCATGTTAAACCGGTTTTTGAGTTGCGATACATTATGCTTTTCAAGTGCAAATGTAGGAAAAAATTTCCATTCGGTGAAAAAATATTTTATATATATACCGTATGACATTGTGGTACAGAGACTTATTTTTCTGCACCAAGTATACGGACAGGGGTGTTGCGGGGTTGGCACGGGGTGGTTGGGGGCATCATTCGGGTGTGGCGCGGGGCGGAGAGGATGCGGTTGTGTTAGAGATGCTTTTGTGTTGGGTTGCGGAGGCGGGCGGGAAGGGCAAGGGGGATGGGAGGAAGGGGTGGCGGTTACGTAGAGGGTGTGCCTTGGATGTGCTTTGGGTGAGCCTTGGTTATGCCTTGGTTATGCCTTGGATATGCTTTGGTAATGCTTTGGTAATGCTTTGGATGGGCATTGAGAGGACTAAGGATGAGGGTGTTACAACTTTTTTTGAACATAATTTGCTCTATTTCAAAAAAAAGACGTATATTTGCACTTTCTTGAAAAGAACTTAAAACTACATAACATGAAGAAAATCATCAACACACCGAACGCCCCTGCCGCTATAGGTCCCTACAGCCAGGCAGTGCAGGCTGGCAACACGCTTTACATTTCGGGGCAGATACCCATCGACCCTGCCACCAAGACGGTGCCGGAGGGCATCACAGCGCAGACCGAGCAGGTTTTCAAGAACATCAAGGCAATACTTGACGAAGCCGGCTTCACGTTTGACGACGTGGTGAAGAGCACGTGCTTGCTGGCCGACATGGAGTATTTCAAGCCCATGAACGAGGTTTACGCCAAGTATTACAGCACAGATTGCCCTGCACGCGCGGCTTTCGCGGTGAAGGGTTTGCCGATGGGGGTGCTGGTTGAGATTGAGACGATTGCAGTGAAATAAATATGAGTTGGCAGTTGACAGTTGGCAGAGGCCAATGTGTCCACCGTCTGAGAGCTGTCAACTGCCAACTGCGAACTAAAATAAAGAAACAATGGATTTTAGCTACACTAAGCAAGAAGAACTCTTCCTGCAGATGATACGCGAGTTTGCAGAGAAGGAGGTGAAGCCCCTCGCCGCGGAGGTGGACGAGGAGGAGCGTTTCCCGATGGAGACGGTAGAGAAGATGGCCAAGATAGGTCTGATGGGCATTCCGATACCCACGCAGTACGGCGGAGCCGGCGGCACGAATATCATGTATGGTATGGCCGTTGAGGAGTTGAGCCGCGTGTGTGCGACGACGGGTGTCATCCTGTCGGCCCACACGAGCCTCTGCGCAGCCCCCATACTGGAGGCCGGCACGGAGGAGCAGAAGATGAAGTACCTGCCGAAACTGGCCAGTGGCGAGTGGATTGGCGCCTTCGGTCTGACCGAGCCCAATGCCGGTACCGACGCTGCCGGCCAGCAGACCACGGCTGTGCTGGATGGTGACGAGTGGGTGCTCAACGGCAGCAAGATATTCATCACCAACGGCAGCTACGCCCACGTGTTCATCATCATTGCCATGACTGACAAGAGCCTCGGCACCAAGGGCATCAGCGCCTTCATCGTCGAGAAGACCGACCCCGGCTTCAGCATCGGCAAGAAGGAGAAGAAGATGGGTATCCGCGGCTCGGCCACCACCGAGTTGATTTTCGAGGACTGCCGCATTCCGAAGGATCGCCAGTTGGGTCAGTTGGGCAAGGGTTTCGGCCTGGCCATGAAGACCCTTGACGGCGGCCGCATTGGCATCGCCTGCCAGGCCCTCGGCATCGCCCAGGGTGCCATGGATGAGACCATCAAATACACCAAGGAGCGCAAGCAGTTTGGCCGCAGCATCTCGCAGTTCCAGAACACGCAGTTCCAGATGGCCGACCTTGAGACCAAGGTGCAGGCCGCCCGCCTGCTGTGCCGCTCGGCTCACTACAAGAAAGACCACGGCATGCCCTACAGCGCCGATGCCGCCATGGCCAAGCTCTTCAGCGCCGAGACCGCTATGGAGGTCACCACCAAGGCCGTGCAGTTCCACGGCGGCTACGGCTACACGCGCGAGTACCCGGTGGAGCGCATGATGCGCGACGCCAAGATCACCGAGATCTACGAGGGCACCAGCGAGGTGCAGCGCATGGTGATTGCCGGAAAACTATTCAAGTAAGTCAAAAGTCAAAAAGCCGAAAAGTCAAAAAGTCGAAAAGCAAAGACAGTATTGTTCCCAAGAACTCTTAGAATTTTAGACCTATTGACTCTTAGACCCAAAATCAAAGAAGAATGAACATCGTAGTTTGCATAAAACAAGTGCCGGACACCACCGAGGTGAAGATCAACCCCCAGACCGGTACGCTTATCCGCGAGGGCGTGCCCTCGATCATGAACCCCGACGACAAGGGCGGCCTCGAGTTCGCCCTGCAGCTGAAGGACAAATACGGCGCCCACGTGACCGTCATCACCATGGGCCTGCCCCAGGCCGAGGCCATCCTGCGCGAGGCCCTCGCCATGGGTGTGGACCGCGCCATCCTGCTCACCGACCGCAAACTCGGCGGTGCCGACACGCTGGCCACCAGTAGCGCCATCGCCGGTGCCCTGCGCACCATGGACTTCGACCTCGTCATCACCGGCCGCCAGGCCATCGACGGCGACACCGCCCAGGTAGGTCCCCAGATTGCCGAGCACCTCGACCTGCCTCAGGTCTCCTACATGGAAGACCTCCAGTACGACGAGGCCACGAAGACCTTCACCGTCAAGAAACAGCTCGAAGATGGCTATCAGGTGCTGCAGATGCAGGCCCCCTGCGTCGTCACCGCCCTGGCCAGCGCCGTGCAGCCCCGCTACATGACCGTCAACGGCATCGTCACCGCCTTTGACAAGGAAGTCGAGGTGTGGGGCGCCGACCGCATCAACGTGCCCGAGGACCACATCGGCAAAGCCGGTTCGCCCACGAGCGTCTTCAAGTCGTTCCCCAAGCAGCTCAAGCCCGCCGGCCAGACCTTCGAGGTCAGCCCCGAAGAGGCCGTGGAGCTGATTGTCAACAAGCTGAAAGAGAAACACATCATTTAATGTCAGACTCGTCGGACTCGTCAGACCTGTCAGACTTGTCAGACCCGTCCGACATAAAATGAAGAAGCAATGAACTTAGCAGATTATAAAGACGTATACGTGTTTGCCGAACAGCGCAACGGCAAACTGCAGAATGTGGCCCTCGAGCTGCTGGGCAAAGCCCGCGAACTGGCCGACGCCAACCAGGAAAAGGTCGTCGCCATGCTGCTGGGCAAGGACATCAAAGGCCTCGCCCCCACCCTCATCGAGCACGGTGCCGACAAAGTAATGGTTGTTGATCACGACCTGCTGAAGGACTACATGACCGAGCCCTACACCGAGGCTATCACCGCCATCATCGAGAGCGAGAAGCCGAGCATCATGCTTATTGGCGCCACCACCATCGGCCGCGACCTCGGCCCCCGCGTCAGCGCCCGCAACCGCACCGGCCTCACCGCCGATGCCACCAAGTTGGAAATCAGCGACGACGAGGCCCATGAGTTCCGCATGACCCGTCCCGCCTTCGGCGGCAACCTCATGGCCACCATCCTCTGCAAGAACAACCGCCCGCAGATGTCCACCGTCCGCCCCGGCGTCATGCAGAAAATGGCCGCCGACAAGAGCCGTAAGGGCGAGATCGTCGACTTCAAGGTCAACTTCGATGAGAAGAAGATCGCCCGCGTGAAGCTGGTCAAGACCGTCAAGGAAGAGAAGACCGTCACCGACATCAGCGAGGCCAAGGTCCTCGTCAGCGGTGGCCGCGGCGTCGGCACCAAGGACGGCTTCGGCAAGCTCCAAGCACTTGCTGCCGAACTCGGCGGTGAGGTTTCCAGCAGCCGCGCTATGGTCGACGCCGGCGTCATGGACGCCAGCCGTCAGGTGGGTCAGACGGGCAAGACCGTGCGTCCCGCCCTCTACATGGCCTGCGGCATCAGCGGCGCCATCCA
>DFLB01000008.1:0-42177 GCA_002373995.1 Bacteroidales bacterium UBA3630 | reverse complement strand
TCATCATCGCCATCAACAAGGACAAGTTCGCCCCCATCTTCCAGGTGGCCGACCTCGGCATCGTGGGCGACCTCCACAAGATTGTCCCCATGCTCACCGAGCGCTTGAAGACCATGCAGAAATGACACTAAAACAGAACACCAAACTATCACTATATTAACTTATTACACACTTATCAACATGAAGAAAACCGTCATGATTGCATTAGCAATCCTGCTGGCTGCAACGAGTGTCAATGCCCAGAACGGCTATGACTCCAAACACGAGGTGGCCTTTGGCTACGGCATGTTCTCCAACTCACAAATTTTCGACGCCCTGTCGACGTACGTCGCCACAGAAGCCGGCGTCACATTCAGCAACGCCAAATACAACGGATCACTGGCCGTCGAGTACCTCCATCGCGTGAACAACTGGTTCGGCTATGGCGGCGAATTTGTCTACCGCAGCAGCAGTATGGATTTCAGTACGATTGAAGGGGTTCAGAAAGAAGGTACTTCGACAAGCAACTACTTCACACTGATGCCCACCGTCAAATTTGACTGGCTGCGCACCAAGTACTTCGGGCTCTACTCTAAGATTGCTCTGGGTATCTCAATGTACTCCTGGCAGAACGTATACCTTGACGGCCGCGACACGCAAAGCAACAGCACACTCATGCTGAACTTCCAGGCATCGGTTCTCGGCATAGAAGCCGGCCTACCCAACCTGCGCGTCTATCTGGAAGGCGGCATGGGCGAGCAAGGCACCGCCGTCTTTGGCCTCCGCTACAAATTCTAACCCAACCACGACAATCTTTCAGATTTGAAAAGATAACCGTGACAGCAGGTGTTCCACCTGTAATAAAAGTTCAGCGGCCCGCACCTACTCTGCGGGCCGCTGACTTTTTCTGCAAAATGTATTAATGATTATGGAATCTGTATAATATGAATTTATATCTTCCTCATAAAGAGAGACAATCCACCCTCAATAACCCACAAAATAGCATATGCATTTGCGCATGCCGTATGCATTCTTCGTGCCTTCTTTATGTTAAAAATGAAGCCTCTGTAAATCAAATGCATTCACATTGCCACTTGCAAAATACATAAAACACAGAAAACCAATGTATAGACACAGCGACCTTTAGGCAATCTCTCTGCAGTCCATTACATTCTTGCTCCTACCACGTGAATATTTTTTTCCAATTTAGAAAAAAACAAGTATTTTTGCACATCAAATTAAGATAATATGGATAATAAAGGACACGGCTACGTTTATATACTGACCAGTGAGGATTGGGTAAAAGATGGCACTCGATATTATATAAGCAATCTCCTCCTCGAAATAAACGGATAATTTCGAAAGAGGTTGTAATATACAATCCATAAAGAAAGTGACGTTTTGAAGCTACCAATATCTATAACAGCTACTCAGCCTGAAAGACCAGAATTTCATCAAGGTTATTTCGGGTGTGGTGTGCGACGCTGCTATAATGCAAACCTATGGAGATAGTGAATCTGATGACATTCGAAGACCGGGCAGGGCTGCGGCGGTGGTTGGAGGATAACCACCGGCGGGAACGGGAGTGCTGGGTGGCGTGCTATAGGGGAAAGACGGCTATGGCGGGGGCACTACCGTATGTCGAGGTGGTTATGGAGGCGTTATGCTTCGGATGGATTGACTCTACCGTCAAGAAGATACCCGACGGCCGGCTGGCACAGCGCATCTCGCCGCGCCGCAAGAACAGCCACTGGACGGACCGCAACATCCTCCGCTGCCAGGAACTGGAACGCCAAGGGCTGATGACCAATGCCGGCCGAAACGCCATACCCGAAAACGTACAAACATTAAACCCGTAGGGGCAAATAATTATTCGCCCCTACCATAAACCAAAATGGAATACCTTACCGAAAAGAACAGAATATACGCCGTCGAGGGCGGCGAGGAGGTGGGTGAGGTGACGTTCCCGCTGAGGGATGGCATCTACATCATCAACCACACATACGTGGACGACCGTCTGCGGGGCCAAGGCATCGCCAGCGAGCTGGTGCGGTGCGCCGTGGAGGAGATCGAGCGCCGCGGCGGACAATACAAAGCCACCTGCAGCTACGCCCAGTTGTGGCTGGCACGCAACCGCGGCTGCGAAATCACCAGTCCGCTGAGCTGCCCATTATAAAAAAATGCCACGCCACACTTCCAAACATAGAATCGATGAAGAACAACACAACGACAACGCAATGACCGAATACGAAAAAATGCTCAACAATCTGCCGTATGATTATACGGACGCAGAGATACAAGCCCGCATCGTGCATACTTACAAGGCGATGCGTGCCCTGAACCAATGCGGAGCATGGGACATGGACGAGTTTCGGCGCTGTCTGAAAGACCTGCTACCCAACGCCCACCCCTCGGTCCTCGTCATCCCGCCCTTCCACTGCGACCACGGCGAGCGTATAACCCTGGGCGAAGGGGTGGTGGTCAACTTCAACGGCGTCTTCCTCGACGGCGGCGGCATCACCGTGGGCAACCACACACTGATAGGCCCCAACTGCCAGCTGCTCACCCCCGACCACCCGCACCACTACCTGGAACGTCGCAAAACCATCGAGACAGGACTGCCCATACGCATCGGCGACGACTGCTGGCTGGGCGGCGGCGTGACCGTGTGCCCCGGGGTGACCATCGGCAACCGCGTCATCGTGGGCGCCGGCAGCGTGGTGACACACGACATCCCCGACGACGTGGTCGTCGCCGGCAACCCAGCAAAAATAATCAAGAAAAGTGAATCACCTAATACTAATCACATAATACAATGAGAAAACTAACCGCCATTACCTTGGCCGCCCTCATGCTGGCGGCATGCACGAGCAAGGAAGAGAAACTGAAGCTGCGGGCTGAAGAACTCTGCAGGTACATTCCCGACCACGAGCTGATAGAGAACTCGAAAGGCTACCTGACGGCGGACTTCTACGCCGTATTAGACACCATGTTCAACCACCTGCCCGACGAGCAGCCGTTAGACCACGAGTGGCTCTACTACTTCGTCACCAGCAACGGCGGCACGATAGCCGACTATACCGTCACCGCTGTGGAGATGACCGACAGGGACCACGCCGTGGCCACCATCAGCGTGCGGCAGCAGTGGGAAGACGGCTCGTTTGACTCCACCACCGACATCGAGGAGCACAAACTTTACATGGAGCGCGTCGACGGCCAATGGCTGATGGCCGACTTCGACGGCCACAAAGCCGACTGCATAAACCACATAATCATCTACCGGCAGGAGCAGGCCTTGCGCGACGCCATCGGCGAATACCTCGTTGATGAAATTGGCCAGCACTACCTGCAAGGCGAACTCTGCGTGCCCACCCTCATGATAGTGGCAGCCAGCGAGGAGCTGGGCAGCACTACGGCGCACGTGTGGGGCGACTTCTGGGTGGACTGGTACCGACTGGTGGGCGACACGCTGAAGTGCGTCTCCGGCGGCAACCACAGCGGACGGATGACCCTGGAGCAGGAGGAGGGCAAGCTGCGGGTGACAGCTTTCGAACAGACCGTCGACGGTGCGGGCAACGACGCCAGCGCGCGCCGTATCTTCGGCCCTCACTACGACGTCTATACGAACATCCACGGCAACCAGGACATCCGCGAGGCCAACCGCAACCTACAGCTGCGCAATTACCTCCGCCGCCACGGTATCAGCGCCAGCTACTACCAGGACTACGGCTGGCCGGCGGTGGAGATTACAGAATAAGCCCAATCAGACTGCTCAATCAGAACTAAAAGAACTAACAGAAATTAGTATTCTCAATCAGATTGTAAAAGATTTTAAAAGAATAATTTCTCAATCAGAACTAAAAGAACTAACAGAAATTGATATTCTCAATCAGATTGTAAAAGATTTTAAAAGAATAATTTATCAATCAGAACTAAAAGAACTAACAGATTTTATTATTCTCAATCAGATTGTAAAAGATTTTAAAAGAATAATTTATCAATCAGAATTAAAAGCATCAAAAGATATTTTTTAACAATTTGATTGAAATAAAATCTAAAGCGTTTAGACTATGGCGACTATGCACGTTGACGAGATAAAGGCGCTGGCGCGTCAGGCACACGGCGACCCACGGCTGCGGGAGCAGCTCTTTGCCGACATGATGGGCGAAGACCGCGATGCTGCCGTGCATGCTGCATGGACACTGACACATCTGCCGAAAGAAGACAACAGCTATATTGCCGACCATCGTGAAACACTGGCGCAAAAAGCCATCGCCACCCCCGACACCTCGCTGCGTCGCCTCAGCCTTGCCCTGACAGAGCGTATCAACTGGACTAATGAAACTCCTTCAGAATACTACATGCGACTGCTTGATTTCTGCTTAGAGCACCTGATGAGGCGCGACGAGCCCTATGGCGTGAGATCGCTCTGCATGAAGATAGCCTACAAGCTGAGCCTTCCCTACCCCGAACTGCAGGAAGAATTGAGGCAATCCCTCCTGCTACTTGAGCCATCGGAACTTGGTGCCGGTGTGCTCCACACGCGCAACAAACTATTAAAAATCATAAGACCATGAATATTAAACACATCCTCTTTGTATCGTTGATAATGGCAACATGCACATGGGCCAATGCCGTGACGAACCCACCGGGGGCAGGCGAGCCCACCGTACATGAAATCCTGAAGAGCCCCGACAGCAGGCTGGAAGCACGATTCGAGCTGAAGGATGGCGCACCCTGCTACAGCCTGTATCGCGACGGCAAGCCCGTGGTGCTACCCTCGCGCATGGGCTTCACGTTAGAGTGGCACAAGAGCGACCTGGCGACAGGATGGAAGCTCATCGATGCGCAGACCAGTACGTTCGATGAAGTGTGGCAGCCCGTATGGGGCGAGGAAGCCAACATACGCAACCACTACAACGAGATGGCCGTCACCCTGCAGCAGGACTTTTATCTCGACCACGAAGGCAAGCGGGTAGACAAGCCCACCGTGATGATTGTCCGCTTCAGGCTCTACGACGACGGACTGGCGTTCCGCTACGAATGGCCCTCCGACAATTCGCTGGTCTATTTCTGGCTTACCGACGAGTTGACGGAGTTTCGCATGACGGGCGACCACACGGCGTGGTGGATTCCAGGCGACTACGACACGCAGGAATTCAACTACACGGAGAGCCGCCTCAGCCAAGTGCGCGAGCTGCACGACAACCCCCACCTCACCGGCGGTTGGCCGTGGAAGAGCTTTTCCGACAGCGGCATACAGACGGCTCTACAGATGAAGACCGCCGACGGCCTCTACATCAATATTCATGAGGCGGCGGTATTGGATTTCCCCACCATGAACCTTGACCTGACATATAACGAGGAGGTGTATAACCTGAAAGTGCACCTCACGCCTGACGCCACGGGCTATGTGGGACGGTTGCAAGCCCCCTGCCACTCTCCCTGGCGCACCGTCCAGGTGTGCGAGAAAGCCACCGACGTGCTGCGGAGCCGCCTGATACTGAACCTCAACGAGCCCTGCGCATTGGAGGACGTGAGCTGGATACATCCGGTGAAGTACATGGGAGTGTGGTGGGAGATGATCAGTGATAAAAACTGCTGGTCCTACACCAACGACCTGCCGTCGGTGAGGCTGCCGGGCGACCCCAGCGTGCCGCCGTCGCTGCAACCCACGGCCACCGACTACACCCGCTGCAAGCCCCACGGACGCCACGCCGCCAACACCGACAACGTCAAGCGATACATCGACTTTGCTGCCGCCAACGGCTTCGACGCCGTGCTCGTCGAGGGGTGGAACATTGGCTGGGAAGACTGGTACGGCAAGGAGAAAGACTATGTTTTTGACTTTCTAACCCCTTACCCGGACTTCGACCTGCCGGCCCTTAACCGCTACGCCCACGAGAGAGGCATACGGCTCATCATGCACCACGAAAGCTCCTCGTCGGTACCCAACTATGAGCGGCACATGGAGCGGGCCTACAACCTGATGAACCAGTATGGCTACGACGCCGTGAAGAGCGGCTATGTGGGCAAAATCGTGCCCCACGGCGAGCACCACTACAGCCAGCCGCTGATCAACCACTACCACTACGCCGTCGTCGAGGCAGCACGCCACCACATCATGGTCAACGCCCACGAAGCCGTGCGCCCCACCGGTCTGTGCCGCACGTGGCCCAACATGATAGGCAACGAGAGCGCCATGGGGACAGAGTTTCGTGGCGGCATTCGTCCGGGGCACACCACCATCCTGCCCTTCACGCGGCTGCAGGGCGGCCCGATGGACTACACGCCCGGCATCTTCGAGCCGGACATGGGCAAGTTTGTCTCCTGGGCGCAAGGCAACCGCATGAACCTCACCATCTGCAACCAGCTGGGGCTCTACGTCACCTTCTACTCGCCGCTGCAGATGGCCGCCGACTTTCCGGAGCACTACGAGCCCTATATGGATGCCTTCCAATTCATCAAAGACGTGGCTGTAGATTGGGACACAAGCATATACCTGATGGCCGAACCGGGCGAGTACATTGTCACCGCGCGCCACCCGAAGACCTCGACCCTGAACAAGGCCGCCGAGGGCGTGGGGCAACTGGCCGACGGCAAGAAAGGCGTCGTCAGCGGCGCTGCGCGGTTTGTGTATGGGGTTGATGGGGATTATGGGTTGAATGGGGAAGAGCCGCTTGACACATGGTATGTAGGCGGTGTGACCGACGAGCAGGCCCGCGAGGTGGAGGTGAAGCTGGACTTCCTGAAACCCGGCGTGAAGTACGAAGCCACCCTCTACACCGACGGCAAGGATGCCAACGGTCTGGCCACCAGTGCTGACTACAACCCTTACTCCTATGCCATTACCAAGAAAAAGGTTACCTCAAAGAGCAAACTGAAACTGCGGATGGCCCCCTGCGGCGGTTTCGCCGTCAGCATAAGGGAAGTGAGAAGTGGGAATTGAGCATTGAGCATGGGGAAAGACATCATCGACGAACTGCGACAGCTGCGCGACGAGCGCTACGGCGACTTCCAGCGGCGCCTCCTCCCCACCCTGGCGGCGGAGAGCATCATAGGTGTGCGCACGCCGGCGCTGCGCACCATAGCCAAACAGATGGCCAAAAGCGCTGACGCAGAGTCCTTCCTCGCCGCACTGCCACATCGCTACTTCGAGGAAAACCAGCTGCACGCCTTCGTCATCGGCGAGGAGCGCGACTTCGGACGCTGTGTGGCGCGGGTAGACGCCTTCCTGCCCTTTGTAGACAACTGGGCCACCTGCGACCAGTTGTCGCCGCGCTGCTTCGCCCGCCACCATGCCGAATTGCTGCCACACATACGGCGATGGATGGCCTCGCGCCACGAGTACACCGTGCGCTTCGGCATAGGCATGCTGCTGCGCCACTTCCTCGACGACGACTTCAGCGCGGAGCACCTGCTGTGGGTCACGCAGATACACCGCAAGGAATACTACATCAGCATGATGCAGGCCTGGTACATAGCCACCGCCCTGGCCAAACAATGGGACACCACCCTGCCCCTCATCGCCACCCTCCCCAATCCGCTGCGCAGCATGACCATCCGCAAGGCCTGCGAGAGTTTCCGCATCAGCGGCGAAAAGAAGGCGGTGGTCCGGGGATGGTCCGAGGGTGGTCCGGGGATGGTCCGAGGATGGTCCGAGAAATGACGGATCAGCGGCGGAGAGGAGGCGGGGGAAAGGCGGCAGGACAAGCCGCGCAGAGGCTCGGTTCAGTAGGCAAACACTATAGGAAGAAGAGCGACACGCCGGCAACGCTGATGACGGCGCCAAGCACCTCGCGGGGCGTGACCCGCTGGCGGAAGAGCCATACGGAAGGGGCGATGATCAAGACCGGAGTGAGGGCAAAGAGCGTCTGGGCGATGCCGGTGGCGGTGTATTCTGTGGCCAGGAGCGAGGCGCTGACGCCAACGAAAGGGCCGAAGACCGTGGCGCCGAGCAGACACCACATGGCACGGCTGTCGTGGACAGCATGTGAGAGTTTGGATTGCCAGTCTTTGTTGAAAATCACCAACAGGACGAAAAATCCGACAAGGCCTATCGAGGCGCGTATCATCGTGGCTGCAAAGGGCATAGAGAACAGTAACGGGACCGGCAACAGCGCCCCGTCGGGCACCACCTGCTGGCTCACACCGGCCTGCAGCATGGCGGCGTCATAATGCTGCAATCCGATCTTGCTCAGCACCAATCCAAGCCCTTGGCAGATGCCCGCCACGGCAGCGAAGAAGATGCCCCGTGGGGGCAGCGAGAGGCGCAGATGCTCGTCGCCGTCGCGCTTGGAGAGGATAGAGATGGCGATGCCGGAGAGGGTGACCACCATGCCGAGGATGGCGAGCCACCCCATACGCTCGCCCAACAGCAGGCGCCCCATGAGGGCTGCCGTGGGCGCGGAGAGGGTCATGAAGAGCTGTCCAAAGCGCGAGCCGATGTAGATATAGCCCTGCATAAGGCAGTAGTCGCCAATGACATAGCCCACCACTCCCGACAGCGAGAGCCAAAGCCATGTGGAGCCGTCGGCAAAGCGCGGCCAGGGCGTGCCCATCAGCAGCCAGAGCGTCAGGGCCAAGAGGAGGAGCGACATGGTCATGCGCAGGGTGTTGAGCGGCAGGGAGCCCATGCGCTTGGAGGCGACCTCGGCAAAGAGAGCAGTCGCCGTCCACGAGACGGCTACGCCGAGAGCGATGATTTCACCGATAAACATGCAACGATAACGAACAAGGTGCAGAAATATTGAATGGTTCGACAGGAAAAAAACATCCTGGAACCAGCCCAAAAGAAAAAAGCGCCAATTCAGAAAAAAAGCGTATCTTTGCACACCAAAAAAAAGGAAAAGAAGACTGACAATGAGAGCATACGACTTTGACACGCCGATAGAGCGGCGTGGGACGGATTGTTTCAAATGGGATGCGCTGCCGGGGATGTACGGTCGCGAGGACCTGCTGCCGATGTGGGTGGCGGACATGGACTTCCGCTCGCCAGACTTTGTGATGGAGGCCATACGGCGGCGTTGCGACCACCCTGTGCTGGGCTACACGATGCCGTCGGCGGGATACCGTGAGGCGGTGAGAGCATGGCTGGAACGGCACTACGAGATACACACCACGGAGGAGAGCCTGCATTTTATCCCGGGCATTGTGGCGGGCATCAGCTACGCGCTGCTGGCGTTGACCCAGCCGGGCGAGAAGGTGCTGGTGACGACGCCCGTATACCCGCCGTTCCTCAATGTGCCGAAAGGTTGCGGGCGGGAAGTGGTTTGCAGCCCGCTGAAGATTGCCGACGGGCGGTTTGCCATTGACTTCGACGACTTCGAGCGCAAGGCCGAAGGCTGCAAGGTCTTCATTATGAGCAATCCCCACAACCCCGCTGGCACCCTCTGGGGCAAGGAGACCCTTGCGCGGATAGCGGAGATCTGCGAACGCAAGGGCATCGTCGTCATCAGCGACGAGATACATGCCGACCTGACGCTTCCGGGACGTAAACATGTGAGCTACAGCACTGTATCAGAGATTGCCGCCCACCACAGCGTCACCTTCATGGCACCGAGCAAGACGTTTAACATTGCCGGATTGGGCAGCTCGGTGTGCTACATCGGCGACGAGGCGCTGCGGAAGCGCTTTTATGGCTGGCTCGACGCGCTGGGGGTGGCGAACGGCAATATTTTTGCCTTCACTGCAGCCGAGGCTGCCTTCAGCCAGGGCGAGGAGTGGCGACGCCAGATGCTTGACTATCTGCACATGAATGTGCAGACACTCGACAAATTTCTGAGGGAGCAGATGCCTTTGGTCAAGGCCGTGCTGCCGGAGGCTTCCTACCTTGCCTGGCTTGACTTTTCAGCCTACGGCATTCCACACAAGGAACTGGCTGAGAGGTTTGTCAATAGGGCCCGCGTGGTGATGAACGACGGCACCACCTTTGGCGGGGATGCGTACAAGGGATGCTTCAGGCTGAACGTGGGATGCCCGAGAAAGATGCTGGAAGAGGGGTTGGCACGGCTGGCCGATGCCTTGGATATGTAGAGGATATGCTTAGGATGAGCTTAGGATGAGCTTAGGATATGCTTAGGAAGAGGTCGTGAGGCTGGAGAGATGAGCCTCCGGGGGGTTACATGCTGACAGGGCACTTGTTGAGAGGCATGCGGTAGCGGGTGGTGTTGCGGCCGAAGTTGAAGATGTAGCCGAAGGTGATGGAGGGGATGCCGACGGAGTAGAAGTGGCCGGAAGGTGCGGGGCCACCGCCGATGTGAGGCGGCACAATGACGTAGCGGCAGTCGAGATAGAGGTCGCTCTTGCGGCTGAGGTAGTAGCGCAACATGATGCCCGCATTGGCGGCGAGGTCGAAGATGGGGTTGTCGTAGCGCCAGATGGGGCCCGCACCGAGGTAGGGCATGACGTTGAGATTGACACCCCGCCCACGCGAAAAGAGGTTGCTGACGTTGAGCATGAGGTCGGCATGGAGAAAGGAGAAGCGGTAGTCGGGGGCTTCTTCACGGACGGTGTCGTATTGTTCGTGGGCGATGAGGCCGCCGAGCACGAAGCGTACGGACCAGAAGTTGCTGAAGTTGCGACCGAACATTATCTCCGGTGTGATGCCAATCATGTTGAGGCCGCCGCTGTTGGGGTTGCTAAAGAGGTCGAAGGAGGAGTAGTTGGGGCCGATGCCGAGTCCGAAGAACCAGTCTTCGGCGATGTCACGGGTGTAGCGTTCGGTGCGACGATGGAAGGGGTCGTCGGCCTGTCGGAACATCAAACCTACACCGAGGGTGTGGAGGTAGTTGTCGCCGAAGGAGCCATCGAAGCCTTGCGGCAGGAAGTAGCATTTGTACTGCAGGGTGGCATCGAGGTGCGACGAAACGCGGAAAGGTGCCTGGAGGCCGAGCATCATCTGGAAAGAGTTGTCGGAAGGATGCGAGGCATTCATGTCGTTGAGCCACATGACGCCAAGTCCGAGCAGAGGATAAAAGGGGATGGGCCGGAGGAAGTTCTTGTTGTAAACATGGAACAGCGTGGAATTGGCGTCCCATTTGAACTCGGCTCCGGCCATCAGAAAGAGGGCATTGTTGAGAGAAGCACTGCTTCCCATAGCGGCGTCGACCGACAACTGGAAGGCGAGCGGAGCGGTGAGCCAGACGCCAGCGGTGAGGTTGGCGTAAGGTGCGCTGATGCTCGTTTGGCCACTGTGGGCGAAGGCGTATCCGCCGACGGAGAGCGATCCGTAGAAGGTGTTGGGGTACACCAGGCCGTCGTTTTCCTGTGCGCGAAGAGGCATAGCACAGAGCAGGGCCACCAGGGGGATGAGCAGTGTCTTTTTCATTGCCTTATTGTTTTATGGCTTAAAAGATAAGCCGGGTTTAGTTCTGAGCGCGCTCGGCGAACTCTTTGGCTGAGACTTTCTCGACCTCGGGTTTAAGCTGAGCTTTGAAGAGTTTGGCGAGGTTCTCGGCGTAGAGGCGGTCGGTGAGTTGGCCAACATTGTTACGGTCGGCGGCGATGCTACGGGCAGCTTTCTCAAGACGGTCTTCTGTCTGCTCCTTGGTTTCGCCATCGACGGGAGAGTCGTTGCGGCGCAGGATGTCCTTGATGGCATCGACGACCTGATTGCTTGTAGGCTCAACCGTCTGTATCTCTTCGAGTTTAGACTGGATAAGTTCCCACTTGAGGGAGGGAAGGTATTTGTCGTTCCAATCGGCCTCGATGCTCTCAGGGGTCATGTCCTTGTCACCACGGCTGGCGAACCAGCGCTTGAGGAAGTTTTCGGGCAGGGGCTTGTCGAAGTTGTCGACGAGGGCCTTACGCACCTGGTTGACATAGAGGTAGTCGCTCTGCTCGGCATTGGCCTTTTCAAACTCTTTCTTCATGGCCTTGGTGAAGGCATCGGCGTCTTTGATTTTCTGGCCAGGGAAGACTTTCTCGAAGAGTTCGTCGTTGATTTCATGGGGGATGATGCGGGAGATGCCGCTGAGGGTGAGGCGGACATCAGATTTAAACTTCTTGGCAGTGGCGTTGTCGACATGCAGGGCGCGTTCGATGTCGGCCACGGGGAAGCATTTGGCAAGGTTGAAGACGATTTCCTCTTCTGCCTTTTTACCCTCGAAGAGAGGCAGTTGCTCGTTATCCTTGAGGTTAAGGAGGTTGAGGCTGACGAAGGTATCAATGCCGCCTTCTTTGGGATTGCCCTTCTTGTCGAGCTCGACGAGTTTACCGTACATGATGTCGCCGGCGGCAACGGTGTCGGGAGTTTCGAACTTACCGTAGCGGTTGGTGACGTTATTGATCTCGGCTTCAACCTCTTTCGCTGTCACTTTAATCTGGTTGTATTTCACATCGACCTTGCTCCAGTCGATATCGAACTCAGGGGCAACTGCAACGTCGAAGAAGAAGGTGAAGTTCTGCTGCTTGGCGAAGTCGATTTCACCGGTCTTTTCATCGTTGGACATAGGCATGCCGAGGATGTGGAGCTTCTCGTCGTCAATATACTTGAAGAGGCTGGTGTTGAGCTCGTTCTGCACTGCATCGCCGACGATGGCAGCCTTGTACATGCGCTGGATTAAGCCCATGGGGGCCATGCCTTTGCGGAAACCCGGGACGGTAGCCTTCTTCTGGTAGTCTTTCAGTTGTTTGGTAACGTTTTCAATGTAGTCTTTTTCCTCGATATCAACCTTGATACAGAGTTCCAGATCGGTCAAATTCTCTCTTGAGATGTTCATCTGTTTACTTATTTTATTGATTTTTAACTTCTTTATATTTCTATTAAAAATGCAAAGTTACATAAAAATATTCAATTACAAAAATCTTTCAACGATTTATGCCCGAGAGGGTTGTTTTAGGCTCAAAAACCGACACCGAGTTCACGGAGATAATAGACCAGGCCGCCGGTGGACTGGACGATAGAGGAGTCGGCTCGCAGAGACTTATACAAGCGGGTGCGACGGGCGGCGAAGACTCCACGACCGTTATGGATATTGGTGTAGGCCTCGTTGCCCTGATCAACGGCGTTGTTGATGTCAAGCGAGGTGATGTAGGCGTTGAGGTCCTCGCTGCAGGCGGTAAGATAGAGGTCGACCTTGTTGAGGGAGCGCTTGGGGAGGGTGTCGTCCTTGAGGATGGTGTACATCTCCGAAAGGAAAGCGTCGCGCGAATAGTATGTGGACTGCGTTTGAGGCTGGTGGATAGCCTCAGGGACAGAGTTGCATCGCAGGTCGACATAGTGGGTGTCGCCCGCCTCGGTATAGTAGAACCTGACGATGGGTTGGTAGCGGCGCGCATTCTGCATGACATACCACTCGATGTTGCAGACGGCTGTCGAGCCACTGCGCTCGAAGAAGCCGAATTGTTCGTTATTGGAGGGTTTGCGTATCAGACCTTGAGCACTTTGCACAATCAGCGGGATGGAGTCGGTGTATGCGATGACCGAACCATCGGAGACCCTGGTAACCAGGAGTTTGTACATATTGGCTTCATACAATCGCTCCGTAGTGAAATAGAGGGGCTGGTCGACATTGGCAAAGGAGCCCGCCTCCCGGCTGCGCAGCGTGTCGCGGCACAAGATGGTATCCACGCACTGTCCGTTGCGGAAGACACACAGCTGCACACGGATAGAGCCGACGGGATAGTTGATGGAGTCGCTGACGGGGCCGAAATCATACATACTGCCCTCGGCAAGGAAACAACGCTCCACCCGCACCCACGTGGTGTCAACGTCCTGGTCGAGCAGACAATAGACCACCGGTATGTTTTTCCATTCGGCATTGGGCGAGAACTCCACCTCACAGGCAGAGAAGAGACAGAGCATCAGCGGAATAGCGAACAAGTGTTTTTTCATCGTTTGAGAGTTTGAATACTATTTACAATACGTCGGGCACCCCGGTGCCGAACCGTCTCCGCACCGCGTTTCGTCCGAGTTTTATCGGACCACCCTCGGACCATCCTCGGACCACCATCGGACCAAGAGCGGACCAAGAGCCGGCAATCAGCAGTTGACAAGCGGCCGCCGGCAGTAGCTCGCCGCTGCATGCCACCTGTCACACGCTTTCTATCATAAGTTTCACAGCAACAATTCATTCCGTGGACGGATAATCAGTGATACTTATTTCCCCTCTATCTTCTCTTCTATCTCTATTTCGTCAGTCAACAACCAGGGTTTGAGGCCTTTGCCCTTGTGCCATGGGGGTAGGCGGTCGAGGGTGTGCAGCGAGACACGCAGGAGGGCCACCTGCTCGGTTTTAACGGCCAATCGCAACGAGACCACTTGCGGCGTTGCGTTGTCCTGGTCTTCGGGGTCGATCGGAAGGGTGTCGGTACATACAGGGACGAACGTCTCACCATCGGCTGAGCAACTGACGCTGAGGCTCTTGGGCGCGAATGCCCAAAGGGAGGGGTTGTGGGCGAAACGCAATGTCAGGCTTTCGACATCTATCGGTTTGGCCAGATGGATGGTGATCTGCATATCGCCGCCGGAGAAGCCGAGCCATCCATGCATCAGGTCTTCGGCGCTGCCTTTCTGTCCGTCGAAGAGGAGGGTGTCGGTTCCGATGTTGTATGGCGTGTTGGGCTTGCGCGAGAGGTCTGTCTTTACGATGTAGTCGTAGTTGAACTTGCGGGTTGCGGTAAAGGACGGCGGGGTGTCTTTGGCGAAGACGCGCGCCTTGACTACCGCCGTGGATGTCAGCAAGATGGGCCGTTCGTAGAGGGCTGACGCTTCGGAGGGCTCGCTGCCATCGAGCGTGTAGCGTATCTGTCCCTTTTCGGTGGTCGAGATGGTAACCGACAGGGGCTGCGAGAAGCGGGCCTCTGATGCTTTGATGGTTGGCGGTTGCAACATTCCCGACATCACCTGCGGGAAATCGTGACCATAGAAAGAAGACGGGTTCTGGTGGTTGTATGGGTGAAGGTGAAGCCGGAAGTGATTGTGCGATTGCGGATAAAGCCTGAGCCAGACTCCATCATCCACCATCTCGAACCGCTCGCCAAGCACCTCGGCATAGAGGCCGCGCCCCTCCCTGTGGGTGGCACACCAGCGGACCTGCTTACGGGCCACACTATCTGCAGTAGTCCTGGTGTAGGTTCCCACCAAGCCCGAATTGCGCCCCGCGAAGGCCACCTCGCGGTCGAGGCCGAACCAAGTGATGCTGTCGCCCGCCGAACGCAGGAGGACCATCGGACGCAACTTGCCGGCCATGAGCCGGTCGTTGGCCGAAACGATATAGTCAACCACCTCGTCGCCTGTGGCAAAGCGAGTATGGGTGCACCTCACCTCGCACATTGCAGTGCCGTCAGGGGCAGTGTATTTGACCATGTAATCGACACACCGCGCATACTTGTCCGGTCGGCGTTCCAAACGGTCGATGACCGATGGCGACCAGTCTTCATGGCCTGCGAAGAGCAACTGCGGAGGGACGATGGTGTCTTTCTCTATGTCTATGAGCGCGTTGGCGGTATTAATTGACGGTTTCAGGAAACGGTGTTTTTGCTGCAATGGGAATACGACCGTGCCCAGCCGCATGTCGTTAGCCGTCTGCCAGGACTTGAGGGCCGAACGGCGCGCTTCCATATCAAACCTGATGAACAGTTCCTCGCCCGGCTGAAGGTCGACATGAGGTATCATCATACGCACCTTCTCGCTCTCACCCGGGCGAACCGCCACCGGCAGTTCACCGCCGGAGATGCCCGATTGGAGGTTGGTATATATATTGTATTCTAATGAATTGCCTGCAAAAGTGGAGAAATCGTATCGATTGGAGACAATGAATTCGCCCTCGTCGGGCATCGTTTTCGAGAGCCTGACATCGAAGGGGCTGAAGAGATATTTCAGATCAGCTCTCATTGTGGCTGCCAGCGGCCAAACATCGACAAAGCCTCCCTGCAACTGGTGAGTGTTTTCGACCAGCCGCCAAAGGGTGTCGAAATCAGAGAAGGAAGACGAATCGACGGCGGCAAGCATCAAGCAAGGACGGTCTCCCTGCTTGGACACCATCTGTTTGAGCATTTTAACGCCAGGGTACGATGGAGCGATGATGTCGGTTGCCTCCCCGTATCCAGCGCCAGAGAAGACGATAGGGCGGGTTTTGTCCAGTGCCTTCAACCATTTGTAGGCCGCGGTCATGCAGCCCCCGTTGTCTTTCGAATTGCCAAGCGACCACAGAATGATACTCGTATGGTTCTTGTACCTGCCATGCAGGTGCTCCACGCGTTGCTGGAACAGCGGAACAAACTCCTGTTCTGTTGCCACAGCCCGGTGCTGTTCCGAGTATGGCATCAGGTTGGCATCGGCTACCACATAGAGACCATATTGGTCGCAAAGCTCATAGAAATAAGGGTCCATCGGCGAGAAACGACTGGTACGCACGGCGTTGATGTTGCTTCGTTTCATGGCCAGCACATCGCGTTTCATCTGCTCGCGGGAGGCATGACCCTCCGTGTGTTCTATCCCGTAGGTTACACCTTTGATAGTGATGGCTTTACCATTAAGCAAAAGCTCCCCGTCTTTCACACTTACACTGCGGAAGCCAAAACGATGACCCACCGTCTCCTCTTCTTCCATCTTATCGTTGCGCAGGCGTACCACAAGGGTGTATAACGACGGCATTTCGGCATTCCAGGGCTCAACACCTGACCAACTGCGCACGAGGTCAACCTGTTCTTCGCTTTTGCCATTGAAAACCACCCATCTACCCAGCCGGTCATGCTCCCTGCCCTGAGGTGTCCATATCTCAGCCTCGACATAGTACTTTCCCTTGCGCTTTCCACAATAGACCATCGTGGAAAGGGACAGGGTACCAGATGCTGTGGCGGCATCATAGTCGGCCTGGATGGTCATATCCAAAATATTAGGGTCGCTCTTGAAGATTAAATATGGCGTACCATTCAGACCCACCCGTAGCGTTGTATCTTCAAGCAGAGCCTCCTTGCTCTGTCTCATGGCCTCAATGCTCAACTCATTGCTTTTCCCATATTTCAATAAGCCGTTGAGCAGGAATTCGTTCCAATGTCGCGAGTCGGCACCGTAGCCCACTTCCTTACCATTAAGTAAGACACGTACCGCTCGTCCACAGCGCACATTCAGAAAGACCTGATAGTCTTTCCAATTCTTCTCGGCATTGATTTGCCGGTTGTAAATAATGGATGAATCTGTCTGCCTTTGCTTCCAGCTGCCTGCCAGCTCCTGATAATAAGGGGACTCGCGGTAGGCATTCTTCTCTATGCCCGCTTCGTCATAGTAGGGTATAACATTGGCCCGTGCCACCATTGGCTGCTGGGCAACGACAGCCAGCGGCCACAAACTTACCAAAGCAAGGACAACCAGGACTTTCCTCATCGTCCTGTCAGTTTCCAAAATAGAACGACACACCACCGCCTACTACATGCAGCACCACCGGTGTCGCCAACATGGGCGTGCCATTGATGTCGCTACGCTGCAACACGTTGGATTGCAGCAGGCGATACATAGCATGTACCCCCACGGCTGTTGAACGGCTGATGGCATATCGCCCACCAACCTCTATTCCAAAATACAAGCCGCCTTCCTCAATTTTGTTGCTCACGGGATTTGGTGCCGAGGACATTCCCAGCGGTATCGTGTATCCCACCTGCAAAGCGGTGTACGGAGTCAGACGGGAACGCATATAGTGGCTCCGTAGTTCAACAAAAACAGGCAACTGCGTGTAGGCTCCCGTCGGGTCTGCCACATAGCTAAAACCCAACCCCACACCAGCCTCTTTTCTGAACTGGTAACCTGCCGTAAAGGTGGGCATAAATGCCGACAGCGTGTCCCCGACAACGCCCCCCTCCTCCACTGTCCGGTTCAGGTTGGCGCCATAAGACAAGTTGCCGGTGAGATAAACACCATGCCACCGGAACTCTATGTGGCGCTGCGCTTGCGCAACACCACATAGAACCGTCATGGCGATGATAGCAACAACTATCTTTTTCATATCTTTCTATTAAGCATTCATCGGCTTGAGATCCGGGCTCACAATCAGCGTGGCTTCGGTAGCGGCCTGCACCTGTTCCACCGTGAACTCGGGGTTGATCTCGGTCAACACAATGCCCTTGGGCGTAATCTCCATCACACCCATCTCGGTGATAATCATGTTCACCTGGCCTTTGGCCGTCAGCGGCAACGTGCATTTCTTCAATATCTTGGGATTACCCTTGGCCGTATGCTCCATTGCGAGGATGACCTTCTTGGCACCCACCAGCAAGTCCATAGCACCACCCATGCCGGGGGTCTTCTTGCCGGGAATCATCCAGTTGGCGAGGTCGCCCTCTTCATCCACCTGCATGGCACCGAGGACCGAGACGTCAACATGGCCACCGCGAATGATGCCAAACGACGTGGCACTGTCGAAAGTCGAAGCACCGGGCACATGAGTGATGTAGCCGCCACCGGCGTTGATGAACCACGGGTCTTCCTTGCCCTCCTCGGGGGTGGGGCCCATACCGATCATGCCATTCTCGCTCTGCAGGACGACGTGTACGCCTTCGGGCAGGTAGTTGGGGATAAGTGTGGGCAGACCGATACCCAGATTGACAACATCGCCATCATGCAGCTCCTTCGCGGCGCGCTTGGCAATAAAAGGTTTAATCTGTTCTTTTTCCATTGTTTGTATAGTTTTTTAGTTATTTATTTCCATCCTCTGTTGACCATCTCCTGCGCCACAAACGAAGCCACGTCGTCAGCGTAGGTATTGGCACCAAAGCCGGCATCGTAGCCCAACTCCTTGGCCAGTTCATGGCTGATACGCGGACCGCCGCAGATGAGAATCACCTTGTCGCGCAGACCCTCGGCTTCGAGCATCTCGACCAGCTCGGTCATATTCTTGATGTGCACGTCCTTCTGTGTAACCGTCTGGCTGACAAGCAGTGCATCGGCATGCAGCTCGATGGCTTTGGCGATGAACTCGTCGTTAGGCACTTGGCTGCCAAGGTTATAGGCGTCGATCATGTCGTAGCGTTCCAGACCGTAATGTCCGGCGTAGCCCTTCATGTTCATGATGGCGTCGATGCCGACCGTGTGGGCATCGGTTCCTGTCGATGCACCTACACACACTATCTTGCGACCGATATGCTCGCGGATATACTCGTCGCATTCCTTCATCTCCATCGTGGTGCTCTCCACCTTGGGAACGTGGATGTTGGTATAGTCCACGGTGTGGGTCAGTGAGCCATAGCAGTTCATGAAGCAGAACCCTTCGGTCAACTCCTTCTGGTACACCACCAGCGGGTTCTCGAAGCCCATCTTCTTCAGCAGCTGCTTGGCGGCCTCTTCAGCCTCCGCGCCTGCCGGCACCGGCAGCGTGAAGCTCAGCTGCACCTTGCCGTCGTTCATCGTGTCCCCGTAGGGCTTTATCTTGGTAAGGTCAAGGGTTTTGTCGTAATCCTTAGCCTCCATCGAATACAATCCTTCGCTCATAGCTTATTTCTTTCCTTTCCTTTGAATGAAGGGTTGTCGGCTGAGCCGACACCCTATTTCTTTCCTTTCCCTTGAATGAAGGGTTGTCGGCTGAGCCGACACCCTATTTCTTTCCTTTCATCAGTTCAACAAACGGGTTAAAGTAGTGCTCGCCCTTCAGGGTAACGCCGTCAAGTCCCTTGCCGCCGTTCTTCGGACGCTTCACGTTGGCAAAGATACCCTTCTCCAGCGCCGTGAACAGGCCTTCGCTCTCCATGGCTTCCAGCAGCTTGGTGGCGTCGTGCAGCACCTTCTGCGCGCGGCTCATGATGATGCCACCTTCTTTGAACTCCACTTCTTCGCCTATATCCTTCATGTTGTTGAAGATATACTTCGCGTTCTCGATGCTCAGGTAGCGGTCGCTCATGAAGGGCGTGTGGATGGCCTCCGTCGGCATACCCAGCAGTTGCAATCCCTGGTGCGTCCACTGGCCAATGATGTTGAACAGTGCGTCCTGGATATGGCCACGGAAGATATTGCCCGTCATAAACTTGGTCGGGGGCATATACTTCAGCGGTGCATTGGGGAAGATCTCACGCAGCATCTGTGCCTGTGCCAGCTCATACAGGAAACCGTTCTCCAGCATCGGATCCATCTCGAAGGCATGGCCCAGACCCTGCTGCTCGCTCGGCAGGCCTGCCATGAATGCCAGCTGTTCATTGATAAAATCGCTCGCCAGCACCGTGTGGGCCTCCTCGTAGGCATCGGCCGTGGTCAGGTAGTTATCCTCGCCGGTATTGATAATCACACCCGCAAAACCATTGATAATGCGGCTGAAATACTGGTCTATCAACGTGCGCTGCATATTGATGTCGCGGAACAGGATGCCGTAGAGGGCGTCGTTGAGCATCACGTCGAGGCCTTCCAGGGCTCCCATGGCGGCAATCTCGGGCATGCAAAGGCCTGAGCAGTAGTTGCAGAGGCGTATGTATCGGCCCACCTCCTCGCCGACCTCGTCCAGCGCCTTGCGCATGATGCGGAAGTTCTCCTGCGTGGCGAACGTGCCGCCGAAGCCCTCCGTCGTAGCGCCGTAGGGCACATAGTCCAGCAGGCTCTGACCCGTGGTGCGTATCACGGCGATGATGTCAGCACCCTGACGTGCGCCGGCCTGCGCCTGCACCACATCTTCGTAGATATTGCCTGTCGCCACGATGATGTACAGGTAGGGCTTGCTGCCCTCACCGATCGTCTCGATGTATTTCTCGCGGCGCAAGCGGTTGCCGCGAACCTTCTCCACCGTCTGGTTGATGACCGGCGCCAGGGCTTTGTCGATTTCCGCCTTGCTGTGTATCGGCAACTGCGTGATATCCAAGCGCCCGGCGCTGATGGCCTCTGCAATCTGCTGGGGGGTCATGCCCGTCTCCACCATTGCATTGCCCACATAGAACATCACGCCCTCGCCGAGCACACCCTTGCTCTTCAGCTCATCAACCACCACGTTGGGCATCGGCACCTCGTTCTCGTCCACACCATCGATACCCAGGAAGCGGCACAACGTGCGCTCCACTGCCACCGTGGTGTAGTCCTCCACAAAATCCTGCACCTGGCCGGCGATGTTTCTCGCCACCGACCGCGCATGCTCAACCTCGGTAAAATCAAGTCCTACTTTACTTTTCTGCATTTCTGTTGTATTGTTAGTTTATCGTTATTACCAATAGTTACAAAATGCAAAAATACAAAAAAAGCACGATACTGCAAAAATATTTTTGCACATCGCACCCAAATCACAGCAAATCAAACACCTCCACTACCCTTCCGCCGCCGGACCGCGAACCTTTCCACCCGATGCTTAAACTTTCCGCCGGCGGAATTAAACCAGCCTGGCAGATGGCTGGCGCTGACGGCCATCGACCTTGGCGCACGCAGCCCGTCGCGCCACCGCCTCCGCTCCGCCGTTCGTCCGGCTTTTGTCGGACCATCCTCGGACCACCATCGGACCATCCCCGGACCATCCCCGGACCGAGAAGCTATAACCAACTATTATTCAGGCCACTACACGATGCCTACTCCCATCACACAGCGTATAGCACTCATTATAAACCCGTTGCAAACGTCACTGCTTCGGCGCAGCCGCCTGTTCGCCACCAGCCGTCGCCGTCGCCGCGGCGGGCTTCTTCTTCGGCTTGGGCATACGTATATCGCTCAGACTGTGGTTGCGATGAATGCGGATAAAATCGACATAGCCGCTGATACCGGGGCAATGGCCGGTCTCCGTATACTGCCACAGCGTAAAGCGCGTGGTGGGATAGCCCCTGTAATTTGCGATGAAGATGTGGTACTTGGCATACTTCTTCGTCGCGAAATGCGTCTTGTACAACTTCTCCGAAGTGTAGATAATCGGCTTCACGCCATACTCGCGCTCCATCAGCTCAAGCAGCTTGTCCACACGCTCCATATACAGCCTCCCCGAGTGGTGCCCCTCGATGTCGAGCACCGGCACCAGGTCTTGCTCCTTCTTGCTGACCACAGAGCGGATATTGGCCATCTGCTGGTAGGCCGTGGTCTTGCTGCTGTACAAGTGATAGCTTCCCACCAGCAGGCCGGCCTTCTTGGCCTTCGTGATGTTGTTGCGGTACATTGGATCCTTGATGGAGGTACCCTCCGTCGCCTTGATATACACGAAACGGATCGTACTGTCCTTCGCCACCTTGGTCCAATTGATACTACCCTGATACTTAGACACATCGATACCGCGCGTGCGCACCTGCGACTGCACCCCGGCCGCACACAGCATCAGGAGCACCAGCACCAAACTACATCTGTATCTCGTCGCCATTGGCATGGAAGAACCTGAATTCCAGCAATCCGTACTTCTCCGACTGCTTTAACGAGAGCCTGACATGATACTTTCTCATCCACCGCCACTTCAGGCTGCGCAGGCCGCCACGGGTCAGGTAAGCATTGATGTACGGATGAGTGATGAGCACCAAGCGCTTCTCGCGCTGAGCCGTGACAAGGTGCTTGATATTGGCCTCCATCTCGTCCACCACCACCAGACTCTGTTTAATCGTGCCCGTACCGTCGCACATCGGGCACTTCTCCTGCACATCGACCTCCATCGCCGGACGCACACGCTGGCGCGTAATCTGCATCAAGCCGAACTTGCTCAGAGGCAATATCGTGTGCCGTGCCTTGTCAGCCTTCATAGCCTCTGTCATCACGTCGAAAAGCTTCTTGCGGTTCTCGGCCTTGTCCATATCGATGAAGTCCACTATCACGATGCCGCCCATATCGCGCAGCCGCAACTGCCGCGCAATCTCCAGCCCGCTCTCTATATTCACCTGCAAGGCAGTGTCCTCCTGCCCGCTGCCGGCCTTGATGTGATTGCCGCTGTTGACATCAATGACATGCATAGCCTCCGTGTGCTCTATATAGAGGTATACACCCGAACGGATCGTCACAATGCGGCCAAACATGCGGCGTATGTCACGCTGCACGCCAAACTGCTCAAATATCGGCGTCTCAAGCTTATAGTGCTTCACTATATCTTCCTTGCCGGGCGACATCAGCTTGACCGCATTGCGAACCTCCTCGCACAGCGCAGCATCATCGACATAGATATTGTTGAAATCATCCGTGAGCACATCGCGCAACAGCGCCGTGGTAGTATCCAGCTCGGCATGCACCTTGCATGGCGCACTGACACGCTTCATCTTCTCCGTCATCTGCTTCCAGCTGTCCATCAACTGGCGCAAGTCGGTATCAAGCTCGGCCACGCTGCGCCCTTCTGCCACAGTGCGAACAATGACTCCGAAATTCTGCGGTCTGATGCTTTGCATCAGTCTCCGCAGCCTGTTGCGCTCCTCCGACCCTTTGATCTTCTGCGATATGGAAATCTTGTTGCTGAATGGAGTGAGCACCAGGTAGTGGCCGGCAATGCTTATGTCGCCCGTCACCTTGGGGCCCTTGGTCGAAATGGGTTCCTTGGTGACTTGCACCAATATCGGCTGTCCCACCTTGAGCACCGATCCGAAATTGCCCACCTTCTCCAGCGTGGGTTCTATCTTAAAGTTGGCAAGCGTGGCGGCACCCTTGTCGCCATTCATCGCCAACCGCAAATACTTGTCTACCGAATTATAGTCAGGTCCAAGGTCAAGATAATGCATGAAGCCTTCCTTGTCGCCACCAACGTCTATGAAAGCTGCGTTAAGGCCCTGCATAATCTTCCTCACCTTGCCAAAATATATATCACCCACGGCATATTGGCCTCCGGGTTGTTCCTTGTGCAACTCAACCAAGCGTTTGTCCTCCGTCAAGGCTATCTGCACGCCATCCTCCTGCTTGGATATAATTAACTCTTTTTCCACTTACTTTCTTTATTATCTCACTTTATTATCTCACTTGAATATTATCTCACTTGTATTTTTTCTCACAGTATATTATGAATTATCCTGCCTTGCTATTCCACCATATACATGATGTATCAGCTCCGCTATCCTATCCCATTCTCCACCATTCTGTGTATAGACAAGAACCTCATACTTTCAAAAGCGCAAAAAACAAATCACACACCTACCCAATAAGGGAGGTCTGTAATTTGTTTTAGTTTTATTGATGGGAAGGATAAACCCTCTGCCTATCCCTAATAACAGGATAAACTCAGCGTTTATTTCTTCTTGTGTCTGTTCTTGCGCAGGCGTTTTTTACGCTTGTGCGTAGACATCTTGTGGCGTTTATGTTTCTTTCCGTTAGGCATTGTAACTTAAGCTTTATGTTGATTATTTGACTTTCTTCTTCACATCCTGCATGAAAGTCTTGGCGGGCTTGAAAGCGGGGATGTTATGGGCCGGGATAATGATGGTGGTGTTCTTGCTGATGTTACGGCCAGTCTTCTCAGCACGCTTCTTGACGATAAAGCTGCCGAAGCCACGCAGGTAGACGTTCTCGCCCTCAGAGAGGCTTTCTTTGATAACGGTCATAAACTCTTCGACGGTGGCCTGGATGGCAACTTTCTCGATACCGGTTTTCTGAGCTATTTCAGCTACGATTTCTGCCTTTGTCATATTTCTGTTATTTTAATGTTATTTACTGTCATTCAATCAAAATCGGAGTGCAAAATTAGTACTTTTTTTTCACATGGCGATTATTTTTTTCATATTTTTTGTTTTTTAACATTTAAGTACCTCGCACCACACTGATTAACAATATAATAAATACACATTCATTTTTCCCTTTTACATCCACGCTGAAGCAATCGCAGGACTCAATATGAGTGCCTATTGTTTAATTTTTAGTTTTTTACCGAAAGTAACGAAGAAGAGCGCGAGTGCGGCCAAGGTACAACCGACGGTGAGCCACAATCCGGCAGAAAGCGGCGCCTCGGGGTCAATGCCAACAACGCCGCGGGCCGAGAGCCAGTAGAGCACGACCACCAAGGCATTGTTGAAAAAATGAGCCATAAAGTTGGGGAGAATCGAGTTACTGTAGTGATAAAGATAGCCCAAGGTGGCACCCATGACGAAACGCGGCACGAAGGCGAATACTTCGCCATGACCAAGACTGAATATCAAAGCGGTGAGCCAAATGGCAACGTGCGGGTTTCTGACCCATCGAAAGAGTAAATTCTGTATACCTGCACGGAAGAAAACCTCCTCGCACAAGGCTGCGACAAGAGCCACAACGAGCAAATTCGACAGGAGACCGCCCACGGTGGTGACGGACATCATTTGGCGCAGAATATCCTCCGTCTTGTCCTGCACGGAACGCAGCATGTCGCCGAACTGCCCGAAGTCCCATCCTTCGTTCCACTGGGTGAGACTGTCATTGAGCGGAACCAGGAGCGTCATCACCACAATACCAACAAGAGCATAGTACCACTGCCGCCCGTGAAAGTCGAGCTTATAGTACTCACGCTGTTGCCCGCGGTAGTAGATGAGCGTAGTCAGGAGCACAGGGACAAAAAAGGTAAGCAACTGTGTAAGAGCCTGTATCCACAGCAGCGCTGAAGCCGACTGCGAAGAACTGGAAACAAGAAGGATGGGGGCGGATACAATGCTCGAAACAAGCATCATGCCGAGCGATATCGCCAGCATGACCAGCAACTGCAATAAGGGATGAGTGGCTTTTTTCATCTGTTTTTGTGACCCCGGCGGGATTCAAACCCACGACTTTCGGAACCGGAATCCGACGTTCTATTCAGCTGAACTACGGGGCCATTGTCGGAAGTAATAACGCAGAAAAATGGTTTTATTGTGCCGGATGAATTTTTTTTCAATATTTTTTTTTCGGAGGCAGGCTGGTATCGGGCAGTTGGTGGCAGGCAGCCGGTAGCTGTGGAGGGCTTCTTGGTCCGGGGATGGTCCGGGGATGGTCCGAGGATGGTCCGATGGTGGTCCGATAAGAAACGGACAACGGGCGGTCCGGGAGCGGAGGTGGCCGGGAGCTGGTAGCGGGTAGCAGTGAGCAGGTAGCGGGTAGCAGGTAGCAGATAGCTGGTGGCTGGTAACTTTTGCTCACGGCTCCATGCTACCCGCTACCTGCTACCCGCTACCAGCTACCAGCTCTATATAATATTGTTATACCTATTATCTTATCAGAAGGTTTTTGCACACGGGGATACAATAAAAGCGGAGAGACGGCGTTAATGGGTGGTGATTTAAAGATCAAAAGAGGATATAAGTGAATAGAAGTTGGCTGATAGCAGTTTGGCTGGTGGCGGCGACGCTGGGCGCTGCGGCGCAGGAGCACTCGGTGCTGGCTACAGGCGCGTGGTGGCGGATGGAGGTGAGGGCGACGGGCGTGTACCGCCTGACGGTGGCCGAAGTGCCCGCACTGGAGGGGGTGAGCGTGGACAGTATTGGTGTGTATGGTGCGGGAATGGGAATGCTGCCTATCAGCAACCGACTGACGCCGACGGGGGATTTGCAGCCTGTGTGTGTGGACATTAAGGACGGCAATGGCAACGGCCGTTTCGACAGCGGGGACGAGTTGCTGTTCTACGGCGAGGGTGCCGAGGGGTGGAGGTATGTGGCCGCCGACGGGCGGTGGGAGTATGAGCACCATGCCTACGCGACGAGCAATTATTACTACCTGACGACGTCGGCGCAGCAGCAGCGGCGCATTGCAACGGCGGCGGCGGTGGAAGCGACGGCGACGGTGACGAGCTACACGGCGGTGGCGCATGTGGACAATGAGCTGGTGAACATGTTCGAGAGCGGCCAGCTGTGGATGGGCGAGAAGTTCAGCACGGCGCTGCCAACGCGGAGTTTCACGCTGGCGACGGCGGGCAACAGCGATGGGCGGATGACGCTGCGCTACGGAATGGCCAGCCGGTCGACGGTGGCGGCGACCTTCAGCGTGGCAACGACGGGCTACCGCAACGAGGTGACGATTGGCACGAGGGAGGTATACCGGGTGGTGAACGACGAGCTGGCGACAACGGCCAGCGCGCTGACTTTCAACATAACATATAGCCCCGGCGAAAGCGGGGCGACGGGATACCTCGATTTCATAGAGCTCAACAGCCACTGCGCGTTGACCTTCGGCGGCGGACAGATGCTGGTGAGGAACGACCAGGCGCTGGGCGGCACGGCGCGGTTCGCGATGAGCGGCATAGCGGCGGGTGCGCGTGTGTGGGAAGTGGGCCGCAGCTGCGGCGAGCGCGAGATGGCGCTGACGACGGAAGGCAGCTGGAGCGACAGCACAACGGAGGCGCGATGCTATGTGGTCTTTGACGGGAGCAGCTACCTTGTGCCGGCAGACATCAACACAATGGCCAATCAGGACGTGCACGGCAGCGGACCCGCAGAGCTGGTGGTGGTGAGCACCCCCACCCTGCTGGCGCAAGCCCAGCGGGTGGCGACGCTGCACGCGGTGTTTGACGGCATGGAGACACTGGTGGTGACGGACCAAGCGGTATACAACGAGTTCTCGTCAGGCAAGCAGGACCCGATGGCAATACGGTCGATGCTGCGTCACATGAAGGCTCAGCATCCCGCGATGCCGCCACGCTACCTGCTGCTGATGGGCAAAGGCAGCTATGACAACCGGAACCTGCTGGGCAACGACTTCCCAACGGTGGTGACATACGAGACCCCATATTCGTTTGACGACGACGGGGTTTCGTTCTGCAGCGACGACATGATGGGCTACCTGGACGACCAGGCGAGCGGCAGCAGCCGTGAGACGCTGGAGGTGGGCATTGGCCGCCTGCCCGCCAAGACTGAGGCCGAAGCCACACACATGGTGGACAAGATAGAGGGCTACATCACGCGACGCGACCTGCTGACGGAAGGTGGCCGTGGCGACTGGAGAAACTATGTGGCTTTGTTAGCCGACGACGCCGACCCCGGGAGGCCTCACGACAGCGCTTTCGCACACTCGTCGGAGGTGGTGGCCGGAAACATCACACGCCAATACCCGCATATCAACATCGACAAACTCTATGCCGACGCCTACCACCAGAGCAGCGGCGCCATTGGGTCGTTCTATCCCGACCTCAACAACGCGTTGCGTCAGCGGATGGACAACGGATGCCTACTGCTGAACTATATCGGTCATGGGTCGACCGGATACATTGGCACTGAGCGCTTTATCGAGTATAGCGACATTGAGGCCTACACGAACCGCGACCGGTTGCCGTTGTTTGTGACCAGCACATGCACCTACGGCCGTTACGACATCGTCGAGGGGCGCTGCGGTGCGGAGACCTTCCTGCTGGCACCGGCGGGGGCCGTGGCGGTCATCAGCGCCTCGCGGCCTATCAGTCACACAGAAGCCTTCAACAACGACGTGGTCCTCAACGCGCTAAACCCCGAAAACACAATCGGCGATGCATTAAGGATAGCAAAATGCCGCACGGCAGTATCGCAAAGCATAGGGCTGATAGGCGACCCCGCCTTGCGGCTAAGCCAGCCTGAGAACCGCGTGGTGGTGACGGCAGTCAACCAGCGGGCTGTCGTCGAGGGATCGGACGACACGGCCACAGTGCTCTCGCGCGTGACCATCAGCGGCGAGGTGCAGGACAGCGCCGGACAGCTGCTGTCTGACTTTGAGGGGAATGTATACCCAATAGTGTTTGACCGAGTGGTAACAACCCGCACACTGGCCAACGACAACCCAGGCACCGAGGTGAGTTTCACACAACAAAAGAACATACTCTACCGCGGCAGCCATCGCGTCGAAGGCGGGCGCTTCGAGTACAGCTTCATCGTTCCGAAAGACGTTGCCTACCAATATGGCTACGCCAAGCTGAGCCACTACGCCAAATCGTCGACCGACCATGCCACGGGCTGCTACAACCGGTTGCTGCTTGGCGGGCTGAACGACAGCGCCGACCTGACAGCGGCAGCACCAAGCATACGCCTCTTCATGGGTGACACCAATTTCCGCTCTGGCGGACTGACCGACGCCAACCCAACACTGATAGCCTATCTGCACGACTCCGCTGGCATAAACGCCGGCGCCGGTCTGGGACATGACATTACAGCCATGATCGACGGCAATCCGGGTAGTCTTATTGTACTCAACGACTTGTACGAACCCAACGTAGAGCAGGGCGGCGGCGGCACAGTGGTGTACCGCTTCAGCGGTCTCGAACCCGGAAGCCACACATTGACACTCAAAGCCTGGAACATCTTCAACATATCCGCCACAGCCACAATCGCATTCACCGTCAAAGACCCCGACACGCTGAGCCTGTCGCAACTGCACTGCTGGCCCAATCCAGCCTCGGGGCACACTCATTTCATGCTCGAAGTGAACAATACCGGCAAGATAGCCTCTGCTGAACTGCAGATATACAACTCGCACGGGCAGCTGGTGGTCAGCCACACTCCAGTGATATCGGCAGACGGATACTGCGTGGGACCCGTAGGGTGGAACCTGGCAGCCATTCCCCCCGGCATTTATATGGCACGCATGATCGTCACCGCCACCGACGGCACTGTCTATCAGCAGACAACAAAATGCATCGTCAGATAACACAATAAAACAACAACCGCTACGTTATTCCGAACAAAAAAAGAAAAAACCAGCATGAAGAAACTCACCGTTCTTACCATACTCACCGTCCTGGGCACCAGCCTGTGGGCTCAATCATCATGGCTTGGACAATCTAACACCAACAATCAAAACTACATCTCCACCGGTATGCCCATACTGCTGATAGCCCCCGACGCCGTCAGCAGCGGCATGGGCGATGTCGGTGTCGCCTCCACCCCCGACGCCTATTCCGCACACTGGAACAACGCCAAGTTTGCCTTCACCGAAGGAACCATGGGCATCAGCACCACTTTCACACCCTGGCTGCGCAACCTCAAAGTGGGCGACATGAACCTGCTCTATCTTGGTGGCTACCACAGGCTTGGAAACCGCGGTACCCTTGCCGCCAGCCTCACCTACTTCTCCCTGGGCGACATCGATATGACAGACATCGAGGGCAACAAAGTCACCGACCTGCACCCAAACGAGTTCGCCATCGACGCCACCTATGCCCTTAAAGTGACCGACAACCTCTCGCTCGGCGCCACAGCACGCTTCATGCGCAGCGACCTCACCAATGGCCAGACCATCAACGACGGCAGCGGCAACTCAGAAACCCACGCTGCCAACTCGCTCGCCGCCGATATCGGTCTCTACTACCAGAACAGCATCGACAAAGCGCAAAGCTTCGCCCTCGGCGCCTTCATCTCCAATCTCGGTGCCAAGCTATCCTACAGCGACGCCAACAACAATCGCGAATTCCTGCCCGCCAACCTGCGCATCGGTGGCCGTTACACCAACAAAATCGACGACTACAACTCCATCTCGCTCTTGCTCGACCTCAACAAGCTTCTCGTCCCCACCCCTCACTTCCGCACCTACAGCTACGACAGCATCCAGTCGCTGACCGACTACAACAACATCAGCCCCGTGGCCGGCGCTCTGCAGTCGTTCGCCGATGCACCGGGTGGCTTCAGCGAAGAACTGCAGGAAGTCCAAATCTCGGCCGGCGCCGAATACTGGTACGCCGAAACATTCGCCGTCCGCGCTGGCTACTTCTTCGAACACCAGAACAAAGGCGGTCGCCAATACGCTACCGTCGGCATCGGCCTGCGCTACAACATCTTCTCGTTCGACATGTCCTACCTCATCCCCACCACCAAACTCTCCACCAATCCCCTCTCTAACACCATCCGCATACAAATCTCAATGGACCTCAAACCAACCGAATGAGAATAGGCACCGGATACGACGTTCACGCCCTCGGCGAAGGACTGCCGCTCGTAATAGGCGGCGTCCTCATCCCCCACACCCACGGGCTCATAGGCCACAGCGACGCCGATGTACTGCTGCACGCCATCTGCGACGCCCTGCTCGGCGCAGCAGCCTTGGGCGACATCGGCAAACACTTCCCCGACACCGACCCCCAATACCGCGGCATCAGCAGCCTCAAACTGCTGTCGCATGTGGGCCATCTGCTCACAGCAAGCGGCTACCACATCGGCAACATAGACAGCACCATCGTCGCCCAACGCCCCAAAATGGCATCCTTCATTCCCCAAATGCGGCAGAATATAGCCGACACCCTCGGCATCGATGTCAATCAGGTCTCCGTCAAGGCAACCACCACCGAGCACCTCGGCTTCGAGGGCCGGTGCGAAGGCATCAGCGCCCAAGCAACAGCACTCTTGATTTAAGCATGGAAGAGAAACCCTACATTAGCCCACAGGCCGACGAAGAAGCCGTCGTGCTCGAAGACAGCGGTTGCAGTCTCGTGCTCTACAACGACGACGTGCATACTTTCGACTATGTCATCAAAGCTCTTGTAGATATCTGCCGCCACACCGAGGAGCAGGCCGAACAATGCGCCATTCTCGTCCACTGCCACGGATCCTGCGTCGTCAAACAAGGCTCCTACAGCGACCTGATGCCCATGCACCGTGCGCTACTCGACAAGGAGCTCACCTCAGAAGTCGTTGATTAGTACTGTTCCTTTTCATTAGGGAAATCGCCACTCTTCACATCGCTGATATAGTGGCGGATAGCATTGGCTATATCCTCACCAAAAGTACCATAAGTGCGCAAATAGCGCGGCTTGAACTGCCGCGTAATACCCAGCATATCCTGCAACACCAGCACCTGCCCGTCCGTCTGCGGACCCGCGCCGATGCCAATCGTGGGAATCCTCAACTCCGACGTAATCTCGCCAGCCAGCCTCGCCGGTATCTTCTCCAGCACCAGCGCAAAGCAGCCCGCCTCCTGCAGTATCAACGCATCCCTCTTCACACGCTCCGCCTCCTCCTGCTCTGTGGCACGCACGGCATAAGTGCCAAACTTGTTGATACTCTGCGGCGTAAGCCCCAAATGACCCATCACGGGAATACCCGCCGAAAGGATGCGCTGCACACTCTCCAACACCTCCTCGCCACCCTCCAGTTTAATAGCATCGGCACCAGTCTCCTTCATAATCCTTATCGCACTCGCCAACGCCTGCTTCGAATTGCCCTGATAAGTACCGAAAGGCATATCCACCACCACCAGCGCACGGTTGATCGCCCGCACCACCGAGGTGGCATAGACAATCATCTCGTCCAGCGTGATGGGCAACGTCGTCTTGTGCCCTTCCATGACGTTGGCGGCCGAGTCGCCTACCAGCACCACATCAATCTTCGTACTCTCCAACAGCGACGCCATCGAATAATCGTATGCCGTCAACATCGCAATCTTCTCGCCGTGCAGCTTCATATTCTGCAACACCCGCGTCGTGACCTTCGTCACATCAGTCTGTAAATAAGCCATTATCAATCAATGATTTCTTCTGGATTAATCTTCTTGCGCCCACCGCTCTCAGGCTCATCCTCCTGCTCCGCCACAATGCGGAACAGCTGCCGCAGCGGTTTCTTCATCATCGGCTCGCCGTCCTTCCCGGGACGCGATGCCACATAGAAACGATTCCCCACCGCAAACGAAGCCGCTTCGGTAGGAGTATCCACCTCGTAGAAGTATTTCGACAACTCCTTCTCCTGTATCCGCTTGCCGAGATAAATGGTATCGAGCTGCGCGATATTGACCGGAGCCTGCAGCGTCAGCTGCCCCTTGCCGGGAACTTTGCGCGTCGGCAGCGCCTTGTATTCCCACCCCCGCGACGTCTTCACCTTAGCAAAGAACTTCAGCTTCGCCTCCAGCTGCTCCTGAGTGGCCGGGATACGCACGAAAATCGAGTCCCGCTGCGGCTCGCTGCACGAATCCGCAACCACAGGCCACCGGCCGCTGACCACGATATATCCCGCCATCGCCAGCAGCTGCCTGCGATGCGGTATCAACCTGTACTCGTCCAAGATAGCGCGATAGTTCAGGTGATCCTCTATCTTCACCTCGAGGCCCGACGGGCAAGTGTCCTTCGTACCCTCCACCGCATACACCGACCCCTTCGTCAACAGCAGCGACGCATAATACCCATGCACCAGCGTGTCACGCTGCGGCACAAAGCAGCCCCGCGCCGTGCCCACGCACTCGTCAGGATTGTTGCGGAAAGTCACCAGCACCGTGCCCGACAGGTCGACACTCTTGTTCAGCCACCTTCGCGACTCGGGCAGCTCGGCCATATCATACACCACCGTCGTCGTCGGCACCTCAAAGCGCAGCACCTCCGTCGTATCACCCTCGCACGAGCAATGTATCTTGTTGCGGGCCAGCCTGATGGGGAAACCCGCATGACTCCGCATAGCGAAATACCTATACACCCCGTCCACACGGTGACGCGTCCGCTCCTGATCCGCATCGCCATAACCCTCTATCGTCATCGTGTAATACATCGGATTATCCAACGCAAAAGCAATCCGGTACGCCGAATCAAGCAAATCCAAATCACCCTCCGCATACTCCTGCGAACCAGCATCATAATGCAGCAACAAGTAAAACACCTCCGGGTTCGTCAGCGCGCGCTGCATATTGCGCACAGGCTTCGACGACGGCACATAAAGACCCGACTGCGCCGTAGCGCGCGGCAAACCCGCCGCCGCCACCAACGCCACACAGACAGCCAACACGCTGCCCTTCAGCATCCTATGCAACCCTATGGTCATACTTCATCCCATAAAATCCGCTGCAAAAATACAAAAAAAATACACACCACACGCTTTTTTTCATCCACCCTCCTCCCCCCTCCCAAGCCTCTCGCTCCGGTGATGGTCCGGTGGTGGTCCGGGGATGGTCCGAGGATGGTCCGACAAATAGCGGACCAAAAGCGCTCCGGAGGCGGTGCAACAATGGTAATACATATTAAAAAAAGCTCAGTATTGGAATAATTTGCGTATCTTTGCCGCCACAAAACAACACAACAATCATGAAGAAGACCAACGTAATACTCTATGCAGCAGTCCTTTTGGCGCTCTGCGCCGGCTGCGGCAACCGTCAGCAATTCACCATCAACGGCACCTTCGGCGACAGCCAGTGGGACGGCCACAAAGCCTACCTCCTCAACGCGACAGGCATCGTCGACAGCGCCGACATCACAGAGGGGCGCTTCACCTTCAACGGCACCGCCGCCGAACCCTGGATCGGCACCGTCGCCGCCGAGGGCGACGGCGTGCGCGCCCAGCTCGAATGCATCGTCGAACCCGGCACCATCAACATCGACATCGTGAACGACCACCTCGCCGGCACCCCCCTCAACGACAGCCTGCAGCTCTTCCTGCAAGCCAACGACAACAGCGACCTCGAAAGCGACCTCAACGCCTACCTGCAACTCTACTACATGGCTCCCGACGTCGTCAGCCGTGCCGAGGCCGAACGCTGCTACGACAGCCTCGAAGCCATCGCCATCGACCGCACCTACCGCCTCGCCCACGATCTCTACTCGCGCCACCACACCGACCTGCTCGGTGCCTACGCCATGGGCGTGCTCTGCGGCACCGACCGCCTCGACTACGCCGCCCTCGAGCAGCTGCTCGCCGACGCCGCCCCGATAGTGCGCAACTATCCCCCCGTCGACAGCAAACTCGCACAGCTGCGCGCCGTCGACGCCACCTCCGCCGGTCGCCACTACACTGACATCCAGGGCGTCGACGGACGCCTGAGCGACCTCATCGACGGCCGCCTGGCCCTCGTCGACTTCTACGCCTCGTGGTGCGGCCCCTGCCGCGCCGAAATACGCGACAACCTCGTCCCCCTGTGGAAGAAATACCAAAGCAAAGGCCTCGTCATCGTGGGCCTCAACGTGTGGGAACGCGGCGACCGTGCCACCCGTGAAGCCGCCCACCAAAAGGTAATGGCCGACCTCGGCATCACCTACCCCCAGCTCGTCGACAGCACCCGCACCGCCACCGACACCTATGGCGTCCGCGGCATCCCGCAGATCATGCTCATCGGCCCCGACGGTACCATCCTGGCCCGCGACCTGCGTGGCGCCGCCATCGAGGAGGCCGTGGTCAAAGCGCTGGGTAAATGAGACTCAAACTGATAGCCCTTATAGGGATTATAGGTCTTCTGGGGACTATCTGTCACGTTTGTGCCCAGGACAGCAGCCGCATTACGTTCCGCGCCGACGGCTACCTCTTCTTCATCGACGACGAATACTTCGGCCGCCGCATCGAGGGGTACACCCTGCCGGGCTTCCGGCTGAACCCCAAGGTGGTGTGGAGCACCGGCCGTCGGCTCACCCTCTCGGGCGGCGTCAGCTGGCTGCACTACTGGGGCGCACACTCCTACCCCAACACCGCAAGCTACGGCGTGCTGCCCGACCACAGCGACACCGCCACGGCGATGCACGTCGTGCCCTGGCTGCAGGCCCGGATTCGGCTCGCCAAAGGGCTGGAGCTGACCTTGGGTTCCATCGATCCTAGCGACAACCACTACCTGCCCGAGCCGCTCCGCGACATAGAGCGCGAGGTGGCCGCCGACCCCGAGTGCGGCATCATGCTCTCCGCTTGGGGTGACTGGGGGAATTACTGGTGGGGCAAAGCGGACTGGTGGGTCGACTGGCGCGAGTTTATCTGGAACAAGAGCCCGCACCAGGAGCGCTTCACGATGGGGCTTTCGGGCCATCTGATCTACAACATACCCGGCACCGACCTGGCGCTTGAGCTGCCGCTGAATTTCCTTGCGCAGCATGTCGGCGGACAGGTGCTGGCCACGACCACCCCCATACAGAACAACTTCAACGCCGCCAGCGGCTTGGGACTACAGTACAGCTGGTCCGATGAATGGAGCCTGCACCTGAGCGGCCTCGCCATGTGGTACCACCAACACGGCAACCCCGCTGTGCCGTTCACCCAAGGCTGGGGATTGTACCCCCAACTGAAAGCCGTCTACGACAACCGCCTCGCGCTGGCAGTCAGCTATTGGCAGGGCGAGCGTTTCGTGCCGCTGCTGGGCAGCTGGCTCTACAGCAACCTCTCGTCGGTCGACGGCACCACCGTCTTCGACCGCACACAGATGCTTTCCTTCCAAGCCTACTACAACTGGACACCCGGCAACGAGCCCTTCAACCTGCACGTCAGCGGGGCTGTCCACTACGATATCGGCGAACGGCAGATGCAGTACGCCGTGCGATGTGCTCTCTTTTTCCACCCCTCAATACGCCTGCGCTGATGTTCCAACTCTATGACGCCCACGGCCCCATCGAGGCCATCAGCGACGAAACCGCCGTCACTGTCGGTGTCTTCGACGGGGTGCATCGCGGCCATCAAGCCCTCATCCGCCAACTGTCAACTGCCAACTGCCAACTGTCAACTCTAATAGTCACCCTCACCTCCCATCCTTCCTTTGTCCTCGGCCGCCGGCAGAGCGAATACTGGCTTGACGACCCCGAGGAGCACCTGCGCCTGCTCTTTGCTGCGGGAGCCCGCTATGTTGCCGTGCTGCCATTCACCCGCGAGGTAGCCGCCCTCAGCGCCTGCAGCATGGCACAGTTGATGTACGACCGGCTCGGCATGCGCGCCCTGCTGCTGGGCTACGACAGTCGCTTTGGCAACAAAGAACACGACGACTTCGACCGTCTGCCCGTCCTGGCTCGGCAGACAGGCTTCACCCTTGCCACCGGCCAGCCTTTCCTCGTCGGCGACAGCCCCATCAGTTCCAGCCGCATCCGCGAGACACTGCTGCTGGGCGACGTGGCGGCCACTGCCGACCTGCTGGGGCGCCACTACAGCGTCAGCGGCACCGTGCAGCACGGCCGTGGCGTGGGCCACACCCTTGGCTTTCCCACCGCCAACATCGACCTTGCCGCCACCCGCAAGATGCTACCCAAAGAGGGAGTCTATGCCGTCCGCATCGGCGACCATGTCGGCATGGCCAATCTGGGAGCAGCACCCACCTTTGCCGTAGACAATCCCCTGCTGGAGGTGCACCTGATTGATTTCGACGGCGACCTCTATGGCCAGACCGTCACCGTAGAATTCCTGCACCGCCTCCGCGACATTGTGCACTTCGATTCTGCCGAAGCGCTACAACACCAGCTACAACAAGACCTTGACAACTGCCGCCAAATATGAACGACCTTCGCATAACCTTCTGCCAACAATATATCGTCTGGGGCGACCCTGAGGCCAACCGGCGTCATGTGGAAGAGGAGATGAGATCCATTCCGCACGACACAGACCTCTTCGTGGTGCCCGAGACCTTCACCACCGGCTTTGGCCAGCACATGGCCGCCCTTGCCGAGCCTGAGGAAGGACCCACCCTGCAGTGGGCCCGCCGTATGGCTGCGGAACACGGGCTGCTCTTCGTCGGAACATGGACAGTGCGTGACGGTGACAGATGCTATAACCGTCTGCATTGGGTCTACCCCGACGGCACCTACGGCTACTACGACAAAGCCCACACCTTCCGCGTCAGCGGCGAGGCAGACCAGATCGGCCGCGGCACACAACGCGCTGTGTTTGAATACAAAGGATGGCGCATCAAGCCTGCTGTGTGCTACGACCTGCGCTTTCCCAAGTGGCTGCGGAACGGGAAACGGGAAACAGGAAACGGAGAACTGGAGTATGACCTCCTGATAATATGCGCCAACTGGCCCGGTAGCCGACACGAAGCCTGGACCACCCTGCTGAAAGCACGTGCCATCGAGAACCTGTGCTATGTGGTGGGCTGCAACCGCATAGGCACCGACCAAGAGGGGATACTCTACACCGGCGACAGCGTCGCCGTAGACTACAAAGGGCTCATCATAGCCATAGGCGACGGCGAGCAAAGCATCAGCGCCACCCTCCACAGGGATACCCTCGCCACATTCCGCGAACACTGGCCCTTCTATCTTGATTTTGACTAAATGAACGACAACATAGAACAGAAACTGGGCTTCGACCGCATCCGCCAGTTGGTGGCCAAGCAGACCACCAATGCCTTGGCTGCACAGATGGCGGGGCAAATGAGTTTCATGACCGACTACACGACGCTGCGCCACGAGTTGCAGCTGGTTGAGGAGATGCGCCAGATAGTGCTGATGGAGAACGCCTTTCCACAGCAGGACTTCATCGACCTCACACCCGTTCTCGCGCACCTGCATGTAGGCAATACAGCCATGCCGATAGAGGCCCTCTTCGACCTGAAACTGTCGCTACGCACCATTCGCGAGTGCTACCTTTTCCTCACCGGCGAAGAGCACATGCAATACAGCGCCCTGCGCAATCTGGCCATCGAGGTAGAGCTGGGCTACGGCGGCAAAAGTTCGCAGTTGAATGTAGTGAACTCGCTGCTGGGCAAACTCATCGACGACCACGGCGAGCTCTACGACAACGCCTCGCCCGCGCTGGCCGAGATACGGCGCACCCGCGCACGCAAAGCCGCCGAGGTGGAGGCGCAAGTGAACAGCACCCTGGCACGCGCCAAACGCGAAGGCTGGGCACCGGAGGGTGCCGAGGTGACCATACGCGACGGCCGGCCCGTGATACCGCTGCTCACCACCCATCGCCGGAAGATACGCGGTCTGATACAAGACGAAAGTGCCACACGCCAGACGGCCTTTGTAGAGCCGAGCGAGGTGGTAGAGCTTGGCAACGACCTAAGGGAGCTGGACTTTGACGAACGCCATGAAGTGCAGCGTATACTGCTGGCCTTCAGCGACCGACTGAGGCCCCTGCTACCGCAACTGGAGGAAGCCTACCGCTTCCTGGCAAGGATAGACTTCCTGCGGGCCAAGGCTCGCGTGGCTGTGGAACTCGATGCCAGCGTGCCGCTGCTGCACGAGGAGCCTTGCCTCGATTGGTTCGACGCCCGCCATCCGCTGCTCTATCTGCAAAAGAAAGAAGGGGTGGTGCCTTTCAATCTGCAGCTAAACGGGTCTAATGGTGAGAATAGGATTTTAATCATCAGTGGGCCCAACGCCGGCGGCAAGTCGGTGCTTCTCAAGGCAGTGGGGCTGATACAATACATGCTGCAATGCGGCATGGCGGTGCCGTTGCGCCCCACATCGGAGTGTGGTCTCTTCCGCTCAGTGTTTATCGACATTGGCGACCAGCAGAGCATCGACAACGACCTCTCGACCTACACGTCGCATCTGCAGAACATGAAAGCGCTGCTGGGCGAGGCCGACGGAGGCACCCTGTTCCTGCTCGACGAGCTTGGGGGCGGCACCGAGCCGCGCTCGGGATGTGCGATTGCCGAAGCAGTGCTTGAGGAACTCTACAACCGCGGCAGCTGTGGCGTGGTGACAACCCACTATGCCGACCTCAAACTGCTGGCCGACAGGCTGCCTGCCATTGCCAACGGCGCCATGCTGTTCGACACCAATGCCATGCGGCCGCTGTACCGCCTCAACGTAGGGCACCCAGGATCCAGTTTTGCCTTTGAGATAGCCGAGAGCATTGGGTTTCCGAAAGAGATCCTTGACCGTGCCGGTGAGATGGTGGGGCGCGAGCAGCTCAACTTCGAGCACCAGCTACAGCAACTTGAGATAGACCGGAAGGAAGTGGAGCGGCAGCGCGAAGAGTTGAGGGTGGCCGACGAGTTTCTGGCCGAGGTGACACAGAAATACCAGCGATTGAACGACCGGCTGGAGAGCCGCCGCAACGACATCATAGGAGCCGCGAGGCGCGAGGCGCAGCAGATACTGACCGATGCCAACCGCACCGTGGAACGCACCATCAGCGACATCAAGAGCGCCAAAGCAGAGAAAGAGGCCACCCGCAAAGCCCGTGAAGCACTGGCAGAAGCCACTGAAGAAAACGACAAGGCTCAAGCGGAGCTGAGAGAGCAGAAAGAGAAGAAACGGTCATTGGCAAACGCAGACAGTTCCGACAGAGAAAAAATGATACCTGTTGTGGTTGGCAGCATTGTGCGGATTGACGGCGAAGAGACCTACGGGCAGGTGGTGGAAATGAAAGGGAAGAAAGCCGTCGTGGAAAGCAACAGCATCCGGATGACAATACCGGTGAGCCGGCTACAGGCCACCGCCAAGCAGAAGATACCCAACGCCAAGCCGTCCACAAGCCAGAGTTTTGCATCCATCTATGACGACCTCAACGCCAAACGCGCTCACTTCAATCCCACCCTTGACCTACGCGGGCACCGCGTAGAAGAAGCGCTTGGCGAGTTGCACCAGTTTCTCGACACAGCGCTGCTGCTGAGCGAGAAAGAGGTCAGGGTGCTGCACGGGAAAGGTTACGGAATTCTGATGCAGGCCATCAGGGAGGAGCTGAAAGCGTCACGCGATGTGCGCAGTTTCCATTCAGAGCGCCTTGAGCTTGGCGGCGAAGGTATAACGGTGGTGGAGCTGCGGTAGCGACAATACTCTCATACCTCTACGGAGTATGAGGAGAGAGGGAGTGTATCCTCAGTGCGCAGAGTGCGCAGAGCGTACAGGGCGAACTGATTGACCGTTGTCGCGGGGATAGCTGTCCATGCCTTGGTGGTACCCCTGACTGAAGTAGATGTACCATGCGCGACTCGGGGTCGCACTAAGCGACGAGGACCAGTAATACCCATAGCTGCCATCAAAGATTAGCTCCGAACCGCTGTGGTAGCCGGCGGCGGGCAAGAAGATGCTCTTACCGTTGGCGGCAGTAAAGCGGCGGCCCTTGACATTGTTCACAGTAGTCCATTCGGCTGTGGTGTAGTCCATGAGCTCCTCCCACTCCGCTTTGGTTGGGATGCGAGCACCATTACCAAGGCTCTGCGTAGCAACGTCGTCTATCGCCTCGAGGGTGGTCAGGTTGTCCGCTATGCCATAGTTGGTGTCAGCATTGTATTTGGTCAGCAAGTACTGTGCACCGTTGCAGTGCATGTAGGTGCTCCAATCAAAGACACTCTTGGTCTCGGTCTCGCCCCAGGCGTAGTAGTCGCCGTACTCTTCGGGGACGGTAGCGCCGACATTGCAACTTGCCCACAGCAGGCCTGAGGGTAGTCCCAAGTCCACCCACTCCTCGTTCTCGGTGTCGCCACCGGTAGTGCTGCCACTGTCGGTGCTGCCTCCATTGCTGTTGTTATCATCCTTCTGGCATGAGGCAAAAGCCAGCCCCGCAGTCACGGCCACCAAGACCATCAGTCTGGTTATTCTCTTCATAGTATTGTTATTTAAAGTGTTTTATGTATTGGTTTGAGTTGCAAAGATACAAATAATTCCAAAATTGTCGAGAATTATTTTAGCATTTTGTCTGCAGGATTTATAATAAAAACAGAGAATCATCGTTATAGGGAAGTAATTTCACACTATGAAACAGAGCAGGGGTAATGAACTCAAGCCGAGGATAGGTTTGTTTGGCAGGCGCAATGTTGGGAAAAGCACGATGGTGAATTTCCTGACGGGGCAGGAGATAGCCATTGTCAGCGACACGGCGGGCACGACGACAGATCCAGTGCGCAAGACGATGGAGATTGGGGGGATAGGGCCTGTGGTGCTGATTGACACGGCGGGCATTGACGACGAAGGCGAGCTGGGAGCGCAGCGAGTGGAGAAGAGCATGGCTGTGCTGGCAGAAGTGGACCTGGCGCTGCTGCTATACACAGAGGGTGCCTACGGCGAGCCAGAGGAGGGAGTGGAGCGGTGGTGCCAGGAGCATGGCACACCAATGTTGAAAATAAAGACCAAGGCATCGCCCATCGACAAGGAAGAGCTGATAGCGCAGATCAAAGAGGCCTTACCCGAGGGTGCCTACCGCCGGCGGTCGCTGCTGGGCGACATCGTCAGACGGGGCGAGAGGGTGGTGCTGGTGACGCCCATTGACAGTTCAGCCCCCGAAGGGCGGATGATACTGCCGCAGGTGCAGGTGCTGCGCGACCTGATGGACCTGCATGCGGTGGCCGTATTCTGCCAGCCTGAAGAGTTGGAAGAGGAAAGAGAAAAGTGGAAAGCGGGAAACGCTCCGCGGCTGGTGATAACAGACAGTCAGGTATTCAGGCATGTAGCCGAGGTGGTGCCCGAGGAGGTGCCGCTGACGAGCTTCAGCGTGGTGCTGGCCCGTCAGAAAGGGCTTTTCGACGAGTACCTGCGGGGTACGGAGACCATAGGGCAGCTGCAGGACGGGGACCGGGTGCTGCTGTTAGAGAGCTGCACACACAACGTCACGTGCGAGGACATAGGCCGTATGAAACTGCCTGCCGCCCTGCGCAAAAAGACGGGGAAGAAGATTGAGTGCGAGGTGATTGGAGGACAATCGCCGCTGCCTGCCGACCTGTCGAAGTATGCGCTGGTGATACAATGCGGCGGATGCGTGATCACACCGCAGCAGGTGCGGGCGCGGCTACTGCCAGCGATAGAGGCGGGGGTGCCGGTGAGCAACTACGGGCTGGCGCTGGCTTGGGCGAACGGCATCTTTGAGCGTGCCGTCAGCGTGTTCAGAGGTGTTGGCAGTTGGCAGTTGGTAGTTGGCAGTTGG
>DFLB01000051.1 GCA_002373995.1 Bacteroidales bacterium UBA3630 | reverse complement strand
GAGGCATCAGCCACCTTCGATTATTTCAAGATTTATCAGAAAAAATAGTCATATCTTTAACCAGCAAGAATAATGAACACCAGCAATCCTATTGACCCGAAGAACATAAAGGTGGAGTTTCTGCCCTGTCTGAACTATGCCATGACGATGGGAGGACAGAAATGTCTGGAATTTGTTGAAATCACCAACCCTACAGCCGACGACTGGCGCGAGGTTCACGTGAAAGTGAGCGGCGAGCTGATTGCCACTGCCGAGAGTGTGCTCGACAGCGTGCCGGCTGGCATGACGCTGCGCGTGACCGACCTCGACGTGAAGCCCGATCTCGACAAACTGCGCGAACTGACCGAGAGCGTCGAAACGGCTTTCACCCTCGCCGTGGGCGACACCCAACTCACATTCCCGCTGCGTCTGCTGGCCTTCGACGAATGGCCGGGAGTGGGCGTGCGTCCGGAGATTCTGGGAGCTTTCGTCACACCGAATGCTCCGCAGCTGTCGCGGGTGAAGATGAATGCTGCAGCAGTGTTGGAGAAACTCACAGGCAGTTCGGCCCTCGACGAATACCAGACGCAGGATCCCAACCGGGTCAGGGCGCAGGTGGCAGCCGTCTATGAGGCATTACGCAGCGAGGGACTGGTCTATTCGGCTCCACCGGCCAGCTACGAAAAGACAGGACAGCGTGTGCGGTTGGCCGATCGTGTGCTCGAAGAGAAACTGGGCACCTGCATGGACCTCTCCATGCTCTTTGCCTCGGTGCTCGAAGCCTGCGGTCTGCATCCCTTGCTGGTGTTGCAGCAGGGCCACATGTATGTGGGTTGCTGGCTTGTCGACCAGTATGCACCATATAGCGTCAGCGACGACTGGTCGTTCCTTTCGAAGGCCACAGCCAACGGCATCAGCCAGATGGTGGTGGTCGAGGCCACGGCACTGACCAGCAGCGAGGCCGTACCCTTCGAGAAAGCCGTAGAGATGGGCGAACATCACCTCGCAGCCGACCAGGCAAAGTTCGTGCTGTTCTGCGACATCTACCGTTGCCGCATGGAGGGCATCCGACCGCTTCCCATGAAGGTCGATGGCATCTGGCAAAACGTGGGAATGGAGCATGAGCAGGCCACGACCGAGCTGCGCGAGATGCGCACCGTAGACCTGGAAGCCAACAAGCAGGAGCAGGGCGTCACCCGCCAACAAATCTGGGAACGAAAGCTACTGGACTTCTCACTGCGCAACAACCTTCTGAACATTCGCATGGGGCGTCGCTGCATCCCGTTCGTTTCCTTCGACATCGACGTGCTCGAAGACCATATCTTCGACCGTGAAGACTATACCATGCAGGCTGTGCCCACTCAGAAACGCCTGCAGCCCGATGAGTTCGGCATATACGACTCGCGCATCTACAAGAACGAGCTCCAGCAACTGGTCTCAGAGGACATCAAGCACAACCGCCTGAACGCCTACCTCACCAGCGACGAACTCATCAGCATCCAGAAATTCCTCTATCGCGAGTCGCGCACGGCGTTGGAAGAAAACGGTGCCAATTCGCTCTTCATGGTGTTCGGCCTGATGCGCTGGTATGAGAACGAGAAGAGCGTGCGACCGCGCTACGCCCCACTGTTGCTCATGCCTGTCGACCTCATCCGCCGCAGCGGCAACAACTACATCGTGCGTCGCCGCGATGAGGAGATGACCATCAACACCACACTCGTAGAGATGCTGCGCCAGCAGTATCAGATTGATCTGAAAGGGCTGCAGCCGCTGCCCGAAGACGAGAGCGGCATCGACGTGCGCAGCGCGCTGAGCACCGTACGAGCCCAGCTGGCCAGCCAGCCACGCTGGGATGTTGTCGAGGAAGCCATGCTCGGACTGTTCTCGTTCAACAAGTTCGTCATGTGGAACGACATCCACAGTAATGCTGACAAAATGCGCCGCTCGCCCATCATCGAAAGTCTCTTTAAGAAGCACTGGGTGGGCGAACGCCCGACCGATGCTCCTGCGAAAACTCAAGGACAAGACGAGACCGATGCTCGCTTCATCGACCTCAACATTGAGCCGCATGAATTTGCCATCCCCGTTGACGTAGACTCGTCGCAGATGGAGGCTGTCGTGGAGTCGGGCGAAGGTCGCAGCTTCATCCTCTACGGACCTCCGGGAACGGGCAAGAGTCAGACCATTACCAACATGATTGCCAACGCGCTCTTCCACGGGCGCCGCGTGCTCTTCGTGGCCGAGAAAATGGCAGCCCTCGAGGTGGTGCAGAAGCGACTGAAGAAGATCGGCCTCGACCCGTTCTGCCTGGAGTTGCACTCCAACAAGGTGACCAAGAGCCACCTGCTGCGACAACTGCAGTCGACACTCGAACTGACGCGCATCAAGACTCCCGAAGCTTACGAGCAGGCATCAAAGGAACTCTTCGCCAAGCGTCAGGAACTCTCAGGCTATATCCAGCTGCTCCACAAGAAACAACCGTCGGGACTCTCGCTCTACGACTGCATCTGTCGCTACGAGAGCATCGAAGGCGCCGCCATCCAGCCGTCGGCCCATTTCGTCGAGTCGCTGACGGCCGAGAAACTGCAGGCTGCGGCCGAGAAAATAGAGACCCTCGACACGGTGTTTGCCATCACAGG
>DFLB01000074.1 GCA_002373995.1 Bacteroidales bacterium UBA3630 | reverse complement strand
TCCGCGGCGCCACGCTCGAAGAACAGCTCACCCACCCCGAAGCACAGACCACTTTGCGGGAAGCACAAGAACACTGGCAACGACTGAAAGAACAAAAAGGTGTCAGCCTGCGGTCGCAGCTGATTTTCGCACCAGCCCGCCGACAGGGCAACGACATCGTGTTCGACACCGGCCAGGTGATGCCCATGCTGCGCAGCCAGAGCGAGAAGGGTCGTTTCCAGTCGCTGGCCGACTTCCTGCCCACCGACCACTCGGTGCCCGTAGGATTGTTCTGCGCCACAGCACGACCCACCAGCGACGCGCCTGCCACCGACTACGAAGGCCTGATGACCCACGTGCTCTGTGCCCGGCTCTCCGAGGCGGCAGCCGAATGGATGCACCGCCACATCGAGCGCCAACTCGCCGGCACGCCACTGAAGCTCATCCGACCCGCCATCGGCTATCCCGTGTGCCCCGACCACACGCTGAAGCGCATTCTCTTCAGCATGACCGAGGCCGAACGATGGCTGGGCGTCACGCTCACCGAGAGCAACGCCATCCAGCCCTCGACTACCGTGTGCGGACTGTTCATAGCTCACCCCGAGGCCCACTACTTCAGCGTAGGCCGCGTGGGCGACGACCAGCAGAAAGACTACGAAGAAAGACTACAACACAGCATCAGCAGACTATGAAGGTTATCGACATCATCAACCAACGCCAGGGGCAGCCGTTTGCCTCGTTCGAGATTGTTCCCCCTCTGAAGGGTACCGACGCCGAGCGACTCTACAACATCATTGAGCCACTCATGCAACTGGCACCGCCTTTCATCAACATCACTTGCCACCGCGACGAGGTGGAGTATCATCCCAATGCCGACGGCACCTTCACGAAGCTCACACTCTCGAAGCGCCCGTCGACCATCGCCATCGTGGCGGCTGTGATGCGCCGCTTCCCACAGGTGCAGATTGTGCCCCACGTCATCTGCGGCGGGGCCTCGCGCCACCATGTGGAGAGCGAACTGCTCGACCTGCGCTTCCTCGGCATTGAGAACGTCATGGCACTGCGCGGCGACGCCCTGCCCGGGCAGCGGGTCTTCATTCCCGAGCGCGACGGCTTCGTACACACCAACGAACTGGTGACGGCCATCGCCAGCCTGAACCGTGGCGAATATCTTGACCCGAACATCAGCGCAACCAAGAGCGACCACACTTTCTGCGTGGGCGTGGCCGGCTATCCCGAGAAGCATTTCGAGGCGGCCAACATGGAGACCGACATCGAGAACCTGCGCCGCAAGGTGGAGGCCGGGGCCGACTACGTGGTCACCCAGATGTTCTACTCCAACGAGGCCTTCTACCGTTTCCGCGACGCATGCCAGCAGGCAGGCATCAGCGTGCCCATCATCCCGGGTCTGAAGCCTATCACCACCCCGCGACAGGTCAACATGCTGCCGCGCACCTTCCACATCGACCTGCCACAGCCGCTGGTCGAGAACCTGCGCCGCCATCCCGACGACGCACGAAAAGTGGGCACGGAGTGGTGTATCAGCCAGAGCCAGGACCTGATAGCTCACGGCGTACCCGCCATCCATTATTACACAATGGGCCGCCCCGACGACATCAGCCTCATCGTCAGGTCGACATTCTAACCCCGTTTTATCTTTATCATTTTGCATTTGTAAATAACAAAGACCATACAACCTAAATTTTCGAAGACAATGAAAAAATATTTCTTAGCCTTGCTGACCCTGCTGCCCGCCATTTCGGCCGGGGCACAAACCGCCGACCAATTTGCCTGCGGTGCCGACGTCAGCTGGTGTAGCGAGATGGAAGCCGACGGCAAACGATTCTACAACGCCGCCGGCGAGGAGACCGAGATGATGGCGCTGATGAAGCAGATTGGCATGAACGCCATCCGCCTGCGCGTGTGGGTGAACCCTGAGAAGGCCTACGGCGCATGGTGCGACAAGGCCGACGTGCTGGCCAAGGCCCGACGCGCCCACCAGCAGGGACTGAGCCTGCTCATCGACTTCCACTACAGCGACTTCTTTGCCGATCCTGGTCGCCAGGACAAGCCGTCGGCATGGGCCGGCTACTCGATGGACGAACTGAAAAAAGCCGTGGCCGACCACACGCGCGACGTGCTGCAGGCACTGAAAGACGAGGGCATAGAGCCCCGTTGGGTGCAGGTGGGCAACGAGACGCGGCAGGGCATGGTCTGGGACAACGGCAAAATAGACTGGAACAAGTCGGGCTCGGCCCGCTATACGGGCTACGTCGCGCTGAGCAATGCCGGCTATGAGGCCGTTCACGAGGTGCTGCCCGAGGCAAAGGTGATCGTGCACATCGACAAGGGTCCCGACGACAACGCGTGGTTCTACCGCGAGTTCAAGGCTGCCGGCGGCAAGTTCGACATGATAGGACTGTCGCACTACCCCGAGAGCGATTGGAAAAACGAGAATACGAAGACGGCCAACAACGTGAAGTCGCTCGGCCAGACGTTCGGCGTGCCGGTGATGATTGTCGAGACGGGCTACTCAGCCTCCAACGAGTCGCTGGCCGAACAGGTGATGACCGACCTCTTCGCAAAGACGCAGTCGCTGGAGCAGTGCGCCGGCATCTTCTACTGGGAGCCGGAGGTCTACGGCTGGTGGAAGCCTGCCTACTACTCGAAACTCGGATGGAACGCTTACGGCAAAGGTGCGTTCACGTCGGAAGGCAAGCCCAGCAAGGCCCTGTCGCCCTTCAACAGCGAAGCTAC
>DFLB01000004.1:2409-2992 GCA_002373995.1 Bacteroidales bacterium UBA3630 | reverse complement strand
GAAAGGTGTTAGAGAATCGCATCGTTGTGCTCGACGGTGCCATGGGAACGATGATACAATCGCTCCAGCTGCCTGACGATGCCTACCAATGGGGCATCGACGTGCAGGCGGGCTGCGGCTGCGCCCATTGCAGCGCCCACGGTCACGGTTCGCAGAAGGGCAACAACGACGCGCTGAACCTACTGGCTCCCGAGGCCATTGCCTCAGTCCACCAAGCCTACGTGGACGCTGGAGCCGACCTGATTACAACCAATACATTCTCCAGCAACCGCATCTCGCAACACGAGTACGGACTGGAAGCCCACGTGCGCGACCTGAACATGGCCGGTGCACGCATCGCCCGCCGCGTGGCCGACAGCTGCCAGGAACGGCAGGTGCTGGTGGTGGGTTCGATGGGCCCGACGTCGAAGACGCTGAGCCTCTCTACCGACATGGCACATCCTGAACAGCGCGCCGTCGGCTTCGACGACATGTGCGAGGCCTACCGCGAGCAGGCAGAGGCTCTGCTGGACGGAGGCGTCGACATCCTGCTGCTCGAGACGTGCTTCGACGCACTGAACGCCAAGGCGGCCCTCGTGGCCAT
>DFLB01000004.1:657-2290 GCA_002373995.1 Bacteroidales bacterium UBA3630 | reverse complement strand
ATCAACGACCGCAGCGGACGCACGCTGACCGGCCAGACGCTGGAGGCATTCTACGTGAGCATCAGCCACTACCCCATCCTCTCGTTCGGCCTGAACTGCTCGTTCGGCGTGCAAGACCTCTATCCCTTCGTGAAGGAACTGGCAGCCAGCGTGCCCTGCCCCATCAGCCTGCATCCCAATGCCGGACTGCCCAACGAAATGGGCGAATACGACCAACAGCCCGCCGACATGGCACGCCAACTCAGAGCCATGGCCGAGGAAGGGCTGCTGAACATCGTGGGCGGCTGCTGCGGCACTACGCCTGCCCACATCCGCGCCATCGCCGAGGCCGTCGGGGAGATTGCGCCACGACGGGTGCCCGAGCGCGACCACCGACTGGTGGTGAGCGGTCTGGAGGCTGTGACCATCGACACGCAGACCCGCAACTTCACCAACATCGGCGAGCGCACCAACGTGGCGGGGTCCAGGAAGTTTGCCCGCCTCATCGCCGCCCATCAATACGAGGAGGCTGCCCAGGTGGCACGCCAGCAGATTGAGAACGGTGCCTCGGTGATCGACATCAACATGGACGATGCCATGCTCGACAGCCGACGGGAGATGGAAGCCTTCGTGCGCTACATCGAAAACGATCCCGGCATTGCCCGCGCGGCGCTGATGATAGACAGCAGCGACTGGCCCACCATCCTGGCCGGACTACAGAACGCACAGGGGAAATGCATCGTGAACAGCATCAGCCTGAAAAACGGTGAGGCCGACTTCCTCGGGAAAGCACGACAGCTGCAGCAGTATGGTGCCGCCGTGGTGGTGATGGCGTTCGACGAAGACGGTCAGGCCACCACCTACGAGCGCAAGATAGCCATCTGCCAGCGCGCCTACCAGCTGCTCACGGGCATCGGCTTCCGTCCCAGCGACATCATCTTCGACGTGAACATCCTCTCCGTGGGCACGGGCATCGACGAGCATCGCGACTATGCCGTGGACTTCATACGTGCCGTGGGTTGGATCAAGCAACACCTGCCCGAGGCCAAGACCAGCGGCGGCGTGAGCAACTTGTCGTTTGCCTTCCGCGGCAACAACAAGGTGCGCGAGGCCATGCACTCGGTGTTCCTCTACCATGCCATCCGCGCCGGTCTCGACATGGCCATCGTCAATCCTGCCATGCTGCAGGTCTACGACGACATTCCCGCCGACCTGCTGCAATGTGTAGAGGACGTCGTGCTGAACCGCCGTGCCGACGCCACCGAACGGCTCACGGAGCTGGCTGCCGTGATCAAGGAAGAAACAGAGAAAATCAAGGAAGGCACGGCGCAGCCCACTGCCGACTGGCGCAACCGCCCCGTCGACCAACGCATAGAATACGCCCTGGCCAAAGGTGTTGCCGACTATCTGGAGGCCGACCTCATGGAAGCCCTGCACGCTCTCGACGAGAAGCCCGTGGCCGTCATTGAAGGACCGCTGATGCAGGGCATGGAGCACATCGGACAACTCTTTGGCGAAGGCAAGATGTTCCTGCCGCAAATCGTGAAGGCTGCGAAGGTGATGCGCCAGGCCGTCGACATCCTGCAACCCTATATAGAAACCGAGACCGACACCTCGGCAAGCAGTCAGCCCCGCGTGGTGCTGGCCACGGCCA
>DFLB01000004.1:0-479 GCA_002373995.1 Bacteroidales bacterium UBA3630 | reverse complement strand
CACCAGCCTGCCTTCGTGGGCATCAGCGGACTCATCACCCCCTCACTGAAAGAGATGGAGAACCTCTGCCGCCTGTTCCAGCAGGAAGGACTGCGGCTGCCGATACTCGTCGGCGGTGCCACGACATCGGCCCTCCACACGGCCGTCAGGCTGGCCCCGCTCTACGACGGCCCCGTCATCTTCGGCGGCGATGCCTCCTACACGGCCGTCATCGCCAAACGACTGGTGTCGAGTCCGAGAATCACCATCCACCAACTACAGGACGAGCAGCAACAGCTGCGCACGCAATACGAACTGAACAAGCAAGACATCATTTCCTTCGACGAGGCCAACCGCCGGGCGCCCCGTTATGAACACGCTTTCCCGAAAGACCTGCACCTGAGCAGAGCCGTGCCCACGCTGGCCGAAGCCGAAGCGCTCATCGACTGGCGCATGGTGCTGCAGTTCTGGGGATTCCGCGGCGCCACGCTCGAAGAACA
>DFLB01000002.1:987-2784 GCA_002373995.1 Bacteroidales bacterium UBA3630 | reverse complement strand
CTGCAGCTGCGACATGCGGTTTTCTACACGATGGAGCGCGCAGACGGAACCGTTGAGCACGTCGTTGTCCTTCAGGTTGAAGTTGGTCTTATAGAAGAGGACGGCCGCCGAGGCATCGCGCACGTAGATTTCATTGCGCTGCGCGGTGATGACCTGTGCATCGTGGAGATTCAGGATGGCGGCAGTGCTGTCGGGCAGCTCGTTGAAGTCGGCAAGGTTGTCGACGACGGGCCACTGCTCAACGATGACCGGGCACTCTGCGCTCAGGCCGTTGTCGCTCTCAACGCTCACGACAGCGCGTCCGGCGCCGACCGTGGTCAGCACGCCCTCGTCGTCGATGGTGACGACCGTTTCGTCAGACGACTTGAACGTCAGCACGAATTCAGCCGAAGCCGGTTCGGCCACGACACCCACCGGACGGGTGACGCCGACAGGCAGGAGTACGGAGTCGGGCAATTCGAGCTGGTTGAGGATGAGGGTGTTTTCGATGGTGAAGCTGATGGTGCCATCAGAGGTGTTCTCAGCGATGTCCTTCAGTCCCCACTTTGTCTGCTTGCCGTCCCACGTCAGGAGATTGGCAGGCGTGGTGGTGTTGTTGAGCTGGGTGATGCGGCCTCTTCCGGGGAATGGGTCGTAGCCGGCCGTGCTCTTCGTACCACGTGCGCGCACAAGCTCGTAGTAGTTGTGCTTGGGATTGGCGTTCACGGTGTTGTTGTTCCAAACACTGGTATTGGTGGAGTCCACACGGAACACGAGCATGCCGTGATAGGGCAGATAGGAGTCCCAACGCGTCTTCTGACGATTCTCAAGGATGAAATACTCCCTGCGGTTCTCGGTATTGATGCGATAGCCGGTATTGGTGGTGTTGAGAGGCCCCATCGTGAAGTCGCCCTCGGCATTGATGACCTCGGGCACGGCAAAGCCAGCAGCGTAGCGCTCGAAGAGGGAATAGCCGGCCGGTGTGCGCGAGTTGTTCAGATAGCAGCCCGCCGACATCAGGGTCCAGTTGCCGGGATCGTTGCTCTGTCCGCCGCCTTTCTCGTAGTCGGTGTCGTAGAAGTCGGGCAGGCCGAGCACATGGGTGAACTCGTGGCAGATGGTGCCGATGCCGTCGATGGTGCGGCTGTTCTCGCTGCCTGCCAGCTCGGTGGAGCAGGCATAGCGGCCCAGATAGACACCGTCCTTCCGCACATACTGATAGGTGGAAGGATTGTATATCTGGCTGGCATGGGGCCAGAGCAGGCGGCTGTCGTTGCCTCCCACGTGGGCTCCATGTCCGGCGAAGACGAAATACATCATGTCGACCGTACCGTCGCCATCGCCGTCGTAGAGGCTGAAGTCGACTTCGCTGTCGATGGCATTCACCACGTCGAGCGTCAGCTGGGCTGCCCTGTCGCTGGCCTTGGCATAGTACTGGCTTCTGTCGACTGTCACGGGGCCTACGACGTCGAACACCGGTTCGAAGAGTCCCATCGAGTTGTCGCGGAAATAGTCGCGCACCGAACCGGTGCACTCCACCCACGTACCACGATAGTCGTAGTAGCCGGTGTAGTTCTCGCCATTGATGGTCTCGGTGATGACATCCTTATAGTCTTCGCGGTCGAAGGTTCTGTCGTTATACTCCACCAGCACCACCAAGCCACGGAACTTGGTATAGTCGTAGTTGGGTGCGCGGTGCTGCTGCAAGGCCATGGCACGGCGGCCGTGCTCGGCAGTCTTCTCCTTAGCCACCTGCTCGGAGAGCTCCGGGGCAAGGTACTTCTGCACGCCCTGAAGGAACGACTGTTCGGCAGCGGG
>DFLB01000002.1:448-844 GCA_002373995.1 Bacteroidales bacterium UBA3630 | reverse complement strand
GCGTTCTTCACGATGGAGTAGCCGTCGGCAGTGGTGTTGAAATGCAGGTACTCATCGCCGATGAGGCGGATGGTGAGCACCGTGCCGTCGGGCTGTTGCACCTTCACCAGATTGCCCTGTGAAGGAACAGCGTAGGCAGAGAACGTGGTCAGCAGCACTGCCACGAGTGTCAGGAATAGTTTTCTCATTCTTCTTTTATTGGTTTGTTTTATAGTGACTCTACTTGCGCACGGTCTTCTTGCCGTTCTGGATGACGATGCCGCGATAGCCATCGGTCACGCGCTGGCCGGCGACATTGTAGGCAGCACCGTCAGCCGAATGGTTGGCAGCCGGCAACTGCTCGATGCCGCTGAGGTCTTCCTCGCCGAACATCACCTCGAGGTCGTCGACATAGGC
>DFLB01000002.1:0-310 GCA_002373995.1 Bacteroidales bacterium UBA3630 | reverse complement strand
GTCTCGCCACTATTCTTGTTGACGGTGGTCTGCTGCTGGCCGAGGAAATTCTTCACGCTGACCCACTTGTCGCCGGCGTTGTAGCGCAGGGCCACCTTCACCTGCTGGTCGCCGTTCCAGAGCTTGAACGTCACGCGACGCACAGGCTTGGGCATGGCCGAAGAGGTGAGTGTGCCGGAACGCTGCATCTTCACCACGCGCGAGCCATTGCCCATACCGTCGGCAGGCTCCTCGATGGTGGCCTTGGCCAGATCCCACTGGCAGAAGACACCCTGCAGGCCGTTCTCGTCGGCCGTGGTGAGATTCAGCT
>DFLB01000013.1:4053-4318 GCA_002373995.1 Bacteroidales bacterium UBA3630 | reverse complement strand
GGACTGCTGCTCAACATCCTGAACGAGCAGGGCGCCTGCACCACCCTGGCCCAGCGCCGCGAACTGGCCCAGCGTGCCTTCGGCGTGTCGAGCCACTACGACACGGCTATCAACCACTGGTTTATCGACTCATCAAAATAAGACGACAAAAACGACAACAATAAAACTTACAGCAAGACAGAATTATGGGATTTTTTAGTTTGAGACAGGAAATTGCGATGGACCTGGGCACAGCCAACACCATCATTATCAGTGATGACAAGAT
>DFLB01000013.1:0-4004 GCA_002373995.1 Bacteroidales bacterium UBA3630 | reverse complement strand
ATGACAAGATTGTGGTTGACGAGCCCTCTGTGGTGGCCCTCGACCGCCGCACGGACAAGATGATTGCCGTGGGCGAGAAGGCCAAGATGATGTATGAGAAAGAAAATCCCGGCATACGCACCATCCGCCCGCTGCGCGACGGTGTGATTGCCGACTTTACGGCCTGCGAGCAGATGATGCGCGGGCTTATCAAGATGGTGCACTCAGGCTCGCGCCTGTTCTCGCCGTCGCTGCGCATGGTCATCGGCGTGCCCAGCGGTTCGACGGAGGTGGAGCTGCGTGCCGTGCGCGACTCGGCCGAGCATGCCGACGGTCGCGACGTCTACCTGATTTTTGAACCGATGGCAGCCGCCATCGGCATCGGCCTCGACGTGGAGGCTCCCGAAGGAAACATGATTGTCGACATAGGTGGCGGCACGACTGAGATTGCCGTGATCTCGCTGGGTGGCATCGTGGCCAACAACTCCATCAAGGTGGCTGGCGACGACCTCACTGCCGACATCCAGGAATATATGTTCCGCCAGCACAACGTGAAGGTGTCGGAACGCATGGCTGAGCGCATCAAGATCAACGTGGGCTCGGCACTGACCGACCTGGGCGACGAGGGTCCCGAGGACTTCGTCGTGGTGGGCCCGAACCGCATCACGGCCCTGCCCATGGAGGTGCCCGTGTGCTATCAGGAGATTGCCCACTGCCTGGACAAGACCGTGGCCCGCATCGAGACGGCCGTGCTGAACGCACTGGAGAACACTCCGCCCGAACTGTATGCCGACATCGTGCGCAACGGCATCTACCTGACCGGCGGCGGCGCCCTGCTGCGCGGACTGGCCAAGCGACTGACCGACAAGATCAACATCAAATTCATCGTAGCCGAAGACCCGCTCCACTGCGTGGCAAAGGGTGCCGGCATCGCACTGAACAACGTAGAACGCTTCTCGTTCCTGATGAGATAGTGCATTTGCGATGGGCGCACTCTTAGACTTTCTTAGAAAATACAACCACTGGTTCATCTTCCTCTTGCTGGAAGCCATCAGTGCTGCGTTGCTGTTCCAGTACAACAGCTATCAGGGCAGCGTGTGGTTTTCGACGGCCAACGTCGTAGCGGGCAAGGTGTATGAGTGGCATTCTGAGATAGAGTCGTTCTTCGCGCTCACAAAGGTAAACGAGGAACTCACGCAGCGCAACACCTACCTGGAACACCAGGTGGCACAGCTGTCGAAGCAACTCACGAAGGTCACCGAGGACAGCACCTACATGCAGCGCAACCAACTGCAGATGCTGGCCAGCTACAAGCTGCTGCCAGCCAAGGTGGTGACGAACGAGACCAACAAGCGCGACAACCTCATCACCATCAACAAGGGTGAGGCCGACGGCGTGAGAAAGGACATGGGCGTGGTGTCGGGCACGGGCGTCGTAGGCATCGTCTACATGACGTCGGCCCACTATGCCATTGTCATCCCCATCCTGAGCACGCGCTCCAACATCAGCTGCACCATCGAGAAGCGAGGCTACTTCGGCTATCTGGGCTGGGACTGCAAGTCGCCGCAGATAGCCTACGTGAACGACATACCGCGACATGCTCACTTCCGACGCGGCGACCACATCGTGACGAGCGGCTACTCGAGCATCTTCCCCGAAGGCATCATGGTGGGCAAGGTGGGCACGGTGTACAACTCGCCCGACGGACTGTCGTACAAGGTGCAGGTGCACCTGAGCACCGACTTCTGCCGACTGCGCGACGTCTGCGTGATTGCCGACGACAGCATGAAGGAACGCATGGAGGTGATGCGCGCCGCACAAGACTCGATCAAGGTAACAAGGTAACAAAGCGGGTTACAAAGATATGAACATAGACATACTGAAAGGACTGGGAGCATTCGTGCTCCTGCTGCTGGCACAGGCGTTGGTGTTGAACCACATACACCTCTTCAACTGTGCCACCCCGCTGCTCTATGTCTATATGGCCTTGCTGTTTCCCCGCAATTTCCCGCGCTGGGCCACGCTCATCAGTTGCTTCACGATGGGACTTTGCATCGACATTTTCTCCAACACGCCCGGTGTGGCTGCAGGCAGCATGACGCTTGTCGGACTGCTGCAGCCCTATCTGCTCACGCTGTTCCTGCCCCGAGAGAGTCCTGAAGACCTTGTGCCGTCGATGCTCTCGCTGGGATTCAGCAAGTTCATCTGGTACGCCCTGTTCCTGACACTCATCTACACGCTGGCCTTCTTCGCCCTCGAAGCATTCACATTCGTCAACTGGCAACACTGGTTGGAATGCGTAGGAGGAAGTTTCGCCATCACTGCCGTACTGCTGCTCACCATAGAGTATTTCCGTTGTAGAATTTCTGCATGAAAGATTTTAATCTCGACTACCGCCGCTATGTGATAGGTGGTGTGGCCGTGCTCATCATTGCGGTCTACATCATCCGTCTCTTCACGTTGCAGCTGATGAGCGACGACTACAAGAAGAATGCCGACTCGAATGCTTTCCTGAAGAAGATTGAATATCCGGCGCGCGGCGTCATCACCGATCGCAACGGCAAACTGCTGGTGTACAACCAGCCCGCCTACGACATCATGGTGATCATGAACGAGGAGAGCGGACGACTGGACACCATGGAATTCTGTCAGGCACTGGGCATCACGAAGGAATTTTTCATCGAGCGCATGAACGACATCAAGGACCGCTCGAAGAACCCGGGCTACTCGCGTTTCACGCAGCAGCTGTTCATGAGTCAGCTGTCGGACAAGGAGTTCAGCGTGTTTCAGGAGAAGATGTTCCGCTTCCCGGGTTTCTACGTGCAGAAACGCAGCATCCGCCAATATCAATACCCGAATGCCGCCCACATCCTGGGCGACGTAGGTGAGGTGTCGCCCAGCGACATCGAGGATGACGACTACTACCAGCCGGGCGACTACATCGGCAAGCTGGGTGTGGAGCGCAGCTACGAGAAGCAGTTGCGCGGCCAGAAAGGCATCCAGATCCTGCTGCGCGACGCCCATGGCCGCATCAAGGGCCGCTATCAGGACGGCGCACTCGACCAGCGTCCCATTGCAGGCAAAGACCTCACGCTGAGCATCGACCTGGAACTGCAGGCGCTGGCCGAACGACTGCTGGAAGGAAAAATTGGCAGCATCGTCGCCATCGAACCTTCGACGGGCGAAGTGCTCTGCATGGCATCATCGCCCAGTTACGACCCGCGCATGATGACGGGTCGCCAGCGCGGAAAGTCGCACAAGGAACTGGCGCAGAACTCATGGAAGCCCCTGCTGAACCGAAGCATTCAGGGTATGTATCCCCCAGGTTCTACATTTAAAACCACACAGGCCCTGACCTTCCTGTCGGAAGGCATTATCGGGCCGGGCACTGCCTTCCCTTGCTCACATGGCTTCCGCTACGGCAACCTGCGCGTAGGCTGCCACGGCCACAGCTCACCACTGCCGCTGGTGCCGGCCATCTCGACATCGTGCAACGGCTACTTCTGCTGGGGACTCTACTACATGATGGGCAACCGCAAGAAGTATCCGCACGTGCAGGATGCCATGAACACATGGCGCGACTATATGGTATCGATGGGATTCGGCTACAAACTGGGCATCGACCTGCCGGGCGAGAAGCGCGGACTGATTCCCAATGCCGAGTTCTACGACAAGCACTACCACGGCTCCTGGAACGGACTGACCATCATCTCCATCAGCATCGGACAGGGTGAGGTGAACGCCACGCCATTGCAGATAGCCAACCTCGCCGCCACCATCGCCAACCGCGGCTATTTCTACACGCCCCACGTGGTGCGCAAGGTGAAGGGCGAACCGCTCGACACCGCCTTCACCACGCGTCGCTATACGAAGGCCACCCGCCATTCCTACGACTACATCGTGGCCGGCATGCGGTCGGCCGTGGAGCGAGGCACGTGCCGCTCGGCCAACCGTGGCGACTATGCCGTTTGCGGAAAGACGGGTACGGCTCAGAACCGTGGCCACGACCACTCGGTGTTCATGGG
>DFLB01000052.1 GCA_002373995.1 Bacteroidales bacterium UBA3630 | reverse complement strand
TGGCAGCCATGATCTTCGTGCGGCCCACGCAGCCCAGCTCCGTCTCCCACTTCAGGATTTCTTCCTCCACCTCGCGCACCTCGTCGGCGGTCTCGGTCTTCGGCATGCGGATCACGTCGACGCCAGCCTTCACGACGGCCTCGACGTCCTTCTTGCCGTAGGGCGTGTTCAGCGGATTGATACGAACCACCATCTCCGTGTCGCCGTAGTCGATGGTCTTCAGCGCGTTATACACCAGCAGGCGTGCTGCGTCCTTCTCAGCCATGGTCACTGAGTCCTCCAGGTCGAGCATGATCGAGTCGGGACCGTAGATGTGAGCGTCTGCCATCATTCCGGGGTTGTTGCCCGGAACGAACATCATTGTTCTTCTGAGTCGTTGCATTGTATTTTACGATTTACAGATTTACGATTAACAATTATTTCCAAACATCCACACCCGTGGCTCTCACGGCAGCAGCCGTCACGCGGGCACGAATTGTGCAGTCGAGTGCACCCTTGTCGGTGGCCTTCACGTGGGCATCGCGGATGTCCAGGCCCTCGAGGGTTTCAGTGATTACTTTCTTGATTTGCTTGCCGAACTGGAATGCCACAGTCGAGTCGAGTTCAATCTGGAGACCCGGGGCGTCGGCAGGTGAGATCTGAACGAGAATATCGCCGGACTCCAGTGTTCCGGCCATAGCTTCCTTCATTTCCATTGTGCTTTTTGTTTTTGAGATAGTTATTGTTTACGGTTAAAAAGACCACTGGTCAACTTATTGGCCAGACGGCCTCCTTTTTATAGTTAATAGATTCGGCTGCAAATTTAGGAGTTTTATTTGACACGTCCAAATAAAAATAAGGAAATTATGCGCTGAAAGGCTAAAAAATGTTATAAGGTTTTCTTTGTATATAGTTTTTCGCTACCTTTGCTTTTGCAACAGAAAACCCAAACCAAACCGTTATTTTATGACAAATCGTAAGCAAACACTCATCATAAGCTGTCTTTTTCTTCTTTTTTCCTGCGCTATGTGGGCACAAGACGATGCTTTCGGTCTGTTACGCGACAGGCGCGGAACGCATTCCAACAGCATCGACCGCAAGACGCTCGTCAGGCGCAATAATCCCACTTGCCACCACATCGGACGCGAGCAGTTCCTGCTGGGCGAGGGCAGCATGTCGTTCCACGTCGACGCCACGGCTCTGCAGACCTTCGTGCCCGACTCCGCGCTGGCACTCAATATGGGGGTGAACCTGACCGACACCACCCGCCTGACCTCGCTCAACATGACGCTCGACCGCTGGACGGGCAAGGCCGACAGCCGCTTCCGCTACGACGGCCACTACTACCACGTGGAGACCGTCTGCTCGCCGTCCAACAACCATAGCAGACCGGCCTTCGCCACGCGCGTCAGCAGCGACAGCATCTTCGAGGTGGTGCTGCGCCCCTCGGCGGTGTTGGCCAACACCGGCGACAACGTGATAAAGGTCACGTCGCTGAAGCAACACGCCGCCATCCGCCTGCTCAACACCACTGGGCAGGGCAAACCCTACCACTGGTTCATCATGAGCTGGCGCGGCAACGCTTCGCTGAAGGTGCGCGGCAACCAGATTGTGCTGCGCTGCAAGGGCACTCCCGTCGTCTCGGAGGGGAAGAAGAAGAAAGACTTCACGCTCGACCTGAGCATCATGCGCACCAACGACATGCCCAGCGACAGCTACTTCAACAGCGACCCGATATTGCCTTTCACCGACTTTGCGCTGAAGACCGCCACGGGATGGAACACGTTCTGGACGGAGTGCGGCATCGCCGACTTCTCGGCCACCGGCGCGCCCGAGGCCCGGCTGGCTGAGCAGCGGCTGATAGAGGCGCTCTACAACATCACCTCGGCCACGCCTGCCGACTGGTGGCTGCAGACCCCGCTCACGGCCTACGGCTTTGCCAAGCAGGTGGTGCCGCTGTTCCGCAAGTCGCTGCGCAATCAGCCCGAACAACTCTGGCAGCGACCCGAACTCATTGCTGCCACCCTGCTCACGCTGCGCGCCTACACCGAGCCGCAGGTGGCCGAGCGGTTCGAGATGACGGCCGACGAGGTGAGCCGTCTCTTCACGACCATCATCAATGCCTACAGCGAGCACGTGTCGAAGTCCGCCCTCCTGCTGGCCGAGGGAAAGACCACTGCCCCCGACTATCTCGACCGCGACCGCCTGCTGGCCGTCGCCACAGCCTGGAAGGCCGCCGCCGACTCGCTGGGCAACGTGCAGCAGGTGGTGCCCGCCAACGAGGAGGCTGCCACTGCCGACACGACTGTTGCGACGCGGTCGCAGCAAACCATCAACGACGCGGCCAAGGGGCTCTTCCGCCTGCCCACGGTCGCCGAACTGGCGGCCTCCCCCACCCTCACTCCCCGGCGGCAGAGCCTCCTGCTCCTCGCCGTCGCTGCCCGCCAATGGCCCCAGCAGTGGAACGTAAAGACCGAAGACCTGCTGCCCCTGCCCTGAAGCCTTGCCTCGCAGCCCCCTCCTTCAAGGAGGAGCGGCCTACAGGGTAGCGTCTCTTCATCCGTAATCCCTTTCTTGACACTGCCTCTCTACCTGGCGCAAAGTGTCAAGAAAACTTGCCTGTGAACCCCCTTGTAGAAT
>DFLB01000059.1 GCA_002373995.1 Bacteroidales bacterium UBA3630 | reverse complement strand
TTCCGCATCATCGTCACCGACGGTGTGTTCTCGATGGACGGCAATGTGTGCCCATTAGACAAGATCTACGAGCTGGCCAACAAGTACGACGCCATGGTGATGGTGGACGAGAGCCACTCGGCCGGCGTGGTCGGCAAGACCGGTCGCGGCGTCACCGAGCGCTACAACCTGCGCGGCAAAATTGAGATCCTGACCGGCACCCTCGGCAAGGCCTTCGGCGGCGCCATGGGCGGTTTCACCACCGGCAAGAAGGAGATTATCGACATGCTGCGTCAGCGCAGCCGTCCCTACCTCTTCTCCAACTCGATGGCTCCCGGCCTGGTTGCCGCCGGCATCCGCATGTTCGAGATGATGAGCGAGACCAACACCCTGCAGGACAAGCTGCACGAGAACACCGACTACTTCCTGCGCCGCATGAAGGAGGAAGGCTTCGACTGCAAGCCCTCGGAGAGCGCCATCTGCGCCGTGATGATCTACGACGCTGCCAAGAGTCAGCAGTATGCCGCCAAGATGCAGGAAGAAGGCATCTTCGTCACCGGCTTCTACTATCCCGTCGTCCCGAAAGGCCAGGCCCGTATCCGTGTGCAGATCAGCGCCGCCCACGAGCACGAGCACCTCGACAAGTGCATCGAAGCCTTCAAGAAGGTCCGCAAGGAGATCGAAGGCAAATAAAAGTCTCCATCAGACGACAATCGAAGACAGCCGAGGTCTCAAGCCCCGGCTGTCTTTATTATATCAAATGCTTAATACAAAAGTCCGAAAACTCTCAGTGAGGGATGAAAAGTGACAATTTGGTCCCTCATTGAGGGATTAATCGTCAATACGCCCACGACATCATTATCCCCCTATGGATGTTCGGGTTGAGCTATGGAAATGTTGAACAATAGCCCCAATCCCGTGATGCCGACGGCATCACGGGATTGGGTTCAAGACCTCAGTTTGTTGAGTGCAAGAGAGGTTATCTTCAGAAGTTATTCTTCCTTGACCAAGCGGAAGAAAGCAGAGATCTCCTCTTGGTCGATCACCATTCGGACGTCATATTCTTTTTCCTGGGGGAGGTAGCTGTCTTTCTCACAACGGAGAATGATGCGGACGTTTCCTGCTGTCTGATAGGTTAAACCGCGGATATCAATGGCTTTCGTCGCTTCGTATGGAGTAGAAGTGAGGTACTTGTTGTTTGTGCTTTTCACATCAGGTGTTTTTGAAACCACCCGCCAGAAGATGTCAGCCCCTTGTGGGCGAGACTGGATATCCCAACGCACGATGGTCTGCTCCAAAGCGGTAGTACCGAGGCCCTCCACCTGTTTTGTGGGTTCTTTCTTGGCAAGTTTTTCCACTTTCAGGAACGAGGCGATCTGCATCCAGTTGATTTGTTCCAAGGCTCTTGTATATGCTTCGTTCAGCGCTTTATCAACAGCTACTGCATTTGTTTCAGAGGTCATTGATTCCTGGTTGAATACGCTGGATCCCGATGCGTCGGTCAGTTTAACACCCAAAGTCACGTCAACCTGGCCATTCCATGTGTTGATGTCTACTCTGGTCAATCTGATAGTCAATGTATAATCCTGTCCGGAGTTCATTTCTTTGAAGTCCATGGATTTTACATAGGTAATTGTAGGGGTTTGAAACACGCCAAGATTGGACATAGACCTGATGGTTTTGTCCATAGATGGCTGTGGTTGAGTGGGTTCAACCCTAACCTGCAGACCAGTGGTGAGGTCGTAGAACTGTTGTTGGGGACTGCGGGTGATTTGGAAACGTCCATTTAGTTGCGCCATCAGGTTGGAGGCCAGATTTTCCTTGTAAGCACCGCATCCTGAGAAAACGGTTGACAATGCTGCTATTGCAGCGATCCAAATTATACTCTTTTTTTTCATTTTTTTACTTAGTTTTTTTTAAACATAGTTCCAAGTTACAGATGCACATAAAAAGAGCGTGGAACTTGTTAGTCTTCATCGGTTCTCCTGAGGTCTTGGACTACCTGTTTTCCCCAATTACAACGTATAAGTCCACGCTAAACGTGACAACGCTGTCGCTAAAGCTGGGGAAAATCTCTGAAAGTGTCCAAGTTTCAGGAGAACCAGTTCTGCAAACTTCGCTTTTTCCTATTCTATGATGTGCATACTAATCTATGCGCTATGCTTCATTGGCAATAATTTTAGTTATTATTCCGTTTACAATTCGGCTGCAAAAGTACGAACAATATTCCATTCTGCAAAAAAATATTTTACTCATATTGTGGAAAATGTGTATTTTTGCAATCGAATTTGAAACATAGTACTATGCAAATAAAGATAATCAACCGCAGTCACCATGCGCTGCCGAAGTACGAGACGGCGCAGTCGGCGGGGATGGATCTCAGGGCGTATCTGCCCGAGGGACCGATTACGCTGAGGCCTATGGAACGCGGGCTCGTGAAGACGGGGCTCTTCATGGAGTTGCCGGCGGGCTACGAGGCGCAGGTGCGGCCGCGCAGCGGCCTGGCGCTGAAAAAGGGTATTACGGTGCTTAACAGCCCCGGCACCATTGATGCCGACTACCGCGGCGAGGTGTGCGTCATCCTCATCAACCTCTCGCAGGAGGACTTCGTAATCAATGACGGCGAGCGCATCGCCCAGATGGTCATCGCCCGATGTGAGCAGGCCGAGATAATAGAGGTGCAGGAACTCAGCGACACTGAGCGCGGCGCCGGCGGCTTCGGACACACGGGGAAACAATAGCCTCACCCCCAGCCCCTCTCCGATTGGAGAGGGGAGTAGAATGTACGACATGAGAAAAAAGTTGACAATCATACTATGGGCATTGCTTGGCCTGACGGCTTGTCAGGCGCAGACCGCACCTGTCGAGCCTCTTAGGACCGGGGTCGAGGTGCTGATGTGGGAAGGGGTGATGCCGAAGGGAAGGGTTGCCATTGTGGGCAACCAAACCTCTATCGTTGGAAGCACACATTTGGTGGACACCTTGATTGCCAGCGGGGTGAATGTTGTCAAGATTTTCTGCCCGGAGCACGGCTTCCGCGGCACTGCGGCAGCGGGGGCGCACATTGATAACAGCACCGACCCCAAGACGGGCCTGCCCATCATCTCGCTCTACGGCAAGAACAAGAAGCCCTCGCCGGAGCAGCTGGCGGATGTGGACTACGTTGTCTTCGACCTGCAGGACGTGGGGTGCCGGTTCTATACTTACCTTTCCACGTTGCATTATGTGATGGAGGCCTGCGCCGAGCGCGGCATACCGCTGATGGTCCTCGATCGTCCCAATCCAAACGGACACTATGTAGATGGCCCGGTGCTTGACACGGCCCGGTGCCGTTCCTTCGTCGGCATGCACCCCGTGCCCGTGGTCTACGGCATGACCATCGGCGAGTATGCGCAGATGATCAACGGCGAAGGCTGGCTTTCCAACCATGCCCGGTGCGGCCTCACCGTCGTCCCCATGCAGGGCTACCGGCGCGACTCGGTGGGCTATCGGCTCCCTGTGCCGCCGTCGCCCAACCTGCGCACCGCCCATGCCGTGGCGCTCTACCCGAGCCTCTGCCTCTTCGAGGGCACCAACTGCGGCGTGGGGCGCGGCACCGACTGGCCTTTCGAGTGGGTGACCTACGGCACCGACACCCTCGACCTGCGGCATGAGGAGGCCCCGGCGCAGTTCAGTCTGAAATACTTGACGGAGATGTACCGCCGCGTGCCGCAGGGCAAGTTCTTCCTGCGGAGCAACTTCTTCGAGAAGCTGGCCGGCACCACCGAGCTGCGCCGCCAGATAGAGCAGGGCATGAGCGAGGAGGCGATACGCGCCACCTGGCAGCCCGGCCTCGAACGCTTCAAGGCCATCCGTGCAAAATACCTGATATACCAAGACTGAAAGCGATGGAAACAGAGCAGGCTGTGCTGATTAATCTGGCTGATTACGAAGAGTTTGGTGGCGGATATATGGCTACCAGTTATAATCACCGCGACGGCAAAACGATGCTGAAGCTCTACCGCGCCGGTGTTGCCGAGGCGTTGCCTGCCCGCGAGTTGCAGATGGCTCGTGCGGTGGCCGCCATGGGGCTGCCGACGCCAGCGGCCGTGCGTTTGGTGACCGACGGTAGCCGCTTCGGGGCCGAGTTCAGGCGGTTGCATGGCAAGAAGTCGTTTGCCCGTGCCATCAGCGACGACCCGAGCAGCCTGGAAGACTATGCCACCGCTTTCGCGCGCATGTGCCGACGGTTGCATGCCACGCCTTGCGACAAGGGTGTCTTCCCTTCGGCTGCCGACAGCTTCCGGAGGATTGTTGCCGAATGCCCGCACTATGCGGCCGACGAGAAGGCGCGCATTGTGGCCTTTATTGACGCTGTGCCCCAGGCCGATACGTGTCTGCACGGCGACTTGCACATCGGCAATGTGCTCAGGGCCGAGGGGCGCGACTACTGGATAGACTTGGGCGACTTTGCGTGGGGGAACCCGCTGTTTGACGTCGGAATGACTTATCTGGCATGCAATTGCAACGACGAGGAGCTGTCTCAGTACCTCTATCATGTGGGCTATGCGCAGATGCAGTGCGTGTGGAGGGTGTTCCTCAGCGAGTACTTCGGCGTTCAGCCCGGCACCGCCGCCGCTGCCGAGGTGGAGGCTCGGGTGAGGCCTTTCGCGGCATTGAAGATGCTCCATTTCGGCACTGTAGACGAGATGAGGCCCGAGATGGACGCTATGATCAGACAGGAATTGTTATCTTAAGAAACCCAATTGGTGTGGAAGCAGAGAGAGGGTGTTATGTATGTTGTAGATATACAGCGCTTTGACGGTTCTTGGTCCGGGGATGGTCCGAGGATGGTCCGAGGATGGTCCGGTGGTGGTCCGATAAAAGGCGGACGAGGAGCGGAGCGCGGGCGGTGCGGCGGCGGGGTGAGCGGGGTGTGAAAAACATTGAAAAAATATCAATCACATAAACAACCAACATGAAAAAGACAATGTTACTGACCGTTGCGGCGGCGATGCTTTTTGCCGGCTGCTGCAACCACGAGAAAACCGATGCCGACACTGCCGACGTGGTGATGGCCAACATCCTCAGCCGCAAGAGCGTGCGTTCCTACACGGGCGACACTGTCCCCGCCGCCGTCATGGAGAACCTGTTGCGTGCGGCCATGGCAGCCCCCAGCGGCCGCGACCTGCGCCCGTGGCAGATCGTCGTCATGACCGACAAGAGCCAGTACGAGACCGTCTTCGAGGGCAACTTCAACATGCAGAAGTTCATGGAGAGCGGCGCTGTGCTCATCCTTTGTGCCGACACCACCTTCAGTGCCCCCACACGGGAGAACCCCGACGGTCCGGCTGTGACGCAGGTGAACCACCTGTGGCGCGACGACATGGGTGCTGTCACGGAGAACCTGCTGCTGGCTGTGGAGGCCTACGGCCTTGGCGCCTGCTGGACAGCCTGTTACCCTTATCCCGACCGGATGGACCCGATAAAGGCCGCCCTGCAGCTGCCGCCGACAGTGGTGCCTTACGCCGTGGTGCCCATCGGCTACCCCAACGGCGAGACACAGCCCAAGGACAAGTGGGACCCTGCCCGCGTGCACTACAACCGCTGGTAGGAAGAGATGATAAAAGAGAAGTGGGCAACCTGCAGCAGGCTGCCCACTTTTTCTATTCGGCAGTGTTCATCTATTCCCGGCCCACAAACTGCGCCATCCAGTCGTTCTCTGTGCTGGGGGCGTCCTTCCAGTCTGAGGTGTCGATGGTGATTTCCAGCAGTTTGGCGTGGCCCTCGCAGAAGAGCTCCACCGAGTCGGCCACGGCAGGCACCAGCACGCATTCTCCGGCATGCATGGGCACGATGGTCTCCATGCTTTTCACTGCTGCCAGACCGTCAACGCAGAAGTAGATGGCGAAACTCTCGACCTGCTCGAGGTTTTTGCGGATAGGGGCAACGAGAGGGACGACGCGTGTCGTGAAGTAGGGGCAATCGGCCACGGTGGTTGTCTCGTTGGGGCGGGCATTGTAGCGTGTCACGGCATGTCCTTTGATGCCACTGAAGTCGATGGCCTCCATCGCTTCGGCGGTATGCAGCTGGCGTTTCTTCCCGTCCTTGTCCGTGCGGTCGTAGTCGTAGATGCGATAGGTGCAATCCGATGTCTGCTGTATCTCGGCCACCATGAGACCTTTGCCCAGGGCGTGCACACGTCCGGCAGGGATAAAGAATACATCGCCCGTCGCAGGGTGCTCGCTGTGCAGTAGATCCATCAGATGGCCGCTGTGCAGCGCGGCGGTGTACTCCTCGGGGGTGGTGTCGCGGCGGAAACCGCTGATGAGCTGCGCCTCGGGGTCGGCCTGCATGACATACCACATCTCTGTCTTGCCGTGGGGCATACCGCGCCGCTGTGCCAGCTGGTCGTCAGGGTGTACCTGTATGGATAGGTCCTGGGCGGCGTCGATGACTTTCAGCAGCAAGGGAAACTCGGTGCCGAAACGGTTGTAGACCTTCTCGCCCACGAGGTCGCCCATGTATATCTCGATGGCCTCGTTGATGGTGTTCTCGGCCAGGAAGCCGTTGGCAATGACCGACTCGCGCCCCTCGACGCTGGAGAGTACCCATAGTTCGCCGCAGTTGGGCAGGGGGTCGTAGTTGAAGCCGTAGTTGCGCAACCGGTTGCCTCCCCAGAGAACATTCTTGTATAGCGGGAGGAACTTCAGGGGGTAAAGCGAGCTGGCCATCAGTAGCTGCGTGTGGTGTGGCGGTTGGCTTTGTTGGTGCCTTTCACTTTGATGTTCGACTTCACCTTGGCGCCTTTGTTGGACTGGTGGCGTTCGTACATCGTCTTCTCGCTCGAACACGAGACCATCGCGCCACTCATGGCCAGCACTGCCGCTGCCAGCACGATAGGAATGCTTTTCTTCAGGATGTTTCTCATAACTATGGGGATGTTTTAGTTTTCAACCAATGTCATCTCGTCAACCAGATGGCGTGCACCGGCGAATTTGTCGATAATGAAGAGACAATAGCGTATGTCGAGCGAGATGTTGCGGCAATAGGCAGGATCGAAGAGCAGATCGCTCATTGTACCCTCCCAGCAGCGGTCAAAGTTGATGCCCACCAACTGGCCGTCGGCGTTGAGCACGGGGCTGCCGCTGTTGCCGCCGGTGGTGTGGTTGGTGGCGATGAAGGCCACGGGCAGTTCTCCCTTGCTATTGGCATACTGGCCGTAGTCTTTCTTCTGCCAGAGTTCTTTCAGGCGGGGCTCGACGCGGTAGTCGTACACGTCGGGGTTCTCCTTTTCCATGATGCCGTCGATGGTGCTGTAGGCGGTGTAGTAGGTGGCATCTTTGGGGCGGAAGCCTTCCACGTGGCCGTAGGCCACACGCAGCGTCAGGTTGGCGTCGGGGAAGAAGTTGCTGTCGGGGTACTGCTCCATCATGCCGCGGATATAGGTGCGCATCAGGCGCTGGATGTTGGCGTTGGCTGTGCTGAGCCGGACGCGCTTGGCATTGCCGAGGCAGTAATTATAGGCCTGGGAGTATAGGTCTACAGCGGGGTCGTTCGTGATGGCATCAAGCATTTTGTCGCGCTTCATTGTGAGCACTTTCTCCAGCTTCTTGGGGTTGTTGAGAATTGACTTGGCGTAGACCTTGTGCAGCGTTGCTTCCACCTCGGTGGCGGTGCTGTGGCGGAGGTTCATGTAGGGGGCGTAGCCGCGTTCCCACATGTAGAGGAAGGTCTCGACGAAGATGGCTTCGTCGACGGGCGAATGCAGGTCGAAGTCCTCGAAGTAGGTGCGGCTGCTGGCAAGCATCTTGTCGACCAGTGCGGGGTCAGACTCGCGGGAGATGGTCCACAGGCTTTTGGCGCGGTTCATGAAGTCGCTGGCCATCACTGCTTCTGCGTAGTAGGTCTGTTCCATTTTCACCTCGCGCAGCTGGGCGTAGTTGGCCTCGAGGCTGTCGAGCACGTCGCGGTATTGCGGCTTGTCGGCGGCCCAGGTGCGGAACTTCGCTTCCTGGTCTATCTTCTGCTCCACGCCGTGCAGCCGTTCGATGCCGAGGCTCTCGCCCTGCCATTTCTTCCAGCCGTTGGCGATGGAGGCCACGCGTGAGGCGTATTTCAGCCTTTGGGCGGCGCTCTGCCGCATGGCGGCGTTGTAGTGGTCGAGACGGATGGTGCGCAGGGCTATGCGCACGGGGTTCTCCTGGTTGGCGGCCAGGTCCACGTAGTCGTGTGTTACGTACCGCAGCGTGGTGCCGGGGTAGCCGAAGACAAACGTAAAGTCGCCCTCGTTCACTCCTTTGAGGCTGATTTCGAGGTGCTTCAATGGGGTGTAGGGTATGTTGTCGCGGCTGTAGGCGGCGGGCTTGCCCTCCTTGTCGGTGTAGACGCGGAACATGGAGAAGTCGCCCGTGTGCCGCGGCCACATCCAGTTGTCTGTGTCGCCGCCGAATTTGCCGATGTTGCTCGGCGGTGCCCCGACGAGGCGCACGTCTGTAAACACTTCGTTGACATACATGAAGTATTGGTTGCCGTAGTAGAACGGCTTGACGATGGCCTTGTAGTGGGTGCCTTTGACGGCGTGGGCCGTGACTGCTTCGATGTTCTTGGCTATAATCTCTCCGCGTTCAGCCTCGGAGGTGCTGCCGTCGATGCCTTCCAGTACCTGCCGGGTGACGTCTTCCATGCGCACCAACCGTGTGACGGTGAGGCCGGGGCAGGGTATCTCCTCGTCGCGGCTCATGGCCCAGAAACCGTTTGTCAAGTAGTCGTGCTCTACGGTCGAGTGGCGCACGATGTAGCTGTATCCGCAGTGATGGTTGGTGAGCACAAGACCTTCGTTGCTGACGAATTCGCCCGTGCAGCCGCTGCCGAACAGCAGCACCGCATCCTTGAGCGAGGCGTTGTTGATGTCGTAGATGTCCTGTGCGGTGATGTGCATACCGGCACGCTGCATGGCGGCTTCGTTGCGCTGCAGCAGCATCGGTATCCACATGCCCTCGTCGGCACGCACGGTGGCCGGAAGCATCAGCATCACAACGGTCAGTGTAGTAAGTATCTTCTTCATTTTTCAGTGTGTATTTCGACTGCAAAGATACGAAAATATTTTTATATGAAAGAAATAAAATGAGCACCCCGCCGCGACCGCCCTTTTTGAACAGGATGTATCGCAAACGACCCATCCGTTCCCGCTCCGGCCCGCCTGCGTCTTCCCTCCGCACATACTCGGACCACCATCGGACCACCACCGGACCACCACCGGACCACCATCGGACCAAGAGCATACCTTTCGCTGAAAATCAGCCGCATTAGTGCCCCTGGTCCGCATGATAGCATTGGTTCTCAGTCAGTTGTGATATATCGCGGCTGTCGCGCCCCATCCTCTCCACCGCTCGTGGCCGGTCGGCAAAGGGGTGCCACTGCGGGGCGGCAGTGCCAATTATGTTGTGCGCGATATGATTTGGGCCTTATTCCGGCGAGAGCATCTTGAGCCCGATGATGGAGGCCACGAGGGTGGTGATGAAGAAGAGTCGCCAGAAGGTGGCGGGCTCGTGGAAGACGAAGATGCCCAGCAACACCGACCCCAGGGCGCCGATGCCCGTCCACACGGGGTAGGCAGTGCCTATGGGAAGCGCTTCGGTGGCCTTGGACAGCAGCACGGCGCTGAGGATGTAGAACAATGCGAACCCGCCCATCCATTCCCAGTAGGGCAGTCCGGCAAGACCTTTGGCTTTGCCGAGGCAGAAGGCGAAGCCCACCTCGCAAAAGCCTGCTACAATGAGTATTATCCAGTGCATGGCGTAGTGTTTTGTGGTGCAAAGATACACAAATATTCAGACTTCGGCCTCGGGGTCGATAATTTCGGCATGGCCGGCCACGGTGTACTGGCGGCCGGTGGCCACATCGCGGCAGAGCCAGCGTGTGCGCCGGCGGGCCATGCTCTCGAAGAGGATATCGGGCTTGCTCTTCAGGCGGAACCGGCTGCCGGCGGGCAGCTGGTCGAGGGTGGTGTGGGCGGCGGCGGTGTAGCCGGGTTCATGCCGCCGCAGGCATTCCTCGACCTGCCGCAAGAGGCTGCGGTTGAGCGGTATGCGTTGCACCAGGCGGGCAAGGAGCGGCTGCACGTCGGGCGGGAAGAGGGCGGCATGGGAGGCGATGAGGCGGCGGTATTGCTCCTGCCATTCATGACCGTGGGGCGCAGCTGTCGTGTAGTGGAGGTGGGTCTCGAGGTGGGCGGCCTCGTGCAGGAAGACCCACAGGAAGAAGTAGGGGCCGAGGTCGCCGTTGATGCTGATTTCGTGGTAGTCGTGCCCCGTCCGAGGCCATCGGTAGTCGCCCAGCTTGCTGCTGCGCTGCAGGGTGATGTGGAAATGTACGCGGTGCAGGTTGAGGTAGTCGTAGACCATATCGACCGCCTGGGGAGGCAGGTGGTTGCGGAGTATGGCGCGGTATCGTTCGGCAGCGGTCAAAACGTGGGACAGTCGCAATCCGACTTGGGATGGCGGTACATGTGGTTGTTCGACGAACAGGCTGTGCAGAGCAGCAACGCGGCCATCAGCAATACGGGCAGGCAGAGCAGGCAGGAGCGATGACGGCGATGTGGGAGGGTGGTGTTTCTCATGTGTATTTGCTGATTTTAAGGTTTCTATATTCTGGCGCGGCGTACCGTGAGCACGACGGCGGCGGTGCTGATGGCCATGACGAGGAGGAAGGTGTATAGGAAGTCGACGGCGCGCATGGCCACGGGGAAGGCGCTGACGACGAAGTTGCCGTCGCCCATGCGTATGATGCCAAACTGCTGCTGCAGGAAGCAGACGACGAAGCCTGTCAGCAACCCTGCCGCCACTGCCACAGCGCAGATGAGCACCCCCTCGGCGGTGAAGGCCCGGCGCACGCGGCGCGCAGTCATGCCCATGCTGCGCAGGATGAAGATGTCGCGCCGCTTGTCGATAATCAGCAGCGACAGCGAGGCCACCAGGCTGAGGGTGGAGATGAGCACGATGAGCGAGAGGATGAGGTAGATGCCGAGACGCTCAGTGCGGAAGATCTTGAAATAGAGCGGTTGCTGGTCGTAGCGGTCCTTGGCGATGAGCGGCAGATGGTGTATGCTGAACGACTGGTTCAAGTCTTTCTTCACTTTGGTGGCCTTGGCACCGGGCTTGAGCGCGAGGGCCACGGCGGTGACCTCGTCGGGAGCATAACCCATCAACTGGCGCACGAGGGCTATGTCGGTGACGACAAACTGGCGGTCGATATCCTGCTGGATGAAGAAGTTGGCGGCGGGGTAGGCATAGCCGATGGCAAAGGCCTGGTCCATGGTGTAGCCAATTGATGTGGTGCCGCGGCGGGGAATGTGGATGGCGGCAGGTGTGCGCGAGAGGAGGGTCATGCCCATCTCGTAGTATATTTCGCCCCCTACGAGCAGATAGTGCGGGTCGTCACCAAGGAAGTAGCCTCCCTCGTGCAGCAGGGTGTCGAGACCGCTGACGCTGCGGTAGTTGTCGTCGACACCACGCAGGCGCACGATGGCCTGGTTGGGGCCGTAGGTGAGCCAAGCGGTCTCGTCGGCTATCGCGGCCAGGTAAGCCACATCCCCGCGGGAAGCTATGTCGACAGGCTCAAGGCTTGCCGTGTGGAAGGTCTTGCCTTTGGCAGGGACGATGACCAGCTCGGGGTCAAAAGTGCTGAAGAGGCCTTTGGTCAACTCGCCGATGCCGTTGTAGACCGAAAGGACCACAATCAGTGCGGCGGTGCTCACCAGCAGGCCGATGAGCGAAATCCAGGAGATGACCGTCACCACCGACTTGTGTTTGCCGGCAAAGAGGTAGCGGACGGCTATGAGGCCCTCGAGTTTCATTGCTTGAGGAGGCGCTCGATGTTCTCCATATAGTCCAGCGTGTCGTCAAGGTAGAACTCCAGTTGGGGAATGATGCGCAATTGTTTGCCCTCGCGCAAACCGAGGCGTCGGCGCAGGTCGGAACCATTCTCGCGGATGAGCGCCAGGATAGCATCGGGGGTGCCCTGGCCAATGACCATAATGGAGACGTAGATGCGGGCTATGGAGAGGTCTGGCGTGATGCGGACGCTGGTGACGGTGATCAGCGACGGGCCGAGGACGCCCTTCATCTCGCGCAGGAATATGTCGCCCATGTCCTGCTGGATGAGGCGGCAGATCTTGTTTTGACGGGTTGACTGCATAGTGATTTGGTTTTACCACCGCCAGCCGATGCGCACGGGCAGGAAGACGGTCTGTTGCATGTAGGCTATGCCGATGGTGGCATAGAATGAGTGCCAGTTGTGGCCCATATTGCGGAGTCCGTGCAGGTAGTACCAGTTGATTCCGCCGTAGAGTTCAGCCATTGGCGTGATGGTCATGCCGTAGCCGTCGGGTTCAGGGGCGCCCATCAGCACGCTGGCACCCGCACGGCCTCCCAGCAGGGGCGCCAGTTTGATGGTGCCGGGCTGATAGTCGAGGCCCATCGTGCCATGCCAGATGGGGCGGAAATCGACGTCGGCAAAGACATTGGCTCCCAGCGCCGGAATGGCAAGCCCTTGCACGAAGTTGTGGTAGTAGTTGACACCCGCGCCGCCGCCGATGAACCAGTCTTGGCTCACATTGGCTCCAGCCATGATATTGAAATTGGCGGCGTTGTGGAAGCGGCTGAGGTAGTAGCCGTGGTCGCCGGCGGTGCCTATATTGCCCACAAAGGGCATGTAGCCGGCTTCGATTTTGAGCATGAATTCGCTGTTGCTGCCAAGTTGTGAATACTGTGCCGCGGCTGCGGACGAGAGGCCTGCCAGCACGAGAAAGAGGATGGTTCTTATTCTGTTCATAGCACTATCAATTTCGACTGCAAAGATACACATTTATTTTCAATCTGCACCAAATATGTTCCTGCGGGAAGTGTTTTTTCGATGCGCACCCCGCTTTGGCAGCCGCTTTGCGACCAGAGCTTGCGGCCGTCGGCGCTGAAGACGCTGAGGGTGAAAGGTTCGTCGAAGGGCGCTTCGACGACGGGCTGCGTGCCGGCCTGCACGGGGTTGGGGAAGAGCAGCGCGCCGGCATCGGCGGGTTCGATGGCTGCGATGTGCAACAGGTTGGTGTCGACGACGGCCAGCGTGTATTCGCCAAGGCGCAGTCCGCCGACGGTGAAGTAGCCGTCATTGGTGTTCGGGCTGTGGACACGGCTCAGCGCCACCCACGGATGGCCGGGACCTTGGCGGTAGAGCACGGCGACGGAGTCGAGGGTGGCGACACGGCTGTAGAAACCACGGTCGAGGTAGGGGAAGGAGCTGTTTTCGTAGCCGTCGCGCACGTAGTGGAGGTGCCCTGTGGAGCCCTCGGGCAGCTGCTGCGGGCCGCGGATGATCCAGTAGCGGTTGGCGGTGCGCAGCACGCCGGTCACGGTGTCGATGTCCCACGGGTGCCCCCAATGGTGCTCGACGGCGACGGATGTCCCTTCAGGCATGGCGGCGGCAAGGGTGATGCGCAGGTGGCAGTCGCGATGGGTGGTCTGCCCGGCTCGCGTGGCGTCGATGACGGCAAGGGTGGCGGCATCAGAGAGCTCCATGTCGCGATCAAGGACGCAGAAGGCGGGGTCGTCGAAGGGCAGGTCCATATTCAGCGCCGTGTCGCTGCCGCTGAAGGCTATCCATTGTTTATGCTGCTGTCCGCTACGGGAAAAAATGGTGACGGGCACGCGGTTGGACCGCACTGTGGCATCGGTGGCCACGCTTTGCTGGCGCAGGGTGATGCGGGGGCGGTGGGGAGTGTCGTCGTTGTTGTCCATGTCGACGCGATAGTCCACAAAACCAGGGCTGAAGACGTGGAAGTTGAAGAAATCCGTCAGGTCCACACCCGAGTAGAGGCTCAGCGAGTCGCGCAGCTGGTAGGCGTCGATGTTGCCGAAGGCCTTGCTGTCCATCAGCCTGCGCAGCGAGGCGTAGAAGAGTTCCTCGCCCAGGTAGCCGCGCAGTGAGTGCCACACCATCCAGCCTTTGTCGTAGGTGGTCGAGCCATAGGTGTAGTCGTGCGCCATGCCGCTCAGCGAGCGGTAGCCGTTGTCGGTGACGTGGGTGGCGCGGATGACGGCTTCGAGGTTGGTCTGGTAGTAGGCGTCCGAGGCCGCGCGGCCCGAGACGGCCTCCATCGCCACCTCGCTGCAGAACGACGCGCCGCCCTCGTTGATCCACATATCGCCCTCGTCGGCACAGGTGACCAGGTTGCCAAACCACGCGTGCCCCAGCTCGTGGGCTATGGTGCTCTGCCCCATTTCCGACATTGACTCCATCGCCTGGTGCGCCAGCGCGATGTTGTTCACGTGCTCCATCGAGCCGTAGGTGGTGGCTATGTAGCCTATGCGCCCCCAGCGGTAGGGGCCGAAGCAGCGTTCGTACATCGGCACCACCGAGTCGAGTTGCTCGAAGACCCGGCGCACCGTGTTGCTGTTCTGCGACGTGTAGCCGTAGGTGACGGGGTAGCCGGCCACGGTGTCGGCAATGCGGTGCCACGCGGCCTGGCTGATGCCGACAAGGTAGGTGCACACCGGCAGGCCTATGCGCCAGACGCTGTGCTCGGTGTTGTCGGCGGCGGTGTCGCGACTCTGCAGCAGGCCGCTGCATTCGGCCGTCCATCCCGCCTTGGCGCGGATGCGCAGGGTGTAGGTGGCCTTGTCGGTGAAGTTGTCGCGGCAGGGCATGATGGCGCGGCCCAGGACGTGAGGCGTGGCGTTGAAGCCCACGCCCAGGTTGTAGTGCAGGTTGTTGTCGAGGTGGAACCCTCCGAAACCGCGCTCCTCCACGTACCCCGAGCCGTGGTAGCAGACGCGCACGGTGAAGGTGTCGCCGGCGGCGATGCCGGCCGTCGGAATGGCGCGCAGGTCAGGCGTGCCGATGCGGGTGCCATTGACCCAGAGGGAATCCGCGCTGCCTATGAGGTCGAGCGATATGGAGCCGCAGCCCCTCAGCAGCTGCGCCGTGAGGGTGGCCTCGCCGTGGAAGGGCGTGCCCTGGCTGAGGTCGAGGGCGATGTCGTAGTCGAGCACGTCGACCGAGTCGGTCGCCGCCGTCTGCGCCGTCAGGCCGCCAAGGGGCATCAGCAGCACGGCTATCAGGTATGTGAGTCTTTTCATGGGTCTGTTCTTTGGTTGTTCTTTTCTATAATTGTATTCCGGATGGCGGGATTTGCCGTTTCTCCCCCCACGGGCACCCCGCTGCCACCCCGCCTCCCGTCCGTCGTGGGTCCGTTTTTTATCGGACCATCCCCGGACCATCCTCGGACCATCCCCGGACCATCCCCGGACCAAGCGCCGGGGATGAACCCCGTTGGGGCCATCCTTTGTCCTTCAGAAGGAGTAGACCATGCTCAGCGAGAGGCGCAGGTTGCCCACGGGTTCGTCGTAGGCGGCCTGTGTGTATTCTGCTTCGGCGGTGAAACTCAGTCCGTTGAGGGTGGTATAGGTGAGGCGTGGCTGCACGCGCCAGAGGTAACTGATGAGGTCGCCACGGCCAAAGATGTAGACCGTGGCAAGGTCTTCGGTGGGTTTGATGATGGTGCCGCGTTTGGCATAGCCCACGAAGAGGCCGGGGCGCCAGTGGCCGCCGCTGCGCTCAATGTCGAGCCATACGGTGTTGAAATGCCAGTCGCGGGCCGTGAAGGTTCCGTCAGCGCCCGGAATGAGCAGGTAGCCGCCCAGCGAGCAGCCCTCGTAGAGGCTGTTGTTCAGCAGGGCCTGCGCCTTGACGGTGAAGCCCGGGCCGTTGTAGCGACCGAAGAGGCTCCAGCTGAACGAGCTGTGTAGTCCTGTGTGTTGCAACACTGTTGCAACAGTCGCAACCTGGGGCTGGATGGTCTTCAGGTTGGCGGCAGCGCCGAAGAAGAAGTGCTTGCCGAGGTAGTAGTGCAGCTGCAGGTTGAGCTCCGGCACCAGGCTGTGGCGGGCGAAGAGGGTGCTGCTGGCGGGAACGCCGTTGAGCAGCCCCTGGCTCATGTTGTCCAGCTGCCAGCAGGCAGCGGCCACCACGTTGAAGCCGTGGGCGATGTATTCGTAGCGCACCTGCGGCTGGCGGGCATAGCAGTGGAAAGGGGCCCCCATGTTGAGGGGGTTGGTCATGGGCATGATCTCGTGGATGACCATCGGGTACCAGTACTGGCCCACGATAAGCGTGTGGCGCAGCGAGGGCGGAATCTCGACACCATAGCTCCTCATCCAGTCCATCTGTATGTAGGCGTGGCGCAGGCGCAGGTTGTTGATGGTGGCGTTGGTGGCGCCGGTGAAGTCGCCCTCGACGTAGGCGCTGGTCCATGCACCCAGCATGTCGGGCCCTTTCACACGGAGGCCCAGGCGGGCGGTGATGGCCAGCATGTCGGCCTGCCAGCCGTCGTTAATGTCGCGCCCCAGGCTGTCCAGCACCCGGGGCTTGGGGTAGAAGAGCATCATGTCCTCGCGCCCCCCCACCACCGAGCGGCTGTCGGCGTAGTAGTGCGGATTGACGAAGCCGTGCCACTCCAGGCTGAATGGGCTTTGGGCTCTCATGGAACCCATTAAACCCATCAAGCCCACTAATCCAATAAGAATCTTCTTCATTTCTTAATGGCAAGTATCAGTCCCAGGGCCACGCCCAGCAGGGCGGCGAAGAGCACCTGCAGGTTGGCTGGCAGGATAAAGGTGATGGTGTGCGCCGGGAACCAGAAGAGCGGTATGGTCTTCTTGATGACGAAGTTCCACTGCATGTCCCAGTTCACCTTGTGGGCGAAGATCTCGCGCATCTTCATGGGACGCAGCAGTCCGCGCACGGTGCCGCCGTTGTCGGTGATGTGTATGTCGGTGCACTTGTGGAAGGTCATCATCACCGGGGCGAAGATCGAGTTCATCAGCACGCTCACCGCGAAGGCCACGCCGAGTTTACCCCAGGAGAAGGCCGGGGCGGCAAATACCGTCGCTGCACTCTTCCATCCCAGCGTACCGAGGAAGGCCGGCACGCCGGTCTTGAAGATGACCATGGCCATGGCGATGCACATGCCCAGGAAGCCCCACACCATCATGCGGGGCAGCACGCCGAAGCCCGGCTTGTTGTACACCCCCTCGCGGATGCGGAGGGCCAGCATCTCGCCCAGGGTGGCGAGGATGGCGAACTTGAAGAAGGCCATGATGTAGGGGTGGTGGGCGGTGGCCCAGTTGAAGCCTTCGGCGCAGTGGGTCTGCGGAATGGCAAAGAGTGCCGCCACCACGGCGACACAGGCAATCAGTATCCAGTCTGCTCGTTTCATTGTGTTAATTGTTTTCTTGTGCTTATAACGCAGAGGCAGTGTGGATATTGTGCTATATCCTCAAAAATGACATTCTATGGGTGTCTGTTTGTCAGTAGCATACCTCGAAACCGGCGGCTATGGGAGGTGAGAACAGCGAGACCAGGCGGACGTAGAACTCGTAGCGTGTCGGGCGAGTACCCCATATCTTCGTGTCGAAATTGTAGCGGTCGGAGAAGCCGACTATACGTTGCTCGAAATCAACGTAGACGGTGGCGCTGCCGAAAGCCCGCTCGTAGGGGGTGTTGTAAAAGGAGACGGTGCACGCCGTGAGGGAATCGCCACCGGACAGTGTGTCAGTCAGGCTCAGCGGTACCATCTGATACTGTTTGATGCAGATCAGAATTCCCGCAAACTGACTGTTGCTGAGCGCAATATCCATGCCTCCCTGCCAGTAGTTGGAGAAGAGGAATTTGCCGAAGTTGTCGCCAGAGTGCCGATATATTATCCCACCCATGCCGCGCGGTGGATTTGAAGCCGGTGTATCGGCATTGCTGCAGCGGATGGTGTCTCCCGTGACCAGAACTATGCTGTCGTCGTCGCTGACGATATAGTTGCAATCCTCGAGGATGGCCCGGGCAATGGCCCGGGTTGTGTTCAGAAAACGGGCGAAGTCGCCAGCACTGCACCCTCGAATGACGACAATATCGCCCGAGTCGCTGATGCTCAGTGCTTCTTCATAGCTTTCGGCTTCACGGTTGGTACATTCTACGGTGTCGATTTCATAGCAAAGAGTGTCGGCCGGCCAAATCTCCTGCGATTGCGCGCAGACCGAGGCGCCGACCATCAGGCTGGCCAGTGCACACACCTTCAGCCCATGAGGAAGTGACAAGTTACAAGAATTCGACACGCGTGCTCAAAGAGATGTTTTTCTGCTCTTTGTATTCGATGGGAGCAAAGGGATATTGGACGGCGACAGCAACATCAATGGTGTATTCTCGGATGTCAAAAGGAAGAAAGCATTGGGCCAGCCTGAAGACCGTCACCCCGAAGCAGCGAGAGATGTTGCATACCACGCCAATCGTCGATACATCGTGTGGGATGAACAGATTGGCCGCGGTGATGCGTACCAAGGGATAGCGGTTCTGGTAGACCAGCCCAGAGAAGCTTTTGAGTGTGAAATCTGTGGAGTCGTTCCGGACGGTGAGTTTCAGCGTCAACTGGTCGGTGAAGATATTGTATGATACCACATCGTATGAGGTTACGGACAGGTTTCTGAGCTGTCCGTAACTATTCAGGTTGATACATATGAGTAGCAACGTGAATAAAACAAGGTGTCTAAACCTCATGTGCGATGTAGATTAGGTGTATACAAGGTTCTATTCGTCTGCGGACTCCAATAGGATGGTGGTGTTGGATATGACGTTGCCCGACAAGCGTGTATCGGCGGGAATGACACCCTGTGTACCGTGGATGAGAAAGCCGAAGAGACAGCACACGGTGCCAACGATTGACCAACCTAAATTGCTCTTGCCTTCGTTGTAGAAAGTAAGTCCACTGACGGGCACAGGGGTCCCGTCTACGGCGGTAAGTGTGCTGGCTTCGATGGCAATGATGCCTTTGCCTCCGAAGAGTTTGCTCTTCTGGCTTTGGGTGACTTTGCCCTTGACGGCACTCCCTTCAGGGATAACCACTTCGTTGCTGACTATCACGGGTTCCACTACTCTCAAGTCAATAATGGTACCCAGTGGGTGTCTCTTCGACGAGATTTCGGTGGTGGTTACCACTTCGACGGGTGTACCGGCTTTGATTACAACTTCTTTCTTTTTCTGGGCCGAGGCCGAAGTGGGGAGCAGGAGCATACAGCACAGCAAGGTGCTAATGGCTAAAGTTGAAGCCTTTTTGATGTAATTGTGTAACATGATTGTGTTGATTTAAAAGGATTAATAATAAAATGGATTGTATCTTCTCAGTTCGTTGACGGCCTTGTGCTTCAGATTCTCGTTGATGCGACGGGCACTCGTGCCTGAACCTGCGATATTGCCGCCGTAGAACGAGAGTGAGAATGCAGCAACGATGATGCCGAGGCCGTAGTTTTCTGTATGGAATGATGTGTACACGGCATAGGCAAGAACACTGTTTACCAGAAGCGAAACCATAGCGTTGCGGGGTTGCCCGAGGTATAAGTATCCCGCTCCCGGCACAATGGAGAGCAGCATGGCTTTAGTAGGGCTCTTGTAGTTGGCTGTCTCCATCCGTTCGATGACGGCAGTGCTCGAGGCCAGCGAAGTGGTGTTGTCGTCGATGGCATACTTGTTTTTCAATGCCTCCCGCGCTTCATTAAACTGCGCTTTGCGTGCATACAGCACTGCCAGTTCGCCATAGGGATGCGCCTCGCTGCTGTCCCATACGCTGGCGGCCTGCCGGTACAGATCTATGGCTCGGTCGGTGTCGCCCGTGAGTCCGTATAGATGGGCTGCGGTGCACATGATCTTGTAGTCTGTCATGAACTCACGTGGCATACGTTGCTCATAGAACAATAGTCCATCTGAGTATTGCTGCAGCCCCTCAAAACACCGCATCTTGTTGAGGTAGAGGGATGGTAGCTGCCGCAATGCGCTGTCTTTGCAGAGTAGACGCTCTATTTCGAGCAGGGCGCTGGCATAGCTGTGCTGGTTGATGAGCATGTTGGTGAACTGGATGGCCTTTGTTGCCGAGTCGGTAGGGACAATGGTCTCGGCAGCTACTTGAAGGGGCGGTGAAGCTGTGAGGTGCGCTGGAACGGGACGTCCAGGCGGGTAGTCTAGACGCCGGCCGCTGTGTGTACCCACGGCAATCTCGTGATATGACTCCAGATGGCCGCCGCAGCGCAGCAATCTGTCGGCTGTCAGTGCCATAGCTACAGGAAACGGGTGATCGGCAAAGACCATCGCTCCATACTGCGAGCAGGTGGGATACATCGGACAGTACATGTCCTTGAGACCGTGGAGATACCTGCGGTAGACCCCGATGTAGTCCTGCACCGCCGCCCCTTGACCATGGGGTTGCCCCTGCTGGCACCATGTGCTGACTGTGCATAACAGCAGACATAGCAACCATCCTCCTCTTTTCATCGGGTATAGCGGTTGTGTTCGGCTATTTCATGTCCTCCCATTCGCTGCACATCTCGTCGCAGTCGTCGTAGAGGTTGGCCACTGTTGTTCCGTCGCTGCAGGTGCAGGTGTTGATTTTAAAGCACGAGGTTGCACAGATGCAGGCCATTGCCGCAAGTACCAGTACCACTAATCTTTGTCTTTTCATGTGATTGCCAGGCGGTTATATACCGTTGCCCTCATCGGTTCCAAGTGCCTCGGCTCTGGGGCTAAGCTAATACCAACAGAGAAAGTGGAGCCACCCATTTATGACCCTATTTTCTGCACGTGGGCTTGGCCTCCCAATAATATAAAATAAAGGTTACTGATTGGCTCCACATGGATGTATCACAGCGGTGAATGTATACAATCCTAATGGGAGCACTCATCTCTCCTTTATTCCTTAATACTATTTTCGAACGGCCAAGTTCGTGCAGTCGGAATAAGGCGAAAAATGCTTCTTTCTCGGCAAACCGTTTCCTGTTGGTTTGCGAGTGCAAAATTACAACTATTTTCTCAACTGGCAAAAAAAAAGTGCCTCCGCATGAAAAAAAGTATGCGGAGGCAGAGTTTGTTGGCCTGTCGCCGAGACCGTCAGAAGCTGTATGTGGCGCCGTCTTTTCCGTCCTTGACGGTGACGCCGGCCTCCTTCAGCGCGTCGCGGAGGCGGTCGCTGGTGGTCCAGTCTTTGTTGGCTTTGGCGGTGGCTCGGATGTCGAGGATGATGTGCATCAGGCTGTCGATGAGGGCGGTATTGTTGCCGGTGGACTCATCCTCCATGCCGAGGATGTCGAAGAGGAAGGTGTCGAAGACTCCCTTCAGCTCGTCGATGTCGGCCTGGCGGAGCTTGATGTGGCCGTCAGCGGCGCTGTTGATAATCCTGGCGGCCTCGAAGAGGTGGGAGATGACCGTCGGCGTGGCGAAGTCGTCGTTCATGGCGTCGTAGCAGCGCTGACGGAGGTCGGACACGTCGGACGCGTCTGACTCGCCCGACGCGCTGATGCGTCCCAATGTCTTGTAGGCATCCATCAGCTTGTCAAATCCTTTCTCGGCGGCTTGGAGGGCCTCGTTGCTGAAGTCGACGGTGGAGCGGTAGTGGGCCTGGAGGATGAAGAAGCGGATGGTCATCGGGCTGTAGGCCTGGTCGAGCATCTCCTTGCCGTCCTTGTCTTTGTGGCTGCCGGCGAAGAATTCGTCGAGGGTGATGAAGTTGCCCAGGCTCTTGCCCATCTTCTGGCCGTTGATGGTGATCATGTTGTTGTGCATCCAGTAGCGGCAGGGGGCGTGGCCGGTGGAGGCGACGCACTGCGCTATCTCGCTTTCGTGGTGCGGGAAGACGAGGTCCATGCCACCGCCGTGGATGTCAAACGGGGAGCCTAAGTATTTGGCTCCCATAGCGGTGCACTCGGCGTGCCAGCCGGGGAAGCCGTCGCTCCAGGGCGAGGGCCACCGCATGATGTGCTCCGGCGAGGCTTTCTTCCACAGGGCGAAGTCGCC
>DFLB01000027.1:5510-5934 GCA_002373995.1 Bacteroidales bacterium UBA3630 | reverse complement strand
TCGCCCGGTCCCTTGTCGTTGATGCCACATAGGTGGAGAACGCCGTGGATGATGACGCGGTGCAGCTCTTCCTCATACGTTTTCTGGAAGAGTTCGGCATTCGAGCGCACGGTGTCGAGCGAGATGACGAGGTCGCCCGAAAGCACGTCGCCTTCGCAATAGTCGAAGGTGATGATATCGGTGTAGTAGTCGTGGCCCAGGTATTCGCGATTGACTTCCAGAATGTGTTCGTCGTTGCAGAAGAGATAGCCAATCTCGCCTACCTTTTTGCCGTAGGATGCAGCCACGGCCTTAATCCACTGTGTGGTTTGGCGCTTTTTTATATTGGGCATGCGCACGCCCTCGCTCTGGTATGTAATCATTGGATAAGAATGTTCTGTATGGTTCAAATGCGCCTGCAGCGCGTTCAAAGTTCAAAGTTCAA
>DFLB01000027.1:3961-5388 GCA_002373995.1 Bacteroidales bacterium UBA3630 | reverse complement strand
AAGCGGCGCAGTTCGCGCACCGTCGACGACGACACGGCCTCCATACCTGGTTCGGCCAGCAGCAAGATGGTCTCGATGCCCGTCAGGCGGCGGTTCACGTCGGCCTGCTCGCGTTCGCTCTCGAAGTCCTTCACCGAGCGCACGCCCTTCACGATGGCCACGGCACCACACTCCTGGGCCAGGTCGACCGTCAGTCCGTCGTAGGCCACCACCTGCACGCGGTCGTCGCCGTCATAGAGCTGGCTGATGGCCTGCACGCGCTCCTCGGGCTTCAGCAGCGGGTTCTTGCCCGTGTTGATGCCCACGCCAATCACTAAGCGGTCGAAGATGCAGAGCGCCCTGCGAACCACCGACTGATGACCCACCGTGAAGGGGTCGAAGGTTCCTACAAACAGTCCTGTTTTCATCATATCTTACTGCAAAAGTAGCCATTATTTTAGAAGAAACGGCAATCTTTGCATTTTTTAATAAAAAAAAGAGCACCCCGTGTGCTCTGGATGAAAACCTTTTACTATTTTTGTGGTTGCAAAACTGACAATCATCCGTCTCCTTATATTATATATGAAGCATACACTGACCATGTCCAAGAGCACAATTGCCGTTATCTTCGCCCTGGTTGCGACGCTGACAGCCTGCCACCGCCAGGCACAGACACCCGCTCGCCAAAGCGAGTCGCTGTACATTGACAGCATCGTGAACAGCCACCGCAATCCCGACAGTCTGCAGACCATGCTGACGGCCTACAAAAAGACCAAGAACCTGCTGGGCGTGGCCGTGAGCCACAGAGCCTTGGGCCGCTACTACCGCGACAACAGCCTCTTCGACATAGCCATCGAGCACCACCGCAAGAGCGTGGAGGCAGCCGAGCAGGCGGGCGACACGGCCGAGCTGGTGCGCTGTCTGAACAACCTGGCCACCGACTACCGCCGCGTGGGCATGCTCGACATGGCATCTGAAGAACACTACCGCGCGCTGAACCTCTGCATGCAGTATTCCGACAAGACGAGCGACGAGGCCAGCAAAAACTACACCGTCTCGCTCAACGGACTGGGCAACGTCTATCTGCAACTGGGCAACAACGAACTGGCCGACAGCATCTTCCGCGTGGCGCTGGCCACCGAGACGCGGCTGGGCAGCGAACTCGGACAGGCCATCAACCTGGCCAACCTCGGAGCCGTCTACGAGGGAGCCGGGCAGACGGATTCGGCACTGGTGTACTACCAGCGATCGTTTGAGAAAAACAAGAAAGCAAACAGCACCGTGGGCATGGGGCTCTGCCACACCCACATAGGCAATCTCTACGAGCGCCAGCACCATTTCGACAAGGCCATCGCCGAATACCAGACCGCCTACGACCTGCTGGAGAAGAGCCATGACATCTGGCACTGGCTGGAACCCTGTCTGGCACTGGCCAACATCAGCATCAA
>DFLB01000027.1:1964-3844 GCA_002373995.1 Bacteroidales bacterium UBA3630 | reverse complement strand
GCCATCTCGTCGAAGGAGCATCTGGCCCGCATACACCACATCTACTACATCCTATACGAACGCGAGGGAAAGACCGCGCAGGCCCTCGACCACTATCGGAAGTACGACCAGTACAACGACAGCACCGTCAACATGCACACCATGAACCAGATTCAAAACCTGCGCATCAAGACCGAGCGGCAACGCAGCAACGACCAGTTGCAGCGGGCTAAGGAAGACGCCCGACAGGAGCGATCGCTGAAAGTGCTGGCCTTCAGTCTGCTCGTCGCCATCCTCATCATCGGTGCCCTGCTGTTCGCCATCATGAGCTACGTGCTGCGCTCGCGCAGTCGCGAACGTCTTCTGCTGCGCCACGTGCAGACCACGCGCGAACGCTTCTTCACCAACATCACCCACGAGTTCCGCACACCGCTCTCGGTCATTCTGGGACTGGCCCAGCAGGTTGGCCAGCCCACCACGAACCGCGAGAAGGTACAGGACTACGCCCGCGCCATAGAGCGACAGGGCAGCCACCTGCTCGACCTCATCAACCAACTGCTCGACATATCGAAGGTGAAAACCTCCATCGGCGATGCCAACTGGCAGCACGGCAACGTCATTGCCTTCATCCGCATGGGTATCGAGAACTACCGGCAGTATGCTCAGCAGAAACGCATAGAACTCATCTACACCCCTGAGCAGAACATGGTGAAGATGGACTTCGTGCCCGACTACATGGAGAAGATTCTCGTCAATCTGCTCTCCAACAGTTTCAAGCACACCGAGCCACAAGGCCGCGTGCACGTGGAGACGTCGCTGCCGACACCCGACACACTGTGCCTCGTGGTCAGCGACAACGGTTCGGGCATTCCCAAGGAAGCGCTGCCACACATCTTCGAGGCATTCTATCAGGCCGAGGGCGACACCCAGAGCATCGGCACAGGCATCGGACTTTCGCTGGTGCGGCAGATTGTGGAAGCCATGAACGGCACCATCAACTGCAAGAGCGAGCGGGGCAAAGGCACCACGATGACCGTCACGCTGCCATTGCGCCACGGCACAGACGAACTGCCGCTCTTCGACATCGACAAATACAAGAGTCAGTCGCAACCCACTGACGACGACGAGCAACCCCTTCTGCCCGACGACGAGACTACCATCGACTCGCGCAACCGCGTGCTCATCGTCGAGGACAACAGCGACGTGGCCTTCTACATCGGCGAATTGCTCGATCAGAAGACCTACAGCGTCTTCTATGCCAAGGACGGTGACGAGGGCATCGCCAAGGCGCGCGACATCATGCCCGACGTCATCATCACCGACCTGATGATGCCGGGCACCAACGGCCTGGAACTGTGCCGCCGCGTCAGGGCGTCGGAACTGCTGGGCCACATCCCGATCATCGTCATCACAGCCAAGAGCACCGAACAAGACCGCGTGGCAGGTCTGGAAGCCGGTGCCGACGCCTATCTGGTGAAGCCTTTCAATCAGGAGGAGTTGCAGGTGAGACTGACGAAACTGCTGCAGCAGCGTCGCCAGATGCGCGAATACATGGCCAAGGCCTTGCGCGAGGAGAAGGAGGAACAGCCCGCCGAGGACATGCTGAAGCCCGCCGACCGCGACTTCATCAGGAAGTTGAAGGAAGTCATCAATATGCAGATGAAGAACAACCAGGTGGATGCCGAGACCATTGCCAGCCACATGTTTGTGAGCCGTGCGCAACTCAACAGGAAGTTGCAGGCCATCACCGGTCAGACCACGTCGGCCTTCGTCTTGCAGATGCGCATGTCGCACGCCAAGCGTCTGCTCACGGCCTATCCCGAGATGCCCATCAGCGAGGTAGCCCAGAAGTGTGGCTACGACGACCTGGGCTACTTCAGCCGCTCCTTCAAGCAGACCAC
>DFLB01000027.1:1438-1826 GCA_002373995.1 Bacteroidales bacterium UBA3630 | reverse complement strand
CCTAAAGCAAATGGTAAGTTCCCCCTGCGAGCGTCTTCACTACCCCCTTCATTTCCAACGAGAAGAGCAACGCTGCCAACCTACCCACGGGCAGATTGCTCTGCACGCTTAGTGTGTTCACCTGCAGGTCGTTCTGGCGGCTCAGCAGAGCTACAACCCGTTGTTCCTCCTCAGTCAGTTCGGGGAACAGTTGCCGCTCGATGCCTTTCGACTGGGCTTCGCTGAGCTGCGCATCGGTCTGCCAGCCCATAGCCTCAACCATATCGCGGGCCGACGTCACGAGCTCAGCACCGTGGTCTCTGATGAGTTGGTTGCAACCCTCGCTGTAGGGCGCTCCCACAGCACCGGGGAAGGCAAACACGTCGCGGTTGTAGTCGCGGGCTATGCG
>DFLB01000027.1:0-1321 GCA_002373995.1 Bacteroidales bacterium UBA3630 | reverse complement strand
TCGGCTATGCCGGCCACAATGCGGTTGCGGCGCACAAAGTTCACTTTGTCTGGGCGCGTGCCGGTGGGGAACTCCGTCAGCAGACCACCCCGCTGCAGCATCTCATCGGCCGTCTGCCGGTGGCGTGGCGGATAGAGGTCGTCCAGCCCGTGAGCCAGCACGCCCACAGTCTCGTAGCCCTGCGCCAGAGCCTCGCGATGGGCACAGATATCGATGCCATAGGCAAGGCCGCTCACCACCAACACCTGCGGACAAAGCATGCGCAACTCACTCATGAAACGCCGTATCAGGTCCTGCCCGTAGGGCGTGGCTCGACGCGTGCCCACAATGCTGACCACACGTGTCTGGTTCAGGTTGGCCGTGCCCTTATAGTAGAGCACCAACGGCGCGTCAGGACATTCTGCCAGCCGTTGCGGATAGTCCTCGTCGCCCATCGTCAGCGGTCTGATGCCCATCGACTCGACAGTGCGCAGTTCGCTCTCGGCAAAGCGCAGGGCGCTGTCTATGCCGCGAAAAGCCTCCACCAGCCGATCGCTGGCATCGGGCAGCAGGTCACGAATGTTCTGGCCGTGGGCCACGATGTCACGCGCCGAGCCTACTTGCTGATAGAGCGCAAGCAGGGTGGGCAGATTCAAATAGCTGATGTGGGTCAGCGCAATGGCACTCAGCGTTTCCTGTTCTTTCATAGTTCGCATCTCTTTTTTATCAAGATGCAAAAATACAAATTATTTATTACACGAAGGCGAAAAAACATCTAAAATTTGGCATTTCGCTCACTTATTCGTAACTTTGCACGCGAAATAAAAAAAGATTATAACAATTATATGGAAAAGAAAGACTATAAGCGAACAACTGTCACCGCCGCACTGCCTTATGCCAACGGCGGTGTGCACATCGGTCACCTGGCTGGCGTCTACGTGCCTGCCGACATCTACGTGCGCTATCTGCGGCTGAAGAAGCGCGAGGTCGTCTTCATCGGCGGCAGCGACGAACACGGCGTGCCCGTCACGCAGCGTGCCCGCAAGGAAGGCATCACTCCGCAGGACGTCGTGGACCGTTACCATGAGATGATCAAGAAGTCGTTTGAAGATTTCGGCATCTCCTTTGACATCTACAGCCGCACCACCTCGAAGACGCATCATCAGTTTGCCGCCGACTGGTTCCGCAAACTCTACGACGAGGGCAAGCTGGTGGAGCAGACCACGAAGCAGTTCTTCGACGAGAAGTCGGGCAAGTTCCTCACCGACCGCGACGTGGTGGGCGAGTGTCCCTACTGCCACAAGACTGCCTACGGCAACCAGTGTGAGGAAGGCTGCGGACG
>DFLB01000038.1 GCA_002373995.1 Bacteroidales bacterium UBA3630 | reverse complement strand
AGAGCGCCGACGGCATGCTCTACGAATGGAAGATACAGCCTGACCGCCAGAGCTGCGCCTCGGTGCAGGGCAGCCACCTGACGCCAAGCATTGCGCTGGCCGTCAACAATATCCCCACTCCGGCGACCTTCTATGTCGAGCTGGTTCGCTCCTATTGCGGCGGCAGCGTCAGCGACTACATCTACCTCCATGTCGTCGACACGCTGCCCGGCTGCAAGCGCACCACCCGTGCGGATACGACGGCAAACAAGCGCTGTAAAGGCAGCGGGAAGGAGGAGGTAGCGGTGACCATCACCTCGGCCAATGCCGCCAACAGCAACCACACCTGCGACAACACCCCCATCCTGCTGACCGCCACGCTGAACACCCCCGGCCAGATAGTCTCCTCCAACTGGTCCTTTGGCGACGGCAGCAGCTACGAGACCACTGGCAACAGTATTTATCATACATTTGGATATCCACTATCAGTTTATACGGTTTCCGTTACCATCACCGACACCAACAAGTGCACCAAGACTTCCAAGGTGCCCCTCATCGTCACCTCCCACCTCAACGACCTCGACAACACCGGATTGTATTATCAGCAACCACTCATCTGCCCCAACGCGAGTGTGAGCAAAGACATCATATATACTGGAGGCTCCAATACCCACGACTACTACTGGTATGCACCCCATTCGGCTGAGCCACAGCACAACCACAGCGACATATACCCCACCTATTACCAGGGCGACTACAAACTCTATGTGGAGAACACATACTACTGCAAGAAGGAGCGCAGTGAATATGTCAAGTTCCTCAGTTCGCCGTCGGCCATCATCTATGCCGAGCGCTTCACCTGCTGCGTCGGCGACAAGCTGAAGCTCTACGGCCAGCAGGGGCCTGACGGCGAGCCGCTGGACTACCACTGGACCGTCAGCGACCCTGCCGGCAACACACAGACCTACACGACCCCCAACATCGTCTTCACCGCTCCCAACAATCCCGGCGCCTACACCGTCACCCTCACCGTCACCAACACACGGACCACGTGCTCCTCGACCGCCACCGAGACCGTCACCGTCACCACGCCGCCTGCGGCCACTTCTGAATAGTATTCTTATTAAATACTAAAGAATTTTGTCATGTGACATATTTTGTGTATCTTTGCAGCCGGAAAAAGAACACACAATATGGAGACACAACACGAGCCAATCAGCGACAAACACATTGACATAGAACGCATTATAGGCTCAAAGGGGGTAAAAGTACCCAAATGGGCAGTGCGGCTGGTAGAGCGCCTGCTGCATGTGCCCGACATCAACAAAGGCATCTACCTTGACCGTGAATACTTCGGACTTGATTTCGTGAACAAATTTCTCGAGGGCCACGACGAGCAGGACCTCGGCATTACCATTCGCTCTATCGGCGCCGAGAACATCCCTGCCGAAGGCTATCCTATCGTGGCAGGCAACCACCCTCTGGGCGGCCCCGACGGATTGGCGCTGATGGGCGCCGTGGGCCGTGTGAGGCGGGATGTGCAATTCCCCGTGAACGACTTCCTGCTCTACCTGCCAGGTCTGAAAGAGCTCTTCGTGCCGATAGACAAGGTCAACCGCAGCAAGGCACTGGCACAGCTGGAAGACGCCTTTGCCGGCCAGAACGTGCTGTGCTACTACCCCGCCGGCGCCTGCTCACGGCGGCAGAAGGGCGTGATACGCGACCTTGAGTGGAAACCGACCTTCATCAAGAAAGCCGTGAAATACCACCGCGACATCGTACCCGTCTTCACCGACGCGCACAACCGCAGCCGTTTCTACACGCTGGCCAACCTGCGCAAAGCATTGGGCATCAAGTTCAACTTCGAGATGGCCCTCCTCCCTGCCGAGATGTACGCCCAGCGCGGCAAAACCTTTACCCTCACCTTCGGCCGCCCCATCCCGTGGCAAACCTTCGACAACCGGCACACCCCACAGCAGTGGGCCGCGCTGGTGAAAGAACACGTCTACCGTCTCCAGACAGAACCCGATGCACAGTTCGAACACTAAACTCTGAACATTAAACACTGAACACCAAACACTAAAATGGATTTATCATACATAGCCCCTCCCGTAGACCGCGAGCTCATCAAAAAAGAACTCAAGCAGAAGCACTTCCTGCGCAAAACCAACCGCGGAAACAAAGAGATATACATCACCACGGCGCACCTCTCGCCGAACATCATGCGCGAGATAGGACGCCTGCGCGAACTGAGCTTCGCCATCGACGGCGGCGGCTCAGGCAAGGAGGTAGACATTGACGAATACGACATGCTGCCCGACCCCTACTGCTGCAAGCAACTGTTTGTATGGAACACCGAAGACGAGGAGATCGTAGGAGGATACCGCTTCATCCACGGCAGCACCATGATGCTGCGTCCCGACGGCAGCCTGATGACCCCCACGGCCGAGCACTACCACTTCGACCAAGAATTCTTAGACAAGTACCTACCCTACACCGTCGAGCTGGGCCGCGCTTTCGTCCAGCCAGCCTACCAGCCAAGCCAAAATCCAGGCAAAGGCATCTACTCGCTGGACAACCTGTGGGACGGCCTGGGCGGACTGATCATGGAGATACCTGAGACGCGCTACTTCATGGGTAAGATCACACTCTACAAGTCGATGGACATCGAGGCACGCGACATGATACTCTACTTCTACCAGAAATACTTCCCCGACCCCGACGGGCTGATGTGGCCCTACGAACCCACACGCATCGAGACCGACTACAACAAGCTGGTCAAGCTCTTTAACGGCCGCAACTACAAGGAAGACTATCAGATCCTGCTGCACGCGGTACGTGCACGCGGCTGCACGGTGCCGCCGCTGGTCAACGCCTACATGAACCTCAGCAGCACGATGCGCTACTTCGGCACCTGCTCAGACCACGGCCTGCCCGACACCCTCAGCGTCGGCATCCTCATCACCCTCAAAGACATCAATGCCGACAAGCGTGTGCGCCACATCGACAGCTACTCGGAAAAGAACCGCCTGCTCGACCGCAAACGCCTGTTCCACATCAATATGCGCCGGCTGCCGTGGTGGAAAAAAAGCAGCGAGGAAGAGACCGAGACACTCCTCGAGCTCAGCCTGCTGAAACGTCAGCAACAGGAACGCCAAGCAGCAGCCACAAAGGACAACAGTATGAAAGCCCGCATCGAGAACCTCAAACAGCGGCATATCACCAGAAAGGGGAATCATGACGATTAAAAGCGCCATCTTCACCGTCAGCAGTCCCAACTACAAGAAGTGCCCCCAGGACGGACGCCCTGAGTACGCCTTCATTGGCCGCAGCAACGTTGGCAAATCGTCGCTCATCAACATGCTCACCGGCATCAAGGGGCTGGCCAAAACCAGCGGTCGGCCTGGCAAGACCCAGCTGATCAACCACTTTCTCATCAACGAGGAGTGGTATCTGGTCGACCTGCCGGGCTACGGCTACGCCCGCACCTCCAAAACCTCACGCGAGAAATGGAGCCAGATGATGCGCGACTATTTCCTGCACCGCGAACAGCTGACCAACACCTACGTCCTGATAGACAGCCGCATCCCTCCGCAGCGCATCGACCTTGAGTTCCTTGAGTTCCTCGGCACGAACGGAGTGCCGCTGACCATCGTCTTCACCAAGACCGACAAAGAAAAGCAGCGCGAAGTCATGGCCAACATCAAGCTGATGAAACAAGCCCTCGGCCAGCAATGGGACCCCCTGCCGCCGATGTTGCTCACCTCGTCGGCCACCGGCTATGGACGCGACGCGTTGCTCAACCAGATAGACCAAATCAACCAAAGCCTCAACCCATGAAACACCCGCTGCTGACAAGCCTCGTGCTGTCGTTTATTGTCTTATGTCCCTTCTGTGTGCAAGCACAGCAGACCGCCGAGTTGGACCGTATGGTGCGGCAGACGGAGCAAGATGCCGCGCTGCGCCACGGTACGCTAAGCGTCTGCGTGTACAACGTCAGCACCGGCAAACTTCTGTATAGCCACAATGCCGAACGCTCGATGGTGCCAGCCTCGGTGCAGAAACTCTTCACCACCGGCGTGGGGTTTGCCCGGCTGGGTAGCGATTTCCGCTTCACCACACAACTCTTTGTGCGCGGCGAGACCGACCGCGAAGGGGTGCTGCACGGCAACATCTACCTCGTCGGCGGCGGCGACCCCTTGCTGGGCTCCTACCGCTACCGGCAGACCTCGCCCGATTCTCTTTTCGAGGGGTGGACGAATGCTCTCAGGAAGAAAGGCATACGCCGCATCGACGGACGCGTGTGCTTCAACACATCGGTCTTCGACGAACAGCCGCTGCATGACAGCTGGCAGTGGGGCGACGTAGGCAACTACTACGGTGCCGGCGTCAACGGGCTGAACTTCCACGAGAACATGTACTTTGTCTACTTCAACGCCGGCAAGCGCCTTGGACACGCAGCCTCTGCGGTACGCACACGTCCGAAGAACATCGACATCCTTGGCACCAGCGAAGTGACCACCGGCGACGAGAAAAGCGGCGACCAGGTGATTATCTACGGCAGTCCCACCTCGAAAGAGCGCCTCTATCGCGGCACCGTGCCGCTGGGCAAGAACGACTTTGCCGTGCGTGGAGCCCTACCCAATCCTGCACGCACCTGCGCCGACCTCTTTGCCACCCATCTGCGCACACGCGGCATCGGCATCTCGGCCGGCTCGATGCAGGTATACTGTCTTCCCGACAGCCTGCGGCCTGTGCTTGACTACTACAGCCCGCACTACTACACCATTGCGCAATATACCAACCTCACGAGCAACAACATCTATGCCGAGAGCATATTCAAATACTTGGGCTACAAGCTTTCGGGCACCGGGAGCTACGAAGCCGGGGCACGAGCAGTCAACGCCTACTTCCGCGAACACAATCTGGCGAGTGCCGGGGTGCGCATCGTTGACGGAAGCGGACTGTCGCGCATGAACAAGACCACAGCCGATTTCACCTGCCGCTACCTGACGGCCATCAGCCGCGAAGCATTCTACGACCAGTTCCTGCACTCGCTGGCTGTGGTGGGCGAGAGCGGGACAGCCAAGAGCCTGCTGCCATCGCTACCGAAAGACATCAAAGTCTACATCAAGACCGGCTCGATGGACGGTGTGAAATGCTACGCGGGCTATATCCACACCCGCGGGGGCGAGACGCTGGCCTACAGCGTGATGGCCAACGACTTTACCTGCACCGGAAAAGAAGTTGCGGAGAAGCTGAACCAAATTCTTCTCAAGATTGCCACGAGCTACTAAGCGAGCAAGGTTTAGCGCTTCACCAACTTGACAGCTGCGCCACCGGCGCGGAGCAGATAGACACCTGCAGGCAACGCAGAGATGTCCAAGGAAGTGCCTTTGCAGTAGCGTTGCTCGGCAAGGACGCGTCCTGCAAGGTCGCAGAGCTGCAGCGTGGCACCGTCGGTAATGCCTTTCACAATCACCCTGTCAGATGCCGGATTGGGGAAGAGCTCCAGCGAAGGAGTATCCTGTCCTGGGCTGTCGATGCCCTGCTGCGCACCTGGCAGGTGGCGTATCTCGGCAATGTAGTTGACGAGCGAGTGCTGCAGGAAACGCCAATACTCAGGCAAATTCTCAGCATCGAGTGTCTTACGGGTGGAGATTTCCATCGTAAGCTCCAGACAGTCGTGGTAGTAGTTCATATAGTCCTGCCTGCCGCCGTGGATAACGTACCAGTCGCCGCCGGCGATATAGCCGCTGCTGTTGACATCGCGGAAGTGGCTGTTAGAGTAGACGCGGCTTGTATCGACAAAGCGCTTGCAGACGTCCATCCACCATGCACGCTCGGGATGCGGACGTACCGACGAGCGGAAACAATCCCAAGGGTAGTTCATCACCTCGCTGCCCCCGTGGAGGTTGGCGCTGAGGCGAAAGTTGTGCCGGTTGACATAGTCAATCATAGCCTCGTTCTCGGGCTGCAACGATGCCTTGGCCACGGCAAAGGGGTCGGGGTAGTTGCGGTTGAGGTCGACGCCGTTGGCGTTCTCGCGCACGGCACCCGCCACAGTGCTGTTGCCCGAGTGGTAGGTGCCGTCCGGGTTGGAGACGGGGTTGATGTAGATGGCCACCGAGTCGACAAGGCCGGTGTACTGCGGGTTGCGGCCGTAGCCGCTCAACAGGGTATCGATCAGACGGAGCATCATGACGTAGCCTGTCACCTCGTCGCCGTGAATGGTAGAAGAGTAGAAAAACTGCGGCTTGGCGACAGCGGAATCACGACGGCCTTCGATATGCATGCAAAGGATGAGGCGCCCGTTTACCGAGGTGCCGATGGTATCGATATTGCAGAGAGAAGGATATTCCTGAGCCCAGCGCTGCATCAAGGCCAGATAGGTCTCGTAGGTGGGGTAGCGATTCCAAGCTGCCATAGCCTCCATGTTGTCGGCCATCAGCACCGACTTCGACGCGAAGACCTCCGGCACCGACGGGAAGGCGTCGGGCCGGGGTTTGAGTTGAGCCGATGCCGCCACCGTGACGAAGGTGGCGAGGGCAAGAACCAGCGCACGTTTCATCGGATGAGGAACGAGAACTTATTGAAGTTCTTAAGGGCGATACCTGTGCCGCGGGCGACAGCGCGGAGGGGGTCGTCGGCGATATGCACCTGGAGCTTGGTCTTGCTGCTGACGCGCTGGTCGAGGCCACGCAGCAACGCACCGCCACCAGCCAGGTAGATGCCAGTCTTATAGATATCGGCGGCCAGCTCAGGAGGCGTGGCGGCAAGGGTGTCGAGGATGGCCTGTTCGATAGAGGCAATGCTCTTGTCGAGGGCGTGGGCTATCTCCTTGTAGTTGACGCTAATCTCCTTGGGGAGGCCCGTCAGCAGGTCGCGGCCCGTAGTGCGGTAGTCCTCCGGCGGGTCGGCCAGTTCGCTGACGGCGGCGCCAACGGCAATCTTCACCTGCTCGGCGGTACGCACGCCGATAATCATGTTGTGCTGCCGCTTCATGTAATCGACCACATTGTCGTTGAAGACGTCGCCTGCGATGCGGATAGAATTGTTGCAGACGATGCCGCCGAGGGAGATGACGGCGATTTCGGCCGTGCCGCCTCCGATGTCGACGACCATGTGGCCCTCAGGCTGCAGCACGTCGATGCCGATACCTATAGCGGCCGCCATAGGCTCGTGGATCATACGTATTTCCTTGGCGCCAGCCTGCTCAGCGCTTTCGCGCACGGCGCGTTCCTCCACATTGGTGATGCCGCTGGGGATGCAGATGACCATGCGCAGCGACGGGGGGAGGAAGGAGCGGTTGACGTTGGTCATGCCGATGAGTTCGCGGATGAGGTGCTGCGCCATTTCGAAGTCGGCGATGACGCCGCCGCGCAGGGGGCGGATGGTCTCGACGTTGCGGTCGGTTTTGCCGTCCATGAGCTGGGCGCGCTTGCCGACGGCGATAATCTTGTTGTTGTTGCGGTCGTAGGCGACGATAGAAGGTTCGTCGATGACCACTTGGTCGTTGTATATGACAATGGAGTTGGCGGTGCCGAGGTCCATTGCTACTTCACGGTTGAAAAAAGAGAACAATCCCATACTAAATAATATGTGAATTATAATATGTGAATTCGTTAATGCTTGAAATGACGTTTGCCGGTGATGGCCATGCCCATGTGGTGCTGCTCGCAGAAGTCGATGCTGTCCTGGTCGTGGATGGAGCCGCCCGGGTGAGCGACGGCGACGATGCCGGCCTGGTGAGCGATCTCGACGCAGTCAGGGAAGGGGAAGAAGGCATCGGAGGCCATGACAGCGCCGTGGAGGTCGAAGCCGAAGCTCTGTGCTTTGGCGATGGCCTGGCGCAGGGCGTCGACGCGGCTGGTCTGGCCTGTGCCGCTGGCCAGTAGCTGACGGCCTTTGGCGAGGACGATGGCGTTGCTCTTGGTGTGCTTGACGAGGATGGTGGCGAAGGCCAGGTCTTCGGCTTGCTGATTGGTGATCTTGGTGCTGGTGACGCTCTTGGTCATATCCTTGGCTGTGGGGACGACGTTGTCACGGTCTTGGACGAGCACGCCGTTGAGCACGGAGCGGAACATGGGGTCGGCCATCTTGAAGTCCTTGCGGCGCAGGATGATGCGGTTCTTTTTGCCGCGGAGGACGGCGAGGGCGTCCTCGTCGTAGTCTGGTGCGACGCAGACTTCGAAGAAGATCTTGTGCATCTCGTCGGCCACCTCACGGGTTACCTTCTGGTTGGTAATGAGGACGCCGCCGAAGGCGCTGACAGGGTCGCCGGCGAGGGCGTCCTTCCAGGCTTCGAGGAGTGTGGGGCGCACGGCCATGCCACAGGCGTTGTTGTGCTTGAGGATGGCGAAGGCAGTCTGGCCGGCGAAGTCGTCGATGAGTGCGCAGGCGGCGTCGATGTCGCCGAGGTTGTTGTAGCTTATCTCCTTGCCGTTGAGCTTGTCGAAGCAGGCGTCGAGGTCGCCGTAGAAGTAGCCCTTCTGGTGCGGGTTCTCGCCGTAGCGCAGCTCCGAGCATTTGTCAATACTGCACTTGAAGACGGGCAGCTGCTCCGTCTTGTTGAAGTGGTTGAAGATGGCGGTGTCGTAGTGGCTGCTGACGCCGAAGGCGTAGGCGGCAAAGCGGTGTCGCTGCTCGAGGGTGGTGGCGCCGTCCTGCTCGTTGTAAATCTGCAGGAACTCGGCATAGCGGTCAACCGACGGGACGATAACGACATCCTTGTAGTTCTTGGCGGCAGCGCGAATCAGGCTGATGCCTCCGATGTCGATTTTCTCGATGATGTCCTGCTCGGCGGCGCCGCTGGCCACGGTCTGCTCGAAGGGGTAGAGGTCGACGATGACGAGGTCGATTTCGGGAATCTCGTATTCGTTAAGCTGCTCGCCGTCGCTGAACATATCGCGGCGACTCAGGATGCCGCCGAATACCTTGGGATGCAGCGTCTTGACGCGGCCGCCTAGAATCGAGGGATAGCCTGTCAGGCTCTCCACCGTCACGGCGTCGATGCCGAGGTCCTTGATGAACTTGTACGTTCCGCCTGTCGAATAGATAGTTACACCTTGCTTGTCCAGAGCTTTGACAATCTCGTCGAGTCCGTCCTTGTAAAAAACCGAAATAAGAGCGTTCTTTATTTTTTTTGTTTCCATTGTATAATATTTTTTATCTAAAAAGTAGTGCAAAGTATTGGCAATATATCGTTTGGACGATATATTGCACAATGCTTGCATTTTGCAAATATACACCCTTTTTCTTATTCCGTAAAAACTTTTTATTAAATATTTTCACCCCCTACCGCATACGAAATCCTGATATTTCTCCGGCGTAACCACGGCGAAGGTATGGTCCGGGATGTCCTTTTCTTCGATTTCTGCATCAAATATCACTCAGGCAACAAGAACTCGGCAATATTGTCTGGCGTAATCACTTTAAAAGCGGTGTCAGGATAGGCATCCGTGAATGTTTTGGTAATAGTAGCCTTTTTGCGGGCATTCCATTTTATCTCATAAGCTTGAAGCTTTCCTCCACCCTCCTCCAAATAGTCGATCTCCTGTTGCTGTGTTGTACGCCAGAAATAGCGGTTCACCCAATGGCTGTAGTACTCGTTACACTTCATTCTTTCCGAGACAACAAAGTTCTCCCACAATGCACCGATGTCTTGCCTTATTTCTGGAGCAGAGTAATCTGCAATCAGGGCGTTACGAATACCGTTGTCGTAAAAATATATCTTGCGACTTGCCTTGAGCTCGTGGCGAAGATTGCGTGAAAACGACGGTAATCTGAAAATGATATAGCATTGCTCAAGCAGGGTGACATAGCGCTCCACTGTCTTGCTGTCGAGCGAACACATTTGGCTCAACTCGTTAAACGACACTTGCGACCCCACTTGATAAGCCAATGCTCGAAGTAGCGTCTGCAACTTGTCTGGATGCTTGATGTTCTCCCACGAAAGGATGTCTTTATATAGATAGGCGTCGGTCAGTAGTTTGAGTATCTCCACCTCGTTGCCCTCATTCGTCACCACTTCGGGATAATAACCATAAACGATACGTTTGGGCAACATTCGCATTTCCTTCATTTTCCCGTGGTGAGC
>DFLB01000044.1:71487-76543 GCA_002373995.1 Bacteroidales bacterium UBA3630 | reverse complement strand
ACTGCATTTGCCAACTCGTCGACGCCTTTGCGAAGCTGCTCGCGAGCGTCATTATTGAAAACTATCTGTTTTGCCATTTCTTTGTTCCTTTCTATTCTTTAGATTGTTTTTTCTTTTCTCCTTCAGATTGTAAAAGATTTTAAAAGAGGCCATCCGGAGGCATTTTTCTTTTACAATCTTTTAAAATCTGATTGAGTTTAAATCTTTAGATGATCGCGTAGATGTCGCTTTCTTTCATGATCATCAGCTTCTCGCCGTCGATCTCGATCTCGGTGCCGCTGTACTTGCCGTAGAGGACTTGGTCGCCCACCTTGACGGTCATCTCGTGGTCCTTGGTGCCCTTGCCCACGGCGAGGACTTCGCCGCGCTGCGGTTTCTCCTTGGCGGTGTCGGGGATGATGATGCCGCTGGCGGTCTTCTGTTCAGCCTCGGCGGGACGCACGAGGACTCTGTCTGCTAAAGGTTTGATGTTTGTCATAACTGTTATGTTTTTTTTTGTTTTACTTCGTTTGTTCTGTGTGCCGTGCTCCAGCGCGGCGACACACAATGTTATCAACATCCGTGCCAACCTCCATAAAACTGCCAGCGACTGCCACCGGCTGACACTTTGTCAGTCCCGGTGGCAGTCGTGCTTGTCAAAAAAAAAAGACAGTGCCTACGGCTGAAGGCACTGTCCTTATAGATATTTTTTTTGCTTAGTCGCGGTTGAACACCATAGGATAGTTGACGACATTCGTGGTGTCTTCGGCCACGTAGAGGGGCAGCACGAAGGTGATGGCGTCGGTCGAGTCGTTGTAGGTGAAACTGAGGCTGGCGGGGTTGCCCTCTTCGTCTTCGCCGTTGAGCGAGCCGGTATGGGTGGCACCGTCGTAGCTGTATTCGTAGTCAATGCCGGTGATTTGCTGCATCATGTCGTTGGCGTCAAGACCCCAAAGTTCGACATTCTCCGAGAAGGTGAAGTGGGCATATACACCGTCAAAATTCAAGTAGGTCTCAAAAGCGGCATCGTCAATGCTGTCCACGCTGCTCATGTCGAAACCGGTCATGTTGTTGAGGAGGTCGGCAAGGCTAATGCTGCTGGTCCAGTCGGTGTTGTGCAGGTCGGATGTGCTCTTCACACGGGGACCGCTCGTTTGGCCACCATCTCCGATAACCACAACGTCTTCCGGTGTGATGGGGGTGATGTCTTCGGGTTGACAGGCGGTCATGCCGAGTGCCAGGACTGCGGCGGCGATTGCAAAGATGTTTTTCTTCATAATTGTTGTTGTTTTTTTGTGTTTGTTTATTGTTTGAATTTTTTTTCGTCTATAAGAACGTATTGAAAATGGAAAAAACTACACAGGTGGTGTTTTTTTTCTTCTTCGAGGTTATATTTTCTCGAATTGCATCTGGTAGCATGCTTCTTTGCCATCGTCGGTCATAACGGTGCGGGTGATAATCATGGTGGCATCGGTGAGCCAGTTGATGGTCCAGCATCCGCCGCCGGCTGCGAGCAGTTCGCAGCATAGTTCTCCTTCGTCAGTGAGGCTCCATGTGCCGTTTGCCGTTGTTGTGCCTGTGGTGTGCATGGCATTGCCGTCGGCCGCGAACTCGAAGATTTCCACTTCTTCGGGCATGGTGATGACCGTGCTGAGCAGGTCGCTGCCATTGTTGTATGTCGTGACAGCGAGGCAGATGTATTGCCAACGGCCATCCACCGAGCCGGGATTGACAGCCGCAATGTCGAGTATGTGGTATTCTTCGCCGTTGAGGTCTGTCATCGTGCTGACGGTGCCGCAGAAGGTCATTGTGTCGCCTTCAATATAGAAACTGTCGTCGCTTGACCCGAGCATCAGCAGGTATCCGTTTTCCACCAGTAGCAGCGTTGTGGTGTCGTCGACGCGTAGCGCCAGTGCTATACCGGGCATCTGTGGCTCGTCCAGCGCCGGTGCTGTGACGGTTGTCATCACGCCAGTGTAGCAGTCGTTCTCCACCACCGGACGTGCAACGCTGATGTAGGCCGTCCCGGTCCATGTGCCGGTGGTTTTGTCATACACCACGTTGACTGTCTTGCCCTCGCGTTCCATCTCTTTCATCCAGTCTTTTATCTTGTCGCGGCTCGTGGTCGATATCGTGGTGACCTCTTTGTGCCCATTCCCTTTGAGGGTCTGCTGTGCGGCGGGGTGCGAACTCATGTTGTAGAACGTCACCGAGTGGCCTTCCTGAGCATAGTCGCAGAAACGGTCCACCATCGTCTCCCATTCGGCTTCGCTCTTCAGGCTTTGACGGCTCTCGTCGTTGTCCACGGCGTAGACTATCATGCGTTCCTGGGTGGCCGCCGCCGGTGTCTCGGGGGTATCCGGTTTGGTGCATGCGGCAAGGCTCACGATGGCTGCTATCAGTGTTATGATGTTTTTCGTTTTCATTTTTCTCTCGTCTTTTTGATTGTTGCTATGGTTTCGGTGTCGTTATTTTTTCTTCGACGGGGTTTGCATGGCGCCGAGCTGATAGTCTATCAGAGCGTCGTACTGCCGCTCGTTGTCCAGGCGGTAGAGACCGACGGTGCGGCGTCCGTGCGATGCCACGACTCTCACCACCGGAGCACCGCTCCAGCGAGTGCGGCGCGAGGGCTGACGCACGTCGCCAAGCCACGATGTGACACCTTCCGTGCCGTCAATGCCGAACTCTTTCTTCAACTTCTGCCATGCCGCTTCGTCGTCGGCCGCCAGCAACACCACGTCGACCCTCACCGAGTCGTTGAGTCTGAAGCCGCTCACCTGTGCCACCGTCAGGTCGGGCCGCGAGGCATAGCGCTTGTACAGCTCTCCCTGCGCCGCGACTGCCAGTGGCAGCAACAACATGATTGTCAGTAGTATCTTTTTCATTTATTATCCCTTTCTCTTCAGAAAGCCGTACTCTCGGCAAGCATCTCAGCCGCCACTGCTGCCCATTGTGCGTCGGCGGTGCCGGTGCGGTTGCAGTAGACGTGCTCAAACTCTTTCTCTGCCGACGGACTCAGCAGCGGTGTCGCCACCGCCGCCGCCACCAGCACGGCGGCCGCTATACCTGTCATCCGGCGCTGACGCTGACGCCATGCGGGATACCCCGCCGCCAGTCGTTCGGCGTGGCCCTCGGCCTCGGCGCGCTGCCATAGGGCGTCAAACTCTTCTTCTGTCATTCTCCGTTCCATTCTTTTCTCAGTTTATCTTTGATGCGTACCAGTCGTACGCTGACATTCTTCTCTGTCATCCCCAGCGCCTCGCCGATCTCTTCGTAGCTGTACCCCTCAAGCTGCATCCTCACTATCGTCCTGTCGGGCTCTTCCAGCAGCGCTATCCTCTCATGCAGCTCCCTCACCAACTGGCGGTCGTCGGCCGCAGTCTCCTGCCGCTCGTCCAGTGTCTCGAAGTCGGGCGTGCGTCGCAGGCTGTCTATCGCCGCGTTACGTGCTATCTTCCACACCAGTGCCGCCTGCGGCACCCCCGAAAGGGGCAACACCCTCTCCCTCACCCGCCACAAGGCTATTGTAACCTCCTGCAACAGATCTTCGGTGGTGGTGCCCCGACGACTGTAGCGTTGGCTGAGCGAGAAGAGCAGTCCGCGGTACCGTTGGAGCAGCTCGTCGAAAGGATCCTTCGTTCTCACACCATAATAACGCAAAAAGTGCCCCGAAAACTACATCGGGGCACAACTTTTTTTTCTTCCTATGACTTTCGCTGGCTGAAAGGCTTCACTCCGCACGCACCAACTTGTGTGCCGCACGCTGACCCACCCGCAGCAGGAAAACACGCGCCGCTGGCATATCGAGCGTCGTGCGGTAGCCCGTGGCCCGGCCTTGCATCATCAGCCTGCCCTGCAGGTCGTAGACGCGCAGCGCCTCGCCCGTCTCGGCACCCTCCACCACCAGACGACCCTGCCCGAGGTAGACCTTCACCGGTGCCTCATCCGCTCCGTCCACGCCGTTGGGCTCAAGGTACACCGTGTCGTGAACCACCAGCGTGTCGCAATACACCGTGTCAACATACCGCACCACCGTGTCATACACCGTCACCACCACCGTGTCATACACCGTCACCACCGTCGTGTCTCCTCCGACCGTCGTGTCGCCGTCGCAGTCGGCGGTGATCGTCCCCAGCGCACTCCACACCGCATGGCCTTGATAGGCAGCCAGCTGCGTGCACGGCACCTTGATGGCCAACCCGCTCACCGTCGAGCCGAAATAGCCCGTGGCAATCGGCAACAGCCGCTCGGCGGCAATGTTCACGTTCGCCAGGCTCACTAACGGGAACACACTCCCCACCAAATCCTCCGGCAATACCGTCACGTCAGGACCTATGTTGATGGTCTCCAATGCGTCGCACTCATCCAATACCCCGCTCCCGCTGAAGGCATAGACCGACGACGACACCGCGTTGAAGTTGAGCGTCGTCAGCGACTCGCAGTATTGAAACGCCGTCTCCCATATCTCCACCACGCCTGTGCCTATCGTGGCCGTCTCAAGCATACTGCACCCGCTGAATGCACCATAGCCTATCACCGTCACCGTGTTGGGAATGACCACCGTTTCGATGTCGCTGTACGAGAATGCCTGAGCCCCTATCTCGCGCACCGGACGCTTCGTCCCCCCGTATGCTATCGAGTCCGGTATCACCACATCGACCACGCTCCCAAGCGTCGCATCCGTGATGTTGATACTGTCTGTGTACACCGAGCAGCTGTACTCCACGCCGTCAGTATGTGTGTAACTGTAGTTGACACCGTTCTGCGCCACGGCCAAGGCGGGCAGCAGCGCCGTCATGACCGCTGCCATAAGGATTGATTTGTACTTCATAAAATGTCGTTTTGTTGTGTTAGATGTTTGTTTTACTGTTTCTTCGGCGAGCCCCTATGCCCGTCGTTTCGGCCGCAAAAATACATTTTAAAATCTTCCTTTTCCCTCCTCAGCCCCAAAATCACTACAAATAGGGAGCCTCCCCCCCTCCGTCCACCCCCCTCTCTCTATCACCCTGCCCCCCCATCCTAAGCTCATCCTAAGCATATCCTAAGCACATTCTAAGCATATCCTAAGCATATCCTA
>DFLB01000044.1:32022-71410 GCA_002373995.1 Bacteroidales bacterium UBA3630 | reverse complement strand
TCCTAAGCACATCCTAAGCACATCCAAGGCATAACATAGCCACATCCTCTACATACCCCCTCCTCTCCCTTATCCGTTGATTTATAATGTATTTGCATTTTTATCGCAAAAAAACGCTTTTTTTTGTATCTTTGCATTTTATATCTAAAACATAATATCAATGCAAAACATTCGTAATGTTGCTATTATAGCCCACGTCGACCACGGCAAGACCACCCTCGTCGACCGCATGCTTCACCAGGCCAAACTCTTCCGCGACAACCAGGAAACCGGCGAGCTCATCCTCGACAACAACGACCTCGAACGCGAACGCGGCATCACCATCCTCTCCAAAAACGTTTCCGTCCGCTACAAAGGCTACAAAATCAACATCATCGACACTCCCGGCCACTCCGACTTCGGCGGCGAGGTCGAGCGTGTGCTCAACATGGCCGACGGCGTGCTGCTCGTTGTCGACGCTTTCGAAGGCCCCATGCCGCAGACCCGCTTCGTCTTGCAGAAGGCCATCGAGCTGGGCCTCAAGCCCATCGTCGTCGTCAACAAGGTCGACAAGCCCAACTGCGACCCCGAAGCTACCCAGGAGGCCGTCTTCGACCTTATGTTCAACCTTGGTGCCAACAGCGACCAGCTCGACTTCCCCACAGCCTACGGCTCCGCCAAGCAGGGCTGGATGGGCGAGGATTTCAATACTCCCACTGACGACATTTCTTACCTCATGGACCTCATCATCGACCACATCCCCGCCCCTAAGACCGACGAGGGTAACACCCAGATGATGATCTCTTCCCTCGACTACTCTTCCTATCTTGGCCGCATCGCCGTCGGACGTCTCCACCGTGGCACCCTCCAGGCCGGCCAGTCTGTCACGCTGGCTAAGCGCGACGGTAGCCATGTGAAGACCAAGGTGAAGGAGCTCTATGTCTTCGAAGGCCTTGGCAAGGAACGCATCAAGACCCCCGTCGAGGCCGGCGAGATATGTGCTGTCCTTCTCGACCTCGATAAGAACGTGGCCTTCGAGATAGGCGACACCATCTGCGACGCCGACGCTCCCGAGGCCCTGCCGCCCATCAAGGTCGACGAGCCTACGATGTCTATGCTCTTCACTATCAACACTTCACCTTTCTTCGGCAAGGAGGGTAAGTATGTCACTTCCCGCCACCTGCGCGATCGCCTCTATGCCGAGCTTGAGAAGAACCTCGCCATGCGCATCGAGGAGACCGGCTCGCCCGACCAGCTGCTGGTCTACGGCCGTGGCATCATGCACCTCTCCGTCCTCATCGAGACTATGCGGCGCGAGGGCTACGAGCTCCAGGTGGGACAGCCCAAGGTCATCATCAAGGAGATCGACGGCCAGAAGTGCGAGCCTATCGAGCAGCTTACCGTCCTCGTACCCGAGGAGTTCAGCTCCAAGGTGATCGATGTCGTCACCCGTCGCAAGGGCGAGGTGGGCACCATCGATACCAAAGGCGACCGCGTGCAGCTCGACTTCACCATCCCTTCCCGCGGCATCATCGGCCTGCGCAACACGCTCCTCACCGCCACCAACGGCGAGGCTATCATCGCCCACCGCTTCCTCGAGTTCCAACCCTGGAAGGGCGACATGGACGACCATAAGTACGGCGCCCTCATCGCCAAGGAGACCGGCGAGGCGACGGCTTACAGCATCAGCAAGCTGCAGGACCGCGGCCCCTTCTTCATCGAACCCGGCGACCATGTCTATGCCGGCGAGGTCATCGGCGAGAGTCTGCGCCCCGGCAACGATATCGTCATCAACGTGGTGACGGCCAAGAACCTCACCAACATGCGCTCCAAGAGCGCCGATGACAAGTCGACCACCAGCCCCGCCATCAAGATGAGCCTCGAGGAGGCGATGGAGTACATCCGCGAGGACGAGTATCTCGAAATCACACCCACCAACCTCCGCATCCGCAAGATTATCCTCGACGAAATCGAGCGCAAGCGCGCCAGAATAGCCGCAGGCTACAAGGATGAGTAAGGCTATGGAGGTGCAATGCAGGGCAATAGGCGGCCGTATGTGCCGCCTTTATATTAATGGCACCCCCGAGGCATTGTTGCTGCAGCTCGTGAGTCCTCTACAGCAGGCCGATTTGGACACCGAGGTGGAACAAATCGCCACCGCCGCTGTGCCTTTTGCATTGTTGGCCGTACCCATCGAGGATTGGGAACGGGAACTGATGCCTTGGCCCGAGCCCGTTGTCAGCCGTCGGCCAGAGGTGGGCTCCGGGGCAGGGGAGACCTTGCGATACCTTGTCGCTACCTTGTTGCCGGCTTTGAGGGAGAACGGCGAATTCTCATTTTCCACTCCCGTCGTCCTCGGCGGCTACTCGCTCGGCGGCCTTTTCTCGCTCTGGGCGGCTTGTCAATGCAATTGTTTCGCCGCTGTCGCCGCAGGGTCGCCCTCCCTCTGGGCCGGCGACTGGCCGCAGTATGCCGCCGCACATCCCATGCTGGCCCGTCATGTCTACCTCAGCCTCGGCGACCGCGAGGAGCGTAGCCGCAACAGGACGATGGCCCGCGTCGGCGACCGCATCCGCGACGAGTACGGCCGTCTGCAACAGCAGTTGGGACCGGAGAGCACCACCCTCGTGTGGGAGCAGGGCGGCCACTTCGCCGACCCCGCCGCACGCATGGCCCGCGCCTTCGTATGGTGCCTTAAACAGTTGGACCGATGAACGTCGAGGAATTGCGCGACTATTGCCTCTCGCTGGGTCCTGACGTGGAGGAGAAGATGCCTTTCCAGGCTTTCAAGGCGGCCCGGGGCGTGCTGGCTTTCTATGTCTGCGGCCACATGTTCTGTTACTTCGATGTGGATGGCTTCTCCATCGTCAGCCTCAAGTGCCGCCCCGAGGATATCGACCCTCTCAAGGAGCAACACCCCGAGGTCACCACCCCTTACAACCTCAGCGCCAAGCACTGGATAGGCATCGTCCCCTCGGCAGCCGACAGCGCTCTGCTCCGCAGGCTTACGCTGCAGTCTTACCTGCTTGTCAAACAACAGTACTCCCATCATAAATACAAGAAGAAATGAACTCTAAAGGACAGGAATATGTGGGCAGCGACACCCTCTACGCTGACGTGCAACGCACCATGCGGCTGGTCGCCGAGATGAACAGCGGCTGGCACAGCGAGGAGGAGGTGCGCCAATGCCTGCGCGAGATTACGGGTCACGATGTGCCCGACGACGTGCGCGTGTTCGCGCCGCTGCACATCAACTATGGCCCGGGCGTCTCTTTTGGGCGCGACTGTTTCCTTAACTTCGGATGTACGCTGCTGGCCTTGGGCGGCATCACCATCGGCGACGGCGTCTTCATAGGCCCCCACTGCGTGCTGGCCACCGAGTACCACCCTGAAGAGCCCACCCGTCGCCATCAGCTGCTCACCAAACCTATCGTGATTGGCGAGAATGCTTGGCTGGGCGCCAATGTGACGGTGCTGGCCGGTGTGACTATCGGCGCTGGCGCCATCGTGGCCGCCGGCAGCGTGGTTACAAAAGATGTGCCGCCCGACACCGTGGTGGCCGGCGTGCCCGCCAAGGTCGTGCGTCCAATCAGGAAAGACTGACCGCACCCTTTTTAGTTTCTCAAATCTTCCATCGCGCGCTGGATGAAGCGGTTCAGCGGTACGCTGGCACGCCATACCTTGATGACTTCGTCGAAGAGCTTCGGACTGTTGAGCATCCGCTCCGGCATGGTGTAGCTGGTGCAGTAGTCTTTGTATTTCAGCAGGTCGGCATGTTCCCAGTCGGCAGGGTAGCCCTTGGGGACGCGGCTCAGCACCTTGGTGGTGAAGAAGGTGTTGCCGAAGTATTTCTTGTACGAGGGCTCGTTCATGATGGCCAGGAACTCGTCGGGGCAGTAGAATATCTCCTGGCGGATGGCGTTGAGGGCATCAGGCGTGGGCATGAAGATGCCGCCGCCGAGGTTGCAGGTGCCCTTTAGACCATAGGCTTCTTCGGTGCCCAGCTGGAAGTAGTAGCCCGGCACGCCGCTGTTTTTCGGTCCCCAGCTGCTGAGGAAACAGGCGACGTGGGTCTTGTAGGGCGTCTTGTCCGGCGAGAAGCGTGTGTCGCGGTAGATGCGGTAGACGCTGTTCTTGGCTGTGAGGCCGACGAGGGTGTCGTCGTACTTCGTCATCTCGTCGATGAGGCCCTGTGTGAAGTCGTCGAAGGCGGCCTTGATTTCCAGCCAGTGGGGTTTATGGGCGTTGAACCATTCGCGGTTGTTGTTCATCATCAGCTCCCGAAGGAAGGGGAGCGTGTCGGGGTGCAATGTTGGTATCATTTATTCACATATTTCAATTAATGTCATAATGAGTGTAGTATTGTCGAATGAAAACTCCATATTGGTGAAGCCTTCTGTAGGAGTGAAGCAGTAGGTGGCCTTCCAGCGTCCCGACTGGCTTCGTGCGGTGATTATGGTGGTGTCGCCGTGACATTCAATGTGCATCCTGTACCGCAGGATTGCAAAACGGTCGAGAAAATCGATATGTCCAATAAACCAGCGGCTGTAACTACGTTTGCATTTGATTGGCAATGCAACCTCGGGGAAGGGAAAGTACTCCAGTATGGCGAAGTAACCGCTACGTGGAGGATGAAGCCAGACAGTCTTTTCGTTCTCTATATATCCCGTGGTTTCCATAACGCCGTCCAAAGGCCCTCGGTTGTAGCGGAGCACACGTTGACTGTTGTCGAATTCCCATACGCTGTCAATGGCTTGCAGGCTGATAAAACTACGGGTGGTATCGTTACCGTTGACATATACCACCCCATAGACGAATTCACGACCGGGCGTGTAGATACCCTGTGCTGAGGCACTGTGGCAACATAACAGCAGCGTTATTATTGCCAACATGTGCGGCAAGGTATCGTGGTGTAGTTTCATAGTGAACGTAGCCATTTGATTTCTTCGGCCCAGCGCATGGGGTCGGGGGTCTCGAGGATGATGGGCATGTCGTCGAAGCGCGGGTCGTGCATCAGGCGGGCGAAGAACTCCTTGCCCATCATGCCCTCGCCCAGCACCTCGTGGCGGTCCACATGGCTGCCGGCGCCCTTCTTGCTGTCGTTGAGGTGCACGGCGCGCAGGTACTTGAATCCCACCACGCGCTCGAACTCGTCCATGGTGAACTGGTAGCCCATCTCGGTACTCAGGTCGTAGCCCGCTGCCAGCGTGTGGCAGGTGTCGATGCATACGCCCACTCTGGATTTGTCGTCCACGCCCTCGATGATGCGGGCGATGTGCTCGAACTTCCAGCCCAGGTTGGTGCCCTGCCCGGCGGTGTTCTCTATCACCGCCGTCACACCCTCAGTCTTGCTCAGGGTCAGATTGATCTCGCGGGCTATCTGGTCCAGGCACTCCTCCTCACTGATTCGGTTGAGGTGGCTGCCCGGGTGGAAGTTCAGCATAGTGAGACCCAGCTGTTGCGCTCTGTACATTTCGTCGAAAAAAGCCGCGCGGGATTTTTGAAGAGTCTCTTCGTCGGGCGAACCGAGGTTGATGAGGTAGCTGTCGTGCGGCAGTACCATCTCGGGCCGGAAGCCGCGGTCCACGAGCAGCGCCTTGAAGCCGTCGATCTCCAGCTGCGGCAACGGCTTGCTCACCCAGCTGCGCTGGTTGCGTGTAAACAGTGCGAAGGCGTTGGCTCCGATGGCCTCGGCGTTGAGGATGGCGTTGCCTACGCCACCGCTCGCGCTCACATGGGCGCCGATATATTTCGTCATGTCGTTTATTGTTTGTTGTTTGAATAGTCGTGTACTATCGTCAGTATCTCGTCGCCGTATCGCTCCACAGTCTTCTCGCCTACGCCAATCTGACGTTTCAGCTCGGCAACGGTGCGCGGACGGTTGGTGACAATGGCTTGCAGGGCTTTCTGCTGTAGGACGACGTAGACGGGCACGCCAAGGTCTGCGGCTTTTGCCGACCGCCAGTTGCGTAGCGCAATGCCGAGGTCGTTGTCTATGTGTTCTTTCCCGGTCTGTTTGGCGCTCCTGTTTTTCTTCTTGGGCCGATTTCCGTTATGCCCTACGATGAATTCGGCTTTGGCATGTTGTACTGTCTGCACGCTGTAGCCTTTCTCGGCGACGGCCTTCATGCAGGCTATCTTCATGCCAAGCATCTCGGCTAACTGTGTTCCGAATTCGTCCACGCTTTTGCGGATTTGCTTGTTGTCGATGTCGACATCTATCAAGGACGGCACTTTGGATGCGATGCCGGCAAGTTGTTCGTGGTAGTAACGGGCTCCTTGCTGCGCCCGTGTTGTTTGTGTGGCGGAATCTAAGTGCATGAGCTGGACCTTGAACTTCTCACTGACGGTTTGCAGACCCGACAGGGTGGATATCAAACTGTCAAGGGTGGAGACCTCTGAGGGATAGATGTTCTTCAGCTTGCCATAGTGCTCATGCAGGCGGTCGGCAAGGTAGACGAGGTCGTCCATGCCAAAGAGTTCCATTAACTTTTCAATATGGTACTCTTGTTCGTAGGCGGGGGCCGAGGCGGTGGCCTGTTCAAAGGTGGGGCATGAGTTGACGAACTGCGTCACGGAGCGGTCGTTGAAGGTTACCCCGGCGCTGAGGGGCGTGGTGAGTGTCAGCCCATCGAGGGTGCGGCACCGGCTCAGCGCCACATATACCTGTCCGAAGGCAAAGGCGTCGGCAGCATCGATGTTTACACGGTCGAAGGTCAGTCCCTGTGCTTTGTGGATGGTCACAGCCCAGGCCGCCTGTAGCGGATATTGGCTGTAGGTGCCGTCCACCTCCTGCTCTATCTCGTTGGTATTTTCGTTGAGCGTATAGCACATGCTCTCCCACTTCTCGCGGTCGGCGAAGACGGTGTTGCCATCGTCAGTCTCTACCACTACCAGCGCACCCCCGTCTTCGTCTTCGTCGAAGCCCGCCACGGTGCCTAACAGCCCGTTGTAGTAGCGGTGCGCGCCGCTGCTGTCGTTCTTGACGAACATTACCCTTTCGCCCACCTTCAGCGTCAGGATCCGGTCGCAGGGCAGCGACTTCTCGGGATAGTTGCCTGTCAGCGTGGCTTCGAACATCCGCTCCTCGCCCTGCAGCGCCTCCATCCGGTGCCGGTTGATGGCGTCGGCCTGCCGGTTGTGGGTCGTCAATGTGATGGCTTGCGGCTGTGAATCAGAGGCCTTGCTTATGACGCTACCCACTCTGGCGTTGAGCTTGTTCAGCGTATCGGCGTCGATGCGGTTGTCGCGTACGTGGTTCAGCAAGTCGATGAAGGCGGCATCTTGCTGGCGGTAGACGGTGGTGAGTTCGATGGTGACATACGGCATCCGCTGCAACGCCTTGCTGGAGAAGAAATAGGGCGAAGGGTAGACGCGCTCCATGAAGGGGCGCTCCTCCTCGGTCACCACGGGCGACAGCTGGTGCACATCGCCGATCATCAGCAGCTGCACCCCACCGAAGGGATGGCTGCTGTGGCGGTAGCGACGCAACGTCATGTCGATGGCGTCCAGCAGGTCGGCCCGCACCATCGAGATCTCGTCGATGATGAGTAGCTCCAACGTGCGGATGATGGTTGTCTTGGTCTTGTTGAGCGATTTGCGTCGTTCCGGAAGCTGGTATTCTGTCACAAGTTCCTTCACTTCAGGTAGATAGGGCTCGAAGGGTAGCTGGAAGAAGCTGTGGATGGTGACACCACCGGCGTTGATGGCTGCCACGCCAGTCGGAGCTACGATGGCGTGGCGCTTCGGACAGTGTGCCGCCACCTCACGGAGGAACGTCGTCTTGCCCGTGCCTGCCTTGCCGGTGAGAAACACCGACACACCGGTCTGCTCTATATATCTCCGTGCCAGCTCAATCTGTGGGTTAGTATCCATGTTGCGAGGTGTTTGTCTCTTTCCGTTAAGACTGCAAAGATACATCTTTTTGCCAAGACAGAAAAATAAAATTTGGCCACGTCATGAAAAGTGTGTATTTTTGCACCGTCATTGCCGCGAGTTATGGCATTGACGGTAGAAGAACTCAATTGCCTTACAAATCACCACCTTGAAGTTGATTCGAGTTACATCTATTATATTGGGACTTTTGTGCTTTCTATAGGTACAAGTGTCCATTATAATAGATGGTTGTGGTGAACCAGTAAGGCAAATGGAAAGGCTTGTACCTTTTTTATTTGGCAATAATGCACAAAACCTTATAAAATCACCACACAATGAAAAAACACAGATTATTGATGCTTATGTTTGCATCGGCAGCACTGATCACAAGTTGCACAATTAGCCATCCTGTTACAACGAGAGGCACATTTGACAAAACAGTTGACGAGATCAAGTCAGATCTGGCAAAACGTGGTTATGCTCCATCGGGTAGTAGCACTGAGACAAAAAATAACGTCTATGTTGAAGGAACATCGTATTCGAAGTATACAGGCTATGGGTCGAAAATGGCCAACGACTTTGTGACGACAGATACTTATCGGTTCACTCACGACGATGGTAGCACAATGAGCTTCTCTGTCTCATATAAGGCGATGCAGGATGCCTCAAATGGATTGGTCTATGTAACAGAAGTTTCAACAGCCGGATGCGAAACTTCGAATGCAAAGCAATATGATTTGCTATGTGGCAGTAATTCACCTGTGAACAAGATTAATACCATGTCACAAGACGCATCAATACAAAAAACAGATGTATTGTCGACAACGCTACTTGTAACAGGATTGACGTTGCTTGGAACGGTATTGATATATGCGGTTATACTATAGCAACCATACTGCTCGATGAGTACCATCCATGAAAATATCCCGCACCGCTGCAACAGATGATTGCAACGGTGCGGGGTTGTTTAAACAATATCTTTGATAGTGCTATTTTGTATTTTGTAGCAGTTCCGTTAATTTACTATTGTCTCGGCGGTTGTTCCACAAAAGGACTATCTTGACGACATTTCCTTCTATATAGTAAAGAACTTTATGGTACTTGGATGTCAAGGTTCGGTAAGTGATGCCTGTTTTCTCGTCATGGAAGTAAACCTTTCCTGACAATGGGAAGTTTGTCAGTATGTCCACATTGTTGTTGATTTCTCTATTGACGCGAAAGGCAACGGTTTGACCAAACGATTCGACGGCATATTGGAGAATATCCGACAGGTCGTCCAGGGACTGCTGACTCCACTTAATTTGCATACGAGGCAATCAGTTTCTCCATCCTTTGCATGACTTCCTCGTGCGGAATCAGCTCGGCATTTCCACTCTCGATATCTTTTACTCTGCGTTTAGCCTCTGCGATAACCTCTGCCTTGGAATTGTAGGTGCATGGAACCTCCGAAACAGCAGTTTGTGGCAGCCTTTTCACAACTTTGTCCATCTCCCGCTGAGCCCAACGGTTAAGGTCTTCCTGGGTTGACAGATTTGGATACCATTTCCGGATAGCGGATTCGTTGAGATTAATGGTTACTCTGCACATAATCATTTTTTTGCAATAACGCAATAATGAGTATTTTATTGTGTGTCACCTTACGCTTTCATCAGGAACGACAGGTCGGCGTCGAGCGGAAGCTCCTTGGTGTTCTCCATCTTGGTCTTGAAGACCTTCATCTTGTTGGGCTTGCCGACGAGTTTCAGTTTACCGTCCTCAAGCAACAGGGCTGTAGCTTCGCGAATGGCGGCAACGGTGGCCTTGGGATTCACCATGATGTACTCCTTCAAACGGTCGTCGCGGGTCTCGCCGCCGTGCTTGGGGTCGAAGAAGTCGGTGTAGTGCGGGTTGATCTGGAACGGCACCAGACCCATGCAGTCGAACGAAGCGGGCATGACGGTGGGCATGTCGTTGGTGGTGCAGAGGGTGGGGCCTGCCACGTTGCTGCCAGCGCTCCAGCCCATGTAGGGCATGCCGTCGAAGGCACGCTGGCGGATGGCCTGCATCAGGCCCGTACGCTGCAACTCACGGACGAGGTGGAAGGTGTTGCCACCGCCCACGGCCACACAGTCGGTGTCGTACACCGCGTTGATGGGCAGCGCCTTGTGGTGCACGGAGGTAAGCTTCACCCCGAACTCTTTGTACACGGCGGCCACCTTGGCCTCGTAGGCATCGTAGCTCTTGGTCAGTCCGCCTTCGGCCAGGCTCACGCCGGCGTAGGGTACGAAGAGCACCCGTTTCACATTGTGCCGACGGCAGAAGTCGGCAATCATATCCTTGCACCAGCCGAGGTAGGCCTCGCCGCGCATGGTGCTGTTGCTAATCAGCAGAAGGTTGCGTTTATCCATGGTATCAAATTCTCAATTCTCAATTCTCAATTCTCAATTTTTATGCGTCGATATTGGCGTAGGTGGCGTTCTGTTCGATGAAGGCGCGGCGGGGCGGCACGTCGTCGCCCATGAGGAGCGAGAAGATGCGGTCGGCGCTGGCGGCGTTGTCGATGGTCACCTGGCGCAGCTGGCGTCCCTCGGGGTCCATGGTGGTGTCGCGCAGCTGGTCGCTGTTCATCTCGCCCAGACCTTTGTAGCGCTGCACGTGGATGCCTTTGTCGCCAAACTCCATCAGGGCCCGCTCGCGGTCCTCTTCGGTCCAGCAGTAGACCTGCCGGTTGCCTTTCTTGACGAGGTAGAGTGGGGGAGTGGCGAGGTAGACGTAGCCGTTCTCGATGAGTTCGGGCATGTAGCGGAAGAAGAAGGTCAGCATGAGGGTGTCGATATGGGCGCCGTCGACATCGGCATCGGTCATGACGATCACCTTGTGGTAGCGCAGTTTGCTGAGGTTGAGGGCCTGCGGGTCCTCGGGGGTGCCCACGGTGACGCCGAGGGCGGTGTAGATGTCGCGGATGGCTTCGCTCTCGAAGGCGCGGTGGCGCATGACCTTCTCCACGTTGAGGATTTTGCCTCGCAGTGGCAGGATGGCCTGGAAGCGGCGGTCGCGGCCCTGCTTGGCGCTTCCGCCTGCCGAGTCGCCCTCGACGAAGAAGATCTCGCACTCGGCAGGATCGTTGCTCTGGCAGTCGGCCAGCTTGCCGGGCATACCGGCGCTGGAGAAGACGTTGCTGCGCTGCACCATCTCGCGGGCTTTGCGGGCAGCCTGGCGCGCACGGGCGGCGAGGATCACCTTGTCCACGATGGTGTGGGCCTCGGTGGGGTGCTCCTCGAGGTAGTTCTCCAGCATCTCGCTGACGGCCTCGTCGACGGCGCCGCGCACCTCGGCGTTGCCGAGTTTGGTCTTGGTCTGGCCTTCGAACTGCGGCTCGGCCACCTTGACGCTGATGATGGCCGTCAGGCCCTCGCGGAAGTCGTCGCCGGTGATCTCGACCTTGGCTTTCTGCAGCAGGCCGCTGCGGTCGGCATAGGCTTTCAGCGTGCGGGTCAAGCCCGAGCGGAAGCCCGCCAGGTGAGTGCCGCCCTCGTGGGTGTTGATGTTGTTGACGTAGGAGTGCAGGTTCTCGCTGTAGCCGGTGTTGTACTGCATGGCGATCTCGATAGGGATGCCTTTGCGTTCGCCTTCGATGTAGATGGCCTCGGGCATCAGCTTCTCGCGGTTCTCGTCGAGGTAGCCGATGAAGTCGCGCAGCCCTTTTTCGCTATAGAAGTGGTCCTCGCGCGAGGGCTTCTCCAGCCGGGCGGCATCCTCGACGGTGGCGTCCTCGGGCAGGCGCCAGTCGCAGATATTGATTTCGATGCCTTTGTTGAGGTAGGCCAGCTCGCGCATGCGGTCCAGCAGGGTGTCGTATTTGTACTCCGTGACGGTGAAGATCGAGGCGTCGGGATGGAACGTCACCTTGGTGCCGCGCTTGTCGGTGGTGCCGATTTCCTTGACGGCGTAGAGGGGCTTGCCCTTCGAGTATTCCTGCTGGTACACCTTGCCGTCGCGGTAGACGTTGACGGTCATGTGGTCCGAAAGGGCGTTGACGCAGCTCACGCCGACACCGTGCAGACCGCCGGAGACCTTGTAGCTGTTCTTGTTGAACTTGCCGCCGGCGTGCAGCACCGTCATCACCACTTCGAGGGCCGAGCGGTGCTCCTTCTCGTGCATGTCCACGGGGATGCCGCGGCCGTTGTCCTCGACGGTGATCGAGTTGTCGGGGTTGATTTGCACGTCGATGCGGGTGCAGTAGCCCGCCAGGGCCTCGTCGATCGAGTTGTCCACCACCTCGTAGACCAGGTGGTGCAGGCCGCGTTCGTTCACGTCGCCGATATACATGGCCGGACGTACACGCACAGCCTCGAGTCCTTCCAGTACGGTAATGTTACTGGCACTGTAGTCAACATTCTGATTCTCTTCCATATAGTGTGTCTCTTATTTTCGTTTTAAAATGCAAAGATACGCCTTTTCCCCGATATGGAGGAAAGAATATTATATATTGTTTTCAACATTTAATCAACACCTGCCCCGGCCGCCGTCACCAGAGGCTCAGCTGGGCCGGGTCGTCGGGCGCGGCCTTGGGGACAGGCTGCACGCTGCGGGTGGCGTAAGTGTCTGTGGCTGATGCCGCAGGCGTGGCCTCGACCTCGGTGTCGGCGGTCGGTTCGGGCTCTTCGGCCTCGCTGCCGAGGCAGGCCACGGCAGTCGACGACGTGCGGCCGCGGAGGTCTTGTGCGAAGGCGTAGAGGTAGAGCTCCTGCCCCGCCATCCCGTCGGGCAGCAACAGTTTGATTTTCTTCTCGTAGCGGCACACCGGGGCCGCCATGCACCCGCTGTCCAGAGCGGGACAGTGGACGTAGAGGTAGATCTCGTCGCCGCCGTCGGCCCGTTGGTGCAGGGGGTTCTTCTCGAAGCTGACGGTCAGCACGTTGCGGTCGTCCACGGTCGGGGTGCCGAGTTCCACGGGTGCCACGGGCCCGGCGCTGAACTGCACCGCGCCCCAGTCCACGGTCAGCTGTCCGTCGGCCCAGCCGAAGGCCTCCTGGTTGAGGTGGACGAAAAGGTTGTAGGCCGTCATGCCGACCTCGCGCCCATCCGCGGAGAGCCCCGTCAGCACGGGCCGCCGCAGCTGGGAGGCCAGCTGCACCTCCTGCTTGAACATCGCGCGATGCGCCATCTGCTTGTCTGTGCGTGGGTTGTGCACTATGCCGGGTTTGCTGCGGAGGCACCACTTGCCGTTCCACACGTAGCCTACTGCGGGCCCCAGTGTTCCCGAGAACCCTCCCATGTAACCATTGCCTATCTTTGCCATGATGAATCTGGATTAAATTTTTGTCATTTGCTTGCGATAACATTATGTCCGCTTCATTATTGCTTACTTTAATATACTTTGAACAAGGCGAACATAAAGCGAAAGGTAGGAGATGGGTAAGAGATGGTCACGCTTCATGCTGGGGCTGTGAGGGTTGTGTGCCGGGGAAAGGCGGCGGTCCCGGCGGCGCGGAGGGCTTTTTTTGGTCCGCGGCGCAATAAAACGGGGCTTGCGGCGTTTGAGGGTTGTATTGGTGTCCGCGCCTGCGCGAGGCGGCGGTCACGGCAAAAAAAGGATTGAAGCTATGGTGAAAAATACGAAGTGGAAAAGGGGCCGTGCGGCCTTTTGGTGGCATTTCGACCGCATCTTCGGCGACAACCGCCGCATAGGGTGGCAGGTGCTGCTGCTGCTGGCGCTGGTTGTGCTGCTGGTGTTCGGCATCGGCGTGGTGGGTTGGCTGCTGACGCGGATGGGGTGGGTGAAGGACGAGTGCCACGACAGCCTGCCGCTGATACAGGCGATAGGGCTGGCCTTCGGCACGACCAATCTGCCCGGAGGCATTGTGTATGATGGCGACCACGCGGTGTTCCCGCTTTGGTGGCAGGCGTTTGCGGCGCTGCTGAGTGCTGTGGTGTTCAGCGGTGTGACCATCACTTTCGTGGGCAATCTGCTGGGCAACCGCCAGAAGGCCTACCGCAACGGGTCGGTGCGCTACTGGTTCGACCGGCATGTGGTCTTCCTGGGCGGGGGCGGGATGGTGGCGCCGATGCTGAAGCAGCTGTGGAAGAACTGGGAGCACGAGCCCGCCATGCGCAAGCGTCACGTGGTGGTGCTCACCGAGCGCGACGTGGCCGAGGTGCGGATGGAGCTGCTGGGTCTGCTGAATGGCGACGAGCGGAAGATGCGCATCACCGTGCTGCGCGGCCGGCGCGACGACATGGACGAGCAGGCCGGCGTGGGGGTGGCCCGTGCCGAGAGCCTCTACATCGTGGGCGAGAACCCCCTGGACGACGACTACGACTCGGTGAACATCGACGCCTACCAGGTGGCCTGCAGCCTGTGCGGTGAGCGCCTCGGCATGCCCTGCTACCTGCAGCTGGAGCGTGCCGCCTCGGAGCATATCTTCCGCCACGACACCAAGCCTCCGGTGCCCTGTTTCGAGACCACCATCGTCAACCGTCTCGAGACGGTGGCGCAGCGCATACTGGTGCACAACAGCGGCTGCGACGGCGACTATCCGACGCTGGACCGCGGCGGCATAGGGCCCGACAGCGACCGCACCGTGCACCTGGTGCTCTACGGCATGACGGCATTCTCCTATGCCATGGCCACCACGGCGGCCCATCTGTGCCACTTCCCCAACTTTGTCGGCGTCGGGAAGGATGGGGGAAGAACGGTCTACGGCGAACGGCCCGACCGCCGCACCCGCATCACCTTCATCGCGCCACACATCAAGGAGGAGATGGACTACATGGTGTCGCACCTGCACAACCTGTTCGCCCACTCGACCGTGACCGTCGACGGCGTGACCACGGTGCCCGACGAGGACTTCCTCGACATCGAGTGGGAGTTTGTGGACGGCAACATCGCCGACCCCCGCATCAGGGCCCTGCTGGAGCAGTACTACCGCGCCAACCAGGAAGGGCGCTCCTACCTCACCCTGGCCCTTTGCCTGCGCGAGTCGCGCCACAATATGGCCGCGGCGCTCTACCTGCCCGACTGTTTCCACCGCATCCGCTATGCCGACGGCGAGGGCCGGGCGGTGGACTACGAGCGCACTATCCCCATCTTCGTCTACCAGCCCGGCAACGAGGTGCAGCTGCAGTGGGCCAAGAAGAATGTGCCCATGTACTGCAACATATTCCCCGTGGGCAGCCTCGAGCAGAGCTACGACCCCACCATCCGCCAGCGTATCCGCGAGGGCAAGCGCATCAACTACATCTACGAGAAGGGCGGAAACTATCAGGGGATGGAACAGTCGCAGGCCGAGCTGGACAGTCTGTGGTCCAAGCTCTCGTACACCAAACAGAAGTCCAACATCTACTGCGCCAACCAGGTGGGGGTGAAGCTGCGCAGCATGGGGATCGACGCGGAGGCCATCCACGGCGGCGTGAGCATGGACGAGGCCGCGGTGCGGCTGCTGGCCGTCGTCGAGCACAACAGGTGGAACACCGAAGAGCTGCTGATGGGCTACGGCGTGGTGGACCGCGAGGAGCGCCGGCGTCTGAAACAGCTGGAGCGGGAGGGCAAGGCCGCCGAGTGCAAAGAGCTGAAAGGGCGGCTGAGGGAGCGGCGCGACGACGACTTCTGCCACGAGTGCATTGCCCCCTACGAGCAGCTGCTCGAAGGCGACAAGGCCTTCGACAGGATTATCGTCGGCAATCTGCCCGACGTGATAGAACGGAACTAGGAAATAAGAACAGTTAGGAATAGTTCAAATTTATTTTAAATGTAATTGTCATCTGATTGATTAACCATTGATTTATGGACAATTCGTGGCAATCCGTGTTATAAAACATGTACATTGATTCTAATTAGCTACTTAAAGCAATATGAAGACAAATGCCTACACGCCGCAGCCGGTCGACACGACGGGTGTCGAGCTGCCCGATGAACTGATGGAACTGGCCGAGTTGATGGCCGAGAACGTGCACGAGGTGTGGGCCCGTACCCGCATGGAGCAGGGCTGGACCTACGGCCCCGTGCGCGACGACGCGCGGAAGCAGCACCCCTGCCTCGTCCCCTACGCCGAACTGCCCGAAGAGGAGAAGGTCTACGACCGCAACACTTCGCAGGAGACCCTGCGCTTCATCCTGGCCCAGGACTTCACGATAGAGAAAAAACAATAGACATCCCCCCCAAAAGAAAGGAGTTCGCCGTGTCGATCCGCAACCGGGTGATCCGCATTTTTGTCTCGTCCACCTTCGAGGACATGCGCATCGAGCGCGATGTGCTGCAGCGCAATGTGTACCCTTACCTGCTCTCCCTTTGTGCCCCGCGGGGGTGGCAGGTGGATTTCGTCGACCTGCGCTGGGGCATCAGCAAGGAGGCCGGCGTGCAGCAGAAGACCATGCGCATATGCCTCGAGGAGCTGCGCCGGTGCCGCGAGGTGTCGCCGAGGCCGAACTTCCTGATCCTGCAGGGGCAACGCTACGGGTGGTGCCCTCTGCCGGAGACCATCGAGGCCCGCTGGTGGCCCGAGGTGGAGCTGGCGGCCCGAGCCGAGGGGACGGAGGAGTTGCTGCACCGGTGGTACCGGCGCGACGACAACAACGTGCCGCCCCACTATGAGCTGCGCGGCAAGGACGAGTTCCCCGAAAGGCAGTATGACACCGACTACGAGGTTTATGAGCGCGAGGTGGAGGTGCCGCTGCGGGCCGTGATGCGACGCTTTGCGGCGTCGCATCACGACTTGCCCTACGACACGCTTTGCCGCTTCGTGGCCTCGGCCACCGAGCAGGAAATCATGCAGGGGGCCCTGTCGAGCGAGGTGGTGCCGCAGCAGGTGGCGGCCTTCATACGCACGGTGACCGACTTGGACGCCGACCGCTACGAGGGGCCGTTGCTCGATGCGCGCCGGCAGCGCGAAGAGGCGCGGGCCGCCATCGAGCGCCTGAAGTCGAAAGTCGAGGCACGGCTGGCGCACGAGCACCAGGCGGTGTACCGCTACGACTTGACGCTGCGGCAGTTTCTCGCTGACGAATACAAGACGGAGGTGGAGCAGCGGCTGAAGCGGCTGCTCGAAAACCTGGTGCTGCACGAGATGGACGAGTATGAGCGAAAGAAACTGCTCCCGTGGGAGGTGGAACGCTACCGTCAGGAAGCTTTTGTCGACCAGCGCACCCGTTTCTTCTACGGGCGCGAAGCGGTGCTGGAACGGATGACCGCCTTTGTCGACGGCCGTGAGCGGCTGTTCTGTCTCGAAGGGGCGTCGGGCACGGGCAAGTCGTCGGTGATGGCGATGGTGTACCGCCGCCTGTCGCAGCGCGACGACCTGACGGTGCTCTTCCGTTCGATAGGCGAGGGGACTTCCACCTCGGGGCAGTCGGTGCTGTGCAGCATGATGCAGGAGCTGCGCGGACGTTATCAGGTGGACGGACTGTCGGACGAGACCGACAAGATGTCGTACGGGGAGCTTGTCGAGCAGTGCCACCGCCTGATGTACACGTACACGGGTCGGACGCTGGTTTTGATGATCGACGCGATGGACCAGTTGCCCAAGTACGACCCGCTGCGTTCGTTCGACTGGATGCCGCCCTATGCGGAAGGGAATGTGCGGGTGGTGGTGTCGCGTATCTCCGACGACCATTCGGCTCCGCTGCCCGCTGCCGGCATTTGGTGGCTGGACAGCCTGGCCGCCGAGGGGCGGGAAGGGGGGCGCCGGATACTGCTCGACAACATGGCCGCCGTCGGGCGCACCCTCGGCCTGGGGCAGCAAGAGGTGGTGCTCGACCTCTACGAGCGGGGTGGCTACCATCCCATATACCTCAAGCTGATGGCCGGCGTGGCTGCCGAATGGCATGCCGACGCCGAGGTGGAGGCTGGCGACGACTACACGCTGACCATGCGTGACGGCCGGCAGCGGGTGACCCTGCCGTCGGAGGTGGCACGCCTGGTGTCGGGCTATTTCGCCCTGCTGGGAGGCGAGGGTCGCCATGGCCTGATAGTGCGCGAGGTGCTCGCGTTCCTTGTGCTGACACGCCGCGGCGTGGCCGACGGCGAGGTGCAGCGCCTGCTGGCACTCGACGAGGACTTCATGGACTACTTCCGCAAGAACGCCTTCCACGACTACAAGGCCGTGAATGTGGGCGACGAGTCGCTGCTGCCACTGGCCTTCCCGTCGTCGATATGGACCCGCTTCTACTACGACATCCGTTTTCTGCTGACCGACCACATTGTGGTGGGCGGGGCGGTCAACGGGTTCAACCACAGGCAGGTGTACGAAGGAGCCAAGATGTATCTGCAGTCTGTGCATTTCGACGAGGCCGTGGCATTCCGTCTGCTTACCACCTACTTTGGCGAACGCTACCGTCTGCATGACGTGCGTGCCCTGGAGGAGCTGCCGCGAGTGTTGAAGAAGTCGGGCCGTGTGGAGGAGCAGATGCAGCTGCTGGAAGACATCGACTTCATACAAGGCAAGGTGCAGAACGGCTTGGTCTTCGATCTGGTGAGCGACTACCGTGTGGCCCTCGAGACGGCCTCGGCCGCAGTCGGCCGTCTGTCGCCGGCCGGGCTGTCTGCGCTTTACGACACGGAGCTGGTCGGAAGCGAAGAATACAGGTGTCTGCTGGACAAGGCCGTCATAGCCCGCCACATGCAGACGCTTCAGGTGTTGATGGACTTTGTGGTGCAGGAGTTGCCCACTTTTGTCGACTTTGCCTCGGAACATGTCCACTTCACCTTGCAACTGATGCACAATATATGGGCCGACGGGCCTTTGGCGTCGTTGGCCGACGCCTATATGGAGCGTGCGGGAAGCACGCTGCCCGAGATGTACCTGCGCACCAACAGGCCCCGTTTTGTGAGGCACCACCTGCTCATGCAGAGGCAACAAGGCCACAGCTGGTGCATCAATGCGCTGGCCGTGTCGGCCGACGGCGACATGGTGCTGACTGCCAGCGACGACAAGCGGTGCATGGTGTGGGACATGGTGCAGCGCAAGCCGTTGCGTACGTATTTCGGTCACAATGCACAGGTGTCGGCTCTGGCAGTGACGGGCGACATGGGCGAAGCCTACTCCGGCTCATGGGACGGCACGGTGCTGCACTGGCATGTGGCCTCCGGATTGACGCGGAACAGCTACCCCTCGGCTGACAGCGGCCGGGTGACGGCGCTGGTGGCAGTCCCCGATGGCGGTTGTGTGGCCGGGTACAGCAGCGGTCGATGCCGATGGCTTGTGGATGGTGCCGAACGGATGTCGTTCAGCCTGCAGGCAGGGGTGTCGGCACTGCTGATGCACCAGGGTAAGCTCTGGATCGGGCTGTCCGACGGTACGGTGCACACCCTAGGTCTCGACGGCAGGCGCTATGGCGTCTTGTCGCTCGACGGCGAGGTGCGCTGCCTCGCGGCCCGAAGCGACGGAAGTGTGACTGTCTCGACGGCCAAGGGCCACTTCTATCGCATGGAGGGACAGCAGGTAAGTCCACTCTTCAGCCTTCCGATGCATGAACACTTGTGTCCCAACGACTTCCGATTCTCGCTGTCCGAAAAGGGTGGCTTGATGGCCGTGGTGGCGGATTACGACATACGTATACTGACACTGGACGGGAAAGAAAAGCAAACGTTGCATGGGCATTCGAAGGACGTGGCTGCAGTGGTGATGCTGGCCGACGGCAGCCGTCTCTTCTCGGCGGGACGAGACAAGTGCCTCATGATGTGGAACCTGAAAAACCTGGGTTGGCAGGAGGTGCCGGTCGACAATCCTGACTATGTGCGATGGTTCGACAAGTTGGTTTATCTCTCGCGCCAGACATCGCGCATGGAGGTGGTGGCTGCGTCGACCAACGGCCGCATCGTGCGATGGGCCAGCAAAGAACGCCGCGGCACACTGCTGGCCGAGGGGGTGGGGCCCGTCTATGCCATCGACGTGGCTCCCGACGGTCACACCGCACTCTGCTCGGGTGGCGACAGAGAAGTCTTTGTGCTTGATTTGAACGACGGTCGCAGGATACCGCTGCCGGAAGCCCACTCCACCTTCGTCAACGCGGTACGCATCGCCCCCACGGGGCGATATGCCGCCACCAATGCCATCGACGAAGGCGGTTCGGGCGAGGGGACGGTGCTGGCAATCTGGGACATGCAGTCTCTTCGGCCGATACACCGCCTCGGTGAGCGCGACCTCACCGGGCACCCTCCCTATCAGGTGGGCGGCGTGGAGTCGGACAGCGGCATCCATCCCGTCACAGGCCGTTACGTCTATTCCCGGTTGGCCGATGCGCCGACGATGGACAATATCATCTATATCAACGGATCGCATGGCGTGGCTTTCTCGCCTTGCGGACACCTACTGGCTGTGGCGTGTCGGGACTGTAACGTCGCGCTGCTCGACGTCCAGACTGGCCGTGTGCTGCGCAGGTTGGGCCGCATGTCGCTCCAGCGCGACGACCGCTGCCACTACAACGAGGTCAAGGCCGTAGCCTTCTCGTCTGACGGGCGCTACCTCTTCTCGGGCTCGTGGGACAACAGCTTGATCATGTGGGACCTTTACGCATCCGAGGGGCATGAGTTCGTCATCCGTATGGCCGGACATCGGCGGGGCATCTATTCCATCGACGTGGCTGCCGACGGCAAGACTGTCGTGTCGGGTGCCAACGACCACAGCTTCATCATCTGGAACGTCAGCCGCATGCTTGAATTGGCTGCGCAGGGGCGTCTCGTGGCAGACCATCGCGACGGGGTGGCTATCAATCGCGTAATCTTCGACGCCAACTGCAACTCGGTGGCATTCACGCGTGACGGTGTCGTGGCCGGACTGGGATCGGGCGATGTGGCTGTGGTGGACAACAGCAAGGGCGAGACCCTGCGCGACGTGCCCTTCGTCACCGCCATACGCTCGGCCGACGCGCAGAACCACTATGTGGTATGTCCCTGTTGCGGCTCGAAGGTGCCGCCGCCAGGATACAAGCTGGAGCGCATCCTTGCACGCAGCACATCGCCGCTTCCGTCGTTAACGCCATCCACGCTTTCCGCCGAGGCTCTCTCGATGATATGCCCTTCGTGTCACAACATGTTAAGATTGAATCATTTTATAGCCGACTAGTCCCGCCCTGTGGCGACACTTTTTTACATGTACAGGTACATGAATTAATTTTTTTCGTATTTTTGCAAGGATTGGATATGCGCCGAATATTGTCTATATTGCTGATAATGTTCTGCTTCTGTGCTGTGCAGGGGCAGGAATTCCGCTGCAGCGTGCAGGTCAACTACCAGAAGCTGATGACCACCACGCAGGCCTACGAGAGCGCCAACGACAAAAAAGTCTTCGAGAGCATGAAGCAGGCCATCGAGGACTTCGTCAACGGCCGCCGGTGGACGAACGTCGACTTCCAGCAGCAGGAGCAGCTCGACTGCTCCATCTCGCTGATACTCAACACCCGCTCGTCGGCCACAGAGTTTGGCGGCCAGCTGCAGATACAGCTGCGTCGGCCGGTCTACAACTCGACCTACACGACCGGCCTGCTGAACTACATGGAGAGCGGCAACTTCACCTTCGTCTACACCGAGAGCCAGCCGCTCGACTTCGACGTGAACAATTTCTACGGCAACCTCTCGTCGACGCTGGGCTACTACTGCTACCTGATGCTGGGCATGTACTTCGACAGCTTCAGCCTCAACGGTGGCGAGCCGTTCTACCAGCTGGCGCAGCAGGTGCAGCAGGCCGCCGAGGGCAACGGCTACACGGGGTGGAGCAGCAGCGACGGGCAGAAGAGCCGCTACTGGTTCATGGAGAACCACCTCAACAATGCCTACGCGCCGCTGCACGAGGCCTACTACACGTACCACCGTCTGGGTCTCGACCTGATGACCAAAGACCAGACGCAGGCGCGGCAGGGGGTGATGGCGGCGCTGTACTGCCTGCAACGCGTCAACAAGACGCGCACGAACCTGCTCAGCGTGCAGCAGTTTGTCGACGTGAAGATACAGGAACTCGTCTCCATCTTCACGCCGGCACCGGCCGAGGAGAAGAAGGTGGTCTTCGACCTCGTGAAGGAGGTGAGCCCCATCAATGCCGTGAAACTGAAGGGCTTTGACGGGAAACAGTGAGGGTGGTGAATACTGAAAACCAATTTAAAACAATATATATCATGACACAAATACCGATACAGAAAGAGACGATAGACCGCATTGCCGCGGCCAACAAGATCAAGAACCCCGGCAAGGCCAGCATCCGCGAGATGCGCAAGATGATACAGGACGTGGAGAAAGAGACCGGCGTCCGCTTCGTGAAGATGGAGATGGGCATCCCCGGCCTGCCCGCCCCGCAGGTGGGCGTACAGGCCCAGATCGAGGCCCTCAAGAGCGGTGTGGCCAGCATCTATCCCGAAATCTACGGCACCGCCGACTTCAAGCAGGAGGCCGCCCGCTTCGTCAAGAACTTCCTCGACATCGATGTCACGCCCGACTGCTGCGTGCCCACCGTAGGCTCCATGCAGGCCGGCTTCGCCAGCTTCCTCACCCTCACGCGCTACGACGCCAAGAAGACCAAGGTGCTCTTCATCGACCCCGGTTTCCCCGTGCAGAAACAGCAGTGCCGCGTCCTCGGTATCCCCATGAAGACCTTCGACGTCTATGAGTACCGTGGCGACAAGCTGCGCGACAAGCTCGAAGAGAAACTGCGCGACGGCGACGTGGCCTGCCTCATCTACAGCAGCCCCAACAATCCCGCCTGGTTCTGCTTCACCGACCACGAGCTGCAGATCATCGGCGAGATGGCCAACAAGTACGGCGTGGTGGTCCTCGAGGACGACGCATACTTCCTCATGGACTTCCGCAAGGACTACAGCGTCCCCGGCAAGGCACCCTTCCAGCCCACCGTGGCCAAATACACCGACCGCTATGTGCTGATGATCAGCGGCTCTAAGAGCTTCAGCTACGCCGGCGAGCGCATCGCCATGATGATCTGCAGCCCCACGCTGTTCAATATGGAGTGCCCCGACCTGGCCCGCTACTATAGCCAGACGCAACTCGGCCGCGCCCTCATCTTCGGCACCCTCTACTGCCTCTCCAGCGGCACCGCCCACAGCGTGCAGTACGCCATGGCCGCCATGCTCAAGGGCGCCAACGACGGTACCTTCAACTTCGTCAAGGACATCAAGGAGTACGGCGAGAAGGCCGGCATCATGAAGAAACTCTTCACCGACAACGGCTTCTATATCGTCTACGACAAGGATATGGGTGAGGACATCGGCGACGGCTTCTACTTCACCTTCTGCTACCCCGGCTACGAAGGTGTCGCCCTGCTGAACGAGCTCATCCGCTACGGCATCAGCGCCATTGCCCTCGACATCACGGGCTCCCACAAGCAGGGCATCCGCGCCTGCGTGGCCCTGGTGCAGCGCGACCAGTTCCCCGACCTCAAGGTGCGCCTCGAGGCCTTCCACAAGGATCACCCGGTAAAGTGAACCCCAATACGAGAGGCCCTTTTCCCCCAAAAAGGGAAAAGGGCCTTGTTGTAGGCAAACAGTATTAATCCCCAAATAATAAACCTATGTACAAACAATTACTAACATCAGTAGTGCTTGCCGCCGCCTTGCTTGGGGGGGTAAATGCACAGACTTTCAGCGTTGAGAATGAGGAGGGTGTGACTATCAAATATAATGTGGTCACAGCCGGAAGCGAGGTGGAGGTGGCTCGCTTGAATGGCTATACGGGTCGTATAGTGGTACCCCCGACGGTGAGCTACGAGGGGACGGAGTATAGCGTTACGGGGGTGGAAAACATGTGTTTTGGTTACAGTACGGTGACCTATGTGAGGTTGCCCGAAACGGTGGTGCGTATTGGTGCCAATCCCTTTATGGGGTGTGACGACCTCGACTCGGTGCGCTTCGATTGTGAGCTACCGCCGGCAATTCCCTCGCAGTCTATAAACCTTGTCTTTAACAGAGACCAATTACTGTCTCTGACGGTCATCGTTCCATGTGGAAGCCTGGCGATGTGGAAGGCGGCAGGTTGGTCGCTGAGCAACATCAAAACCGACTGTGCACATCGGCTGTCGGTGACACCGACATACGAGGACATCGTCGTTGTGGATGGTGTGGCGGTCAACGGATCGTTGGTTTTCAGTAGCGGATATAATGAGGCTGGCGACACTACGATGCTCGCCGTTCAAAGAGCACAGACTCAAATGGGTGGCTATGAGCAATATATTCCACGGTTTGGATACTTCCTCGCCTGGGGCGATGGCTCGACGGAAACGGTTAGGCCATACGTGATGCCTGACCACGATGTGGAGATGGAGTGCATCGTTGACACGATGCCCTATGCCACCCTTGCCGCCAGCCGCGTCACCACTCCGGTCTACATCTTTGGTACGCTGAGTTACAACGGCGTCGATGGCAATTACCATTTCCGCGACAAAGGCGATGCAACTACACTGTGTGCGACAGGTCTGTGGATGGGGAGCAGAGACAGTCTGACTTTTGCGAGGCCTTCATCCCAGGTACAGCGTGACGATTCCACCACGGTGGCACGAGTGGCTGCTGCAACCTTCTTCTCTGGCGGTACCGACTTTTTCCCCGGCCCGCTACGCTTGGATGGCACTACCGACCTGGAGACCGTCAGAAGCTTCAGCCGCGTATGGCATGTGACGAGAGAGATGATAGACAACCACATCGCCCACTGCGGCGAGGATGGATACGTCATTCCTGACGACATTGTGTCATGGCCGGGCAATGGGGCCGACGGTTTTGCGGAGCAACTGGCTCCTTTCTACGATGCAGACAGCAACGGCCGCTACAATGCCCATGCCGGCGACTACCCGATTATTCGCGGTGACGAGTGCGTGTTCAGTATTTTTAACGACGCTTTTGGTAGCCATTCCAATGGCGGCGAGGCTCTTGGCGTAGAGGTGCATGCCATGACATACTCGTTCGACGAGCCGGAGGACACAGCGCTATGGAATACAGTGTTTGTGCATTACGATATCTTTAACCGCTCGTCGGTAGACTATCCTAACACCATTCTGGGGGCATGGTGCGATTTCGACCTGGGGTACGCGTATGATGATTTTATTGGGTGTGACGTAAGTCGCAGCATGTACTATGCATATAACGGCTATGAGGAGGATACGCCCACGGAGACCTCGTTTACAGGGGTTCCGCCAGCACAGGGATGCGTCATCCTCGGTGGCGCCACGATGCCGTCAGACGGAGTGGTTAACCCTTATCTCCCTAATAATGAGCGCATCGGCATGACTTCGTTTATGTATTATGACATTAGTTCGAATGCTATTTGTGGCAATCCGTTTACCCCTTCCGACTACTATAATTATATGAACTCCTGCTGGAAGAACTATCAGCACCTGAAGTACGGCGGCAACGGCTTCGCTTACAATACCACCACGCTCGAGGCGTCGTTTGTGTTCCCTAACGACAGCGACCCGCTGCACTGGGGGACCAATGGCGCTGTGCCAGAGGTGAATGCTGACGATTGGAACGAGACTACGGCTGGGGGTGCCCCTGGCGAACGTCGCGGCGTCGCCGGCAGCGGCCCCTTCACCTTCGAGGCTGGCAGTTGTCAGCAATTCGATATTGCTTACACTGCGGGTTTTGGTGAGACCACCGTGCAGTCGTCGATAGAGGCGATGCAGCGCAATGCCGACCAAGTGCGCCGCCAGTGGGGTAGAGATACCACCGACAGCGAACGCCCGTTCCTGTATATGCCGTATTCGGCACCCCACGAGGTGGCCATCCACACGGTGTCGCCCACGGCAATGAGCGTCTATCCCAACCCCACGACGGGGTTGCTGCAGGTGATGACCGATGCCGGGCAGGTGGAGCTCATGGATATGACGGGGCGCGTGGTGGCGACAGCCCGCGTAGCGGCGGGTGCCGCACTCTTGGACCTTGGCTCGCTGCCGCAGGGTATCTACATGCTGCGGGCGGGAAGCCTGGTGCAGCGCATCGTGAAGAGATAATGCAAAGAGCCTCGCCGTTACAGCGAGGCTCTTTTTTGACTTTGACCTAAGCTCTTGGTCCGCTCTTGGTCCGGGGATGGTCCGAGGATGGTCCGGGGATCGTCCGGGGATCGTCCGACAAAAGCCGGACCATCCCCGGACAGGCGGCGGGGCGGCGGCGAGGGACAAGCAGTGCAAAAAAAAGCGGAGGGCAGAGGTGTGACCGACCTCTGCCCTCCGCATATAGTCTGCCGGGCAGGTCTATTTCTTCAGGTTCTTGTACTCTTCGTTGAGACCGTCGAGGATCTCCTGTGTGATGTCCATGCCGGGGTTGAGGTAGAGGGTGGGGGAGTCGTTGAAGGTCTTGCGCATCACAATGTCGAACTGCTGGTTGGCGGCATTGTACTCGCGCACAAAGGCAAAGATGGCGTTGAGCAGCTTGGTGTTCTCGGCCAGCTGGCGTTCGGCGACCTTGGCCATCAGCTCCTGCTCAAGGGTCTGCATGCGCTCCATGCGTTTCTTGAGTTCCTCCTCTTTGGCTTGCTGCTGGCTGAGGGTCATCGTGGAGCCGGTCTGCAGGTAGTTCTGGTAGTCGGTCTGGAAGCTGGTGACCTGCTGCTGGTAGTAGCGTTCCTGCTGGTCACGGAAGGCTTCGAGCTCTTTCTGCATGTCGATGGCGTACTGGTACTTGGCCAGCAGGGTGTCGGTGTCGACATACGCCACCGTCAGGCCGCCCTCTTTCTGGAGGGGTTCTGTGGCTTCGCTGTTGGTCTTGCTTTTGGGGGCGCTGGTGAAGTGCAGCACATAGATGCCGATCAAGCCGAGCAGCAGCACGGCATTGCAGATGATAAGGATTTTGTTTGTCTTGTTTTCCATGTTTGTATTGTCTTGTTTGTCAGTTGTCTGTTATTGGTTTTCGACTTCCCCGATGGTGTCGATGGCACGCTGCACGCGGCGGATGGTCTCGTCTTTGCCCAGCATCATGACCAGCGTCAGCATGTCAGGCCCCACGGTCTTGCCCACCACAGCCAGGCGCAGCGAGTTCATCACGGAGCCCATGTTCAGCTCGTGGCCCTTGATGTAGTCTTCCAGCAACGCCTTGTGGATGGCATCGTATTCGAAGGGGACGGTGTTCAGTATCTCGATGACCTTGGCCATATGTGTGGTCATGCCCGCTTTCCAGCGTTTCTTGATGGCGGCGGGGTCGTATTCGGTCGGCGCCTGGAAGAAGTAGCAGCAGGTGTCCCACAGCTCGCTGGGGAAGGTGATGCGTTCCTTCATCAGGGCTGCCACCTGCATTGCGTATCCGTGGTCGGCTTGGATGCCGTGGGCGGCAACCTGCTGCTCGAGCATCGAGGCCACCTCTTCGTCGCTGAGCTGCTGGAAGTATTCGTGCTGGAACCACTTGGCTTTGTCGAGGCTGAATTTGGCGCCGTTCTTGCTGATGTGGCTGATGTCGAAGAGTTTGGTCAACTCGTCCATGGTCATCAGCTCCTGGTCGGTGCCGGGGTGCCAACCGAGGAGGGCCAGCATGTTGACCACCGCCTGGGGCAGGTAGCCCTGCTCGCGATATCCGCTGCTGACTTCGCCGCTCTTGGGGTCGTGCCACTCCAGCGGGAAGACGGGGAAGCCCAGACGGTCGCCGTCGCGCTTGCTGAGCTTGCCGTTGCCTTCGGGCTTGAGCAGCAGGGGCAGGTGGGCGAACTGCGGCATGGTCTCCTCCCAGCCGAAGGCGCGGTAGAGCATCACATGCAGCGGTGCCGAGGGGAGCCATTCCTCGCCACGGATGACGTGGGTGATTTCCATCAGGTGGTCGTCGACGATGTTGGCCAGGTGGTAGGTGGGCATGCCGTCGCTCTTGAAGAGCACTTTGTCGTCCAGCAGACGGCTGTTCATCGTGACGTCGCCGCGGATAAGGTCGTGCACCGTGATGTCGATATCCTCAGGAAATTTGAACCGTATCACATAGGGGTCGCCGGCAGCGATGCGACGCTGTGCTTCTTCCATGCCCAGGCTGAGGCTGTTCTCCATCTGCATACGAGTATTACAGTCGTATTGGAATGGGGTTTTGTGTCCATCAATGACTAGGGTATAGCCAAGATGCATATTTGTCTCGGCTTCCTTGCGCTTGGCTTCCAGCGCCTCGGGCTTGTCAAAGGCGTAGTATGCCCAACCGTCGGCGAGCAGCTGTTCGGCATACTGGCGATAGAGGGGCTTGCGGTCGCTCTGGCGGTAGGGTCCGAAGGGGCCTCCGATGTGCACGCCTTCGTCAAACTGGATGCCCAGCCAATCAAGGGCTTCGATGATGTATTGTTCTGCACCGGGCACAAAGCGTGTCTGGTCGGTGTCTTCGATGCGCAGTATCATCTTGCCGCCCTGCTGACGGGCGAAAAGGTAGTTGTACAGGGCGGTACGCACGCCCCCGATGTGTAGTGGCCCCGTAGGACTCGGGGCAAATCTTACTCTGACTGTCATATTCTTCTTATTTGCTGAAAGTGCCTAAACGATAGGCCACCGAGAGCATCACTGCATTGTTGTGGCCATTGGGAATCTTTACCTCGACGGTTTTGCCGTCTGTGCTTTGGCTGTTTTCTATCAGCCGCAGCACATCGTTGCCTTCCGACGTGGCCATGAAGCCGTGGTCGAGGAAGAGCGAGATCGTAAAGTCGCGATACTCATAGCTGATGCCCACGATGGCACCGATATCCAGACGGTTGAGGTGGTTGAATACCTGTCGGTCGGCTGCCGAACCGTGGATGCTGACATCATAGTTGGCTGTGTATGAGGGATTGTAGGGCGACACCTTACGGTCGGCATAGCTGCCGAAGAGCCCCACACTGACGGCAGGCCCGAGGAAGAAGCCCACCACGTGTCCGGCCTGTCGAATGGGTAACTCCATGTGCACACCCGCCAGAATGGGCAACTGCAGATACCATGTGTGGTAGTAACCCCGACGTTCCATAAGGTCGTTGGAGAATTCGCGAACCTCCTCGAAATTGCTGCCGCGACGTGTCAGGTTGAGACCAGTCTGCAGGTAGAATATCTCCGCCAGGATGCTTTCGCTCTGTGCGAAGGTGTAGTTGATATAGCCTCCTGCATTCAGCCCTAAAACGGGCGATTTGGTGGTCAGGTCGTCTTCAATGGTGGCGGTGCCGATGCCTAAACGCACGCCGTAGTCGCCAAACTGCGCCTGTGCCGTAAAGCCCATGAGCCCCGCCAGGCCCATTAAACCCAATAATATAGTCTTCTTCATGATTGATTATAATTTTCTCAGAATAAAGTCAGTCATCAGCTGGTAGAGGTTCAGCCGAGTGTTGCCCGTGGCATCGTAGATGCTGTGGTTTTTGTTGGGGTAGATGCGGAATTCGAACTGCTTGCCGGCATTCTCTAACCGTTCCACCATTTCGGCCGAGTTCTGGAAGTGTACGTTGTCGTCGCCAGTGCCGTGGATGAGCAGGTAGTTGCCCTGCAGTCGGTCGGCAAAGTTGAGCGGCGAGTTGTCGTCGTAGCCCTTGGCGTTGTCCTGCGGCAGGCCCAGGTAGCGCTCGGTGTAGATGTTGTCGTAGTAGCGCCAGTTCATCACTGGTGCTACGGCGATGGCCGTCTTGAATACGTCGTTGCCTTTGAGCAGACTCAACGTCGATAGGTAGCCGCCAAAACTCCATCCCCAGATGCCAATGCGCTCTTTGTCCACCCAGCTCTGCTGGCCCAGCCAGCGGGCGGCTTCGATGGCGTCCTCGCATTCCATGCGGCCCATGTCGCCATAGGTCTGCTTCTTGAACTGTGCGCCACGACCACCGGTGCCTCTTCCGTCGAAGCAGAAGACCACATAGCCCTTCTCGGCCAGCATGTGGTACCAGTAGTAGTCGGCACCGCCGTAGCTGTCCGAGACCTGCTGGTTGCCGGGACCGCCGTAGACGTAGATGAGCACGGGGTAGCGCTTGTTCTGGTCGAAGTTCTTGGGCTTGATGGTGTAATAGTTGAGCTGTGTACCAATGGAGGTGGTGAACGAACCGAAGGTCTTGCGATGGGTCTCATATTCCACCTTCATCTTCTTGTTCAGCTCCATGTTGTCCTCCAACACCTTTATCAACTTGCCACCCGCGTCGTGCAGCGTGTAGAGGGGGGCGTCGTTGGCGGTGCTGTAGGTGCGGATGTAGTATTTGCAGCCGTTGCTGAAGGTAGCTCCGTAGGTGCCCAGCACGTAGCGGTCTTCTGTGTTCTTCCAATTGCGTGTCAGGTCGTTGAGGCACTGCTTCTTCTTGCCGTCGAAGCCGATGACGAAGAGGCTCTTCTGGGTGGGATGGTGTTCGCGGCTGGTGTAGTAGAGGCGCTGGTTTTTGACATCCACGCCTGCCACCTCGCACACCTCCCACTCGCCGCTCGTCACCTGCTTGACCAGCTTGCCGTCCATGCCGTAGAGGTAGATGTGGCGGTAGCCGTCGCGCTCGCTGGTGATGAGCATCTGCTGCTGGGCTTTCTTGCCTTTGCCCACGGTGATGAACTGCCACGTGTCGGGCACCTCGACGTAGGCTTTGTCCTGCTCGTCATACAGCATTTGGACTTTGTTCGGTGCCAGAGCGTTTACGCTCAGGATCTGCATGTGGCTCTGCAGACGGTTCATACGCATGAATGCCAGCGTGTTGGCATCGGCCCACTGGAAGCGGGGGATGTACTCCCACGTGCTGTTGGTGCGGGCCTCCGCCAGCGCGGGCATGAAGAGTCCCTTCTGGTTCTCCACGTCATAGACGCGCAGCTCCACCCGGCTGTTGTCCTCGCCAGCCTTGGGGTATTTGTAACGGTAGTCTTCGGGATAGAGCTCACCCCACATCTGCATGTTGTATTCCTTCACCTTATGCTCGTCAAAGACCATGTAGGCTATCTTCTTCGAGTCGGGACTCCACTGGAAGCCCCGCGTGATGGCAAACTCTTCCTCATACACCCAGTCGGTGGTGCCGCAGATGACCTCGTTCACCTTGCCCTCCGTGGTAATGGCGTGCTCTTCCAGCGTGCCGAGGTCCATCCAGTAGAGGTTGTTGTCGCGCACAAAGGCCACCTTCGTCCCGTCGGGGCTCAGCGTGGTCAGACGCTGCTTCCCGCCATTGCTGATCTTCGTAAAGGTCTTGTCCTGAAGGCTGTAGATGTAGTAGTCGCTCACCCCGCTGTGACGGTAGATGGGCTCAAAACCCGCGCTCAACAGTATCTTCTGCTCGTCGGCACTCATGGCGTAGCTCTCAAAGACAGGCAACGGCTTCGCTTTTGGCCGCTGGCCCGGAGCATTGAAGAGGCACACGTCTTCAACCTTCTCGCCCGTCAGGTAGCTGTATTTCGAGATACCCGTCCGCGTCATCGAGAGGTAGTGCTCCCCATCGGCCATCGACCGTATGCCGCCGATGCCCTGCGGGGCAAAGGTGCGCTTCGTCCAGATGTCTTCAAGGGTGATATTCTCGTTTTGCGCCGCCGCGCCACTACCGGCTGTCACCAGCGCAAAGGTCACATACATAATGAGTTTCTTCATCGGTGATAGATTATTTTAGGTACAGATATAAAATGCAAATATACAAAAAAAATACACAACGCGCATTTTTTTTAATCGCATGTTGTCTGTACCGCCTAACCCCATCGCTTATCCTAAGTTCTTCCTAAGCATATCCTAAGCTCATCCTAAGCATATCCTAAGCATATCCAAGGCATATCTTAATCTGTCGCACAATAATTCCGCCCCGATAGCGTTATGTGTGGTGATATGCTTGACAGACAGTCTTTTTCAACGGCCGATCTTTTCGGACGCACCGCTCGGCTGGTGGGCGACGACGCAATGGTTCGCTTCGCCACAATGCGTGTGTTGCTTTTCGGTGTCGGCGGCGTGGGCTCTTGGTGCGCCGAAGCACTGGTTCGCAGTGGGGTAGGGCACCTGACGCTTGTCGACCCCGACGCGGTGGATCCGTCTAATGTCAACCGCCAGCTGCCGGCGCTGGTGGCCACCATTGGCCGCCCTAAGGTCGAGGTGATGCGCGAGAGGTTGCTGGCTGTCAACCCCTTGGCAGATATTCAGGCCCGCCAGGAGGCATATTCCGCCACTACCGCCGCCAATTTCGCGGTGGAGGAGTACGATTACGTGGTGGATGCTATTGATAGTCTGGCCGATAAGCTCGAACTTATCCTTCGCTGCACACGCAAAGAGGCGCCATGCACGTTCTTTTCTTCAATGGGCGCCGCCCGCAAGCTGGATCCCACTCTGTTGAGGGTCAGCGAGTTCTGGCGCGTCGACGGGTGCCCGCTGGCGGCGTCGTTGCGCAAGCGTATGCGCCGCGCTCAGCGCTATCCTGAGCGTAAGTTTTTCTGTGTGTGGAGCCCCGAGGTGCAACGCACGGCGCAGATGGGGGGCACGCTGATGCCCGTGACGGCTTCGTTCGGCCTCGCCTTGGCGTCGCTGCTGCTGCGCGACGCCATGTCCCGTCTGTCTACCACAAAACAGCTGTAGTAAAAAAAAATCGCCGCTGAGCGCTTTTCTCCTCTTTCTGGGTGTCCAGGGTAGGCGAGGGTGGCGAACGTCGCTTAGGAGCGATTTTCCGGTTTTTACTTTTGTAATCACCTTGTCGGGGTGATGTTTGTAATTGTTTGTTGTTTTGGCAGGGTGTTACAATTGTTACTTAGTTATGGTTGTAATTTTTGTTAATTTGATTAACTAATCATTTATTGTGTGTGTTGTTGTTATTGAAATTCAGTTATTTATGCATTTTGTTTTAATGCTTTAATTTAATGTTTTGTGGTTGCAGTGTAGGTTTTGCTCTGTGTTGGTTGTTTGTTTCGTTATCTATTTAATATATGTTGTTTTATGCTGCTTTTATTAAAGTGTTGCTTGTCGTTTTGTGTTTTGTTACAAATGTATTTTTGTGTTTTTGTTTTGTGGGTATTGGATTTTTGTGTATTTTTGTAATCGGAATTGTTGTTTATTTACATTTGTAAGATTATGATTAACAGGATTAATCTGCTTTTGAGGGCGAAAAATATCTCTGCAAGACAGTTCGCCGAGGAGATAGGCATACAGCCGTCCGGAATGTCGCACATTTTGAGTGGTCGCAACAACCCAAGTCTCGATTTCGTGACGAAGGTGATCCGCCGCTATCCCGAAATCGATGCCAACTGGCTCCTCCTCGGCCGTGGCGAGATGTATACTTCCGGTTTTGCCGCCCCCTCTCCTCTTCCGCAACCTGCGGCTGAGGAGCTTGCCTCAACGCCACTCCCGTCATCAGAGCCGTCGCTCTTCTCGTCTGACGAAGCTGACGTTCCGGAGGATGCGTCTTCTGCCCCCGCTCCCGACAGGCCCCTGGCGGCTGAGTATGCGGCGACGTATATCGCCATGCCCCCTCATGAGCTGGAGGCCCCCTCCTCCCCAGACGCTAATCTGGAGCGTATCTTGTTTATATACAGTGATAAGTCTTTCTCCGAGTACCGCCCCAGGTCATAGCCTCGGCCCCTCCCGTTGCCCCTTTTAATATGTATCGTCTGTAGCTGTTTTATTGTACCGGCAAAAAAAATTATTTGCCCAGTTCAAAAAAACTGTGTATCTTTGTACGTTTCATTTCAAAATTGGAACGTACAAAATATTTAATAATCAAAAAAATACATTAAGCATTATGCAGAAAAAAGGCAACAAGTACGGTACCCACCGCGTCATCGAGCCCAAGGGTGTTCTCCCTCAGCCCGCCAACAAGCTTGACAACAACATGGATGAAATCTGGGACAACGAGATCCTCATCGACGTCCAGACCCTGAACATCGACTCCGCTTCGTTCACCGACATCCACAACTACGCCAAGCAGCAGGCCGGCGAAGGCGCCAGCCAGGAGCGCATCATGGAAGAGGTCAAGAAGGAGATGCTCCTCAATGTCGAGCTCCAGGGCAAGCACCGCAACCGCCGCACCGGTTCGGGCGGCATGCTCCTCGGCAAGGTCGAGAAGATCGGCGACGCCCTGAAGGGCAAGATCGACCTCAAAGAGGGCGACCGCATCGCTACCCTCGTCAGCCTCTCGCTGACACCTCTCCGCATCGACGAGATTCTCGAAATCCGTCCCGAGGTCGACCAGGTCGACATCAAGGGCAAGGCTATCCTCTTCGAGAGCGGCATCTACGCCAAGATCCCGACCGACATGCCCGAGAAGCTGGCCCTCAGCGCCCTCGACGTCGCCGGCGCTCCCGCCCAGACAGCCAAGCTGTGCCAGTACGGCCAGACCGTCGTCATCCTCGGCGCCGGCGGCAAGAGCGGCATGCTCTGCTGCTACGAGGCCAAGAAGCGCGTCGGCGTCACCGGCAAGGTGATTGGTATCGCCAACAGCCCCAAGAGCACCCAGCGCATCAAGGATCTCGGCTTCTGCGACATAGTCGAGTCCGCCGCCGGCATGACCCCCGTGCAGGTCTACGAGCTCGTCGAGCGCCTCACCAACGGCAAGATGGCCGATGTCACCATCAACTGCGTCAACGTCCCCGACCAGGAGATGACCGCCGTGCTCTGCACCAAGGACGACGGCGTGGTCTACTTCTTCTCCATGGCCACCAGCTTCACCAAGGCCAGCCTCGGTGCCGAAGGCATCGGTGCCGATGTGAACATGATCATGGGCAACGGCTACACCAAAGGCCACGCCGAGTTCACCCTCCAGGAGCTCCGCGAGAGCCCCGAGCTGCGCAAAATCTTCGAAGAGCTCTACGCCTAATCGAATGATTGCAACAACCTATAGGCGGGGAGACCTGCCTATAGGTTCTATTTTTATGTTGAACAGAGTGATTAAGTTTTTATGTTGAACAGAGTGATTAAGTATCGCATATTGTGTCTGGTTGCCGTGTCGGCTCTGCTGATGTCGGCGTGTGTGAAGAATTTGGAGGAAATATACAATGACCAGACGATGTCCTCGGGAGGCTTCAGTGTGGCCCAAGGGCAGCAGGTGGTTTTTGCCCAGGGGAATGTGATGTACGATTTCGCCGACAGCACATGGCACATGGCCGAGAAGCCCTGGATGACCATCAGCGATTACAATATGGGTCAAATGGAACAGTATTGGAATGGTGACCCGTCGCTGTACGGTACCTATTTTGTGGTCGACATGTTCCGCTGGGGCACAGGGCTTGGGCCGTATGAATTCAACCTCAATAACCTGTCGTTTCACGATTGGGGGGACAATTTCGGCGACGGTTGGCGTACCCTTACGGTCGACGAATGGCGTTACCTGCTCTTTAAAAGACCCAATGCAACGAACCTGCATGCTCCCGCACAGGTGGCAGGGGTCAATGGGTTGATACTGTTGGCTGACGACTGGGAAAATCCCATGCCCCTCTATGTCGACCCGGAGGCTAGTTGGTATAGCGACAACAGTTATACTGCAGCCCAGTGGGATACGCTGGCCACCGCAGGTGCCGTCTTTCTGCCTGTACAGGGGTGGACCGACCCCTCCGTTGGACGGATAATGATACACGGCCATTATGGCAGTTATTGGACCGCCTCGCAATATCCCCAAGAGGGTGGTGATCCCTGGGCGTATGAATTAGACTTCTCTGATGCGTGGGACGACGGGTTCCATATCGGCGAGGAGCATCTGGGTGTCGACAACGAGTTTTATGGCTGCGACGCAAGGAGTGGCCTGTATGTTAGACTAGCAAAGAATAATTAATAATAAATAGATAATCATCACTATGAAAGTAAACCGTAGAAAAGAATTGTTCCCCAACGTCACCGACGAGCAGTGGAACGACTGGAAATGGCAGGTAAAGAACCGCATCGAGACTTACGAGGAGCTGAGTAAGTATTTCTCTTTCGAGCCCGAAGAGGCCGAGGGTATCAAGAAGGCGTTGGCCAAGTTCCGTATGGCCATCACCCCTTACTACCTCTCGCTCATAGATCCTAACGATCCCTTCGACCCCATCCGCCGTCAGGCTATCCCGCAGGGTGCCGAATGCAACATCGCTCCCGCCGACCTCAACGACCCCCTGCACGAGGACGAGGATTCTCCCGCCCCGGGGCTCACCCACCGCTACCCGGATCGCGTGCTGTTCCTCATCACCGACATGTGCTCCATGTATTGCCGCCACTGCACACGCCGCCGCTTCGCCGGCCAGAAGGACGACGAGAGCCCCAGCGAGCGCATCGAGAAGTGCCTGGCTTACATCGAGAAGACTCCGCAGGTGCGCGACGTGCTCCTCTCCGGCGGCGACGCTCTGATGGTGAGCGACAAGAAGCTCGAATATATCATCCAGCGCCTCCGCGCCATCCCCCATGTGGAGATCGTCCGCATCGGCAGCCGCACCCCCGTGGTCTGCCCGCAGCGTATCACCCCCGAGCTGTGCGAGATGCTGAAGAAGTATCACCCCATCTGGCTCAACACCCACTTCAACCACCCCAACGAGTTCACCCCCGAGGCAGAACAGGCTCTCGCCCGTCTTGCCAACGCCGGTATCCCCCTGGGCAACCAGACGGTCCTTCTGCGTGGCGTCAACGACTGCGTCCACGTGATGAAGAAACTGATGCACGAGCTCGTCCGCAACCGCGTGCGCCCTTACTATATCTACCAGTGCGACCTCAGTATGGGCCTCGAGCATTTCCGTACCCCGGTGAGCAAAGGTATCGAAATCATCGAGAACCTCCGCGGCCATACGAGCGGCTACGCTGTGCCTACCTTCGTTGTCGATGCTCCCGGTGGCGGCGGCAAGACGCCTGTCATGCCGCAGTATGTCATCTCGCAGAGCCCCGACAAGGTCATCCTGCGCAACTTCGAGGGTGTCATCACCACCTACACCGAGCCGCGCGAATACCACGAGGAGTGCCATTGCGAGGCTTGCGAGGCTAAGCGCCGTGTGGACGAGGGTGTCGCCTCTCTGCTCGAAACCGATCGCATGGCTCTCGAACCCAGCCATCTGATGCGGCACGAACGTAACGCAAAGCGAGAGCAGTAAAGGCACGCCTTTGCTGCTGGGCCCAGGTTACGAAACCAAAGGTAGCGTAGCAAGAAACACTGAAAAGTTGAAAACGCAAAGTGGGAAGTGGAAGGTGTGGATGCTGATTTGCATCAGCATGGCTTTCCACTTTCCACTTTCTGTTTCCCACTCCGTCAAGGCTCAGGTGGCTGGGCTGAATACGCTGGCTGTATTCGACCTCAGCAGCGTGGGCCGCACGGCTGGTGTGGGAATGGATTACCTCGCGCTATTCGACGACGACCTGACTATCGGCATCGACAACCCTTCCCTCCTTCGCAGCTCAATGGCCGGCAGCGGCGTGTTGAGTTTTATCCCTATGTTTGACGGTAGCAACATGGGGTCGTTGACCTATGCCCATGAGTTTGACCGTTTTGGTACGGTGACTTTTGGCTTTCATTTCGTTAATTACGGACGTTTCCACGGTTACGACGAGGAGGATGTCTACCAGGGCGATTTCGGCGCCGGCGACTATTCGCTGTCTCTTGGTTGGGGATTGTGGATAGACAGCAATTTCAGCTTGGGGGTCAACTTTAAACCTGTCCTGTCTCAGTATGAGCAGTATACAGCTTTCGCGCTGGCCATCGACCTCGCTGGCAGCTATGTGAGCGACAATCGCCGGTTCGCTGCCACTTTGATGGGCCGTAATATTGGAGCCCAGATTGTTACTTTCGACCAGACGGTCAGCTACTTGCCTTTCGAGTTGTCGGCCGAGGTGTCGTACAAGCTGAAGAATGCTCCGTTCCGCCTCTTTTTTGCCGCTACCGAGCTGCAACGGTGGAATCTGCGCTATGACGACCCCCTGCATCCTACAACCACCACAGATCCTTTCACCGGCGAGGTGACGAAGGAGTCATGGGTCGTCGGCACGCTCGACAACCTGATGCGCCACACGCTCTTCGGCGTGGAGCTTAATATCGGCAAGGCATTTTTCGCCCGTGTGGGCTACAGCTATCGCCAGAACGCCGAGATGCGTGGCTTCGATGCCTTCAATCTCAGCGGTTTCTCGTTCGGCATCGGTCTCCACACCCGCAAGTTCGATTTCAGCTATTCCCGTCGCGACTACCATCTTGCTCAGGCACTCAATTACTTGACTTTGAGCTATCGTTTCTGATGAAATTACAATTTGTTGTCTCTAACCAGACCAACCCCTACCTGAACATAGCGGTGGAGAACTACCTCGTAGAGTGTTCCGAGGCGGTCACAATGTATCTCTGGCGCAACCACCGCACGGTGGTGATTGGCCAGAACCAGAACCCCTACAGCGAGGTGAATCTCGAGGCATTGGAGGCCGACGGTGGCTATCTGATGCGTCGCAGGACCGGCGGCGGCGCCGTCTACCACGACGACGGTAACCTCAACTTTTCCTTCGTCGTACCCAAAGCGATGTATGACCAAACGCGTCAGTTCCGCGTCATACAGCGTGCGGTGGCCGACTTTGGCATTGTGGCCGAGTTGTCGGGACGCAATGATATTCTCACCGGTGGCCGCAAGTTCAGCGGCAACGCTTTCAGCAAGGGCCGCCGCAACGACCTCCACCACGGCACTATACTTATCCGCGGCAATATGGCCGACCTGCAGCGCTACCTTAAACCCAAGCCCGCCAAACTGCTTAAGCATGGCGTCAGCTCCGTGCAGAGCCGTGTGGTCAACTTGGCTGATCTCAATCCCGATATCACGCCCGAGAGCATCGCCCCCAGATTGAGGGCGGCTTTCGAGGCGGAATATTCCGGTTGCTCGGAGGTTGTCGATTACTCGGCGCTTGTCTGCAAACCAGAGGTGCAGGCGCTTTGCAGTGAGTTTGCTTCCGACGAGTGGCTCTACGGTCGTTGGCGTACTTTCACCGCCCAACGGAGCGGCCATTTCGAATGGGGCGAGGTTGAACTGCAACTTGTTGTCGATGACGGCATCATTCGCGACGTGCAGATAGCTTCCGATGCGCTGAACCTCGCCGCCCTCGACGAGGCGCGCCGCCTGCTGGTGGGGGCCGATACGGGCAAAACACTTGTCACGGACGATAGGAGCCCCATCGTCCGTGACATCATCAATCTTGCTTTTTCCGAGAGGGGGTAGGCCCTTCTTGTCGGTTCAGCGCTATCAGAGTTTTGCTTTCAGATATTGCGGCAGCTGGTCGATGCTGACGCGCTCCTGTTGCATGGTGTCGCGGTGGCGCACGGTGACGCTGTTGCCGGTCAGGGTGTCGTTGTCCACCGTGATGCAGAACGGCGTGCCGATGGCGTCCTGGCGGCGGTAGCGGCGGCCGATGGCGTCTTTCTCGTCGTACTGCACCATCATGTCGGGCATCAGCAGGTGCTGTATCTCGCGGGCCTTCTCGGGCAGGCCGTCTTTCTTCACCAGCGGCAGCACCGCAGCCTTGTAGGGGGCCAGCTTCGCCGGCAGCGACAGCACGGTGCGCACGGTACCGTCTTCCAGCGTCTCTTCTTTCAACGCATGGCTGAAGATGGCTAAGAAGGTGCGGTCCACGCCGATCGAGGTCTCGATGACGTAGGGCGTGTAGCTCTCGTTCAGTTCCGGATCGAAGTATTGCAGCTTCTTGCCGCTGAACTCGCTGTGGCGCGAGAGGTCAAAATCGGTGCGGCTGTGGATGCCTTCCAACTCCTTGAAGCCGAAGGGGAAGCGGAACTCTATGTCTGTGGCGGCGTTGGCGTAGTGGGCCA
>DFLB01000044.1:31816-31969 GCA_002373995.1 Bacteroidales bacterium UBA3630 | reverse complement strand
GTGGGCCAGCTTCTCGTGGTCGTGGTAGCGGTAGCAGTCGGCCGGTATTCCCAGGCTCAGGTGCCACTGCAGACGCTCCTCTTTCCAGTGCTTGAACCACTCCAGCTCCGTGCCGGGGCGCACGAAGAACTGCATCTCCATCTGCTCAAACTC
>DFLB01000044.1:25471-31743 GCA_002373995.1 Bacteroidales bacterium UBA3630 | reverse complement strand
CATGCGGAAGATGAACTGGCGCGCCACAATCTCGTTGCGGAAGGCTTTGCCTATCTGGGCTATGCCGAAGGGTATCTTCATGCGGCCGCTCTTCTGCACGTTCAGGAAGTTGACAAAGATGCCCTGTGCCGTCTCCGGACGCAGATATAATGTGTCCGAGTCGTCGATGACGCTGCCCATCTTGGTGGCGAACATCAGGTTGAACTGCCTCACGTCGGTCCAGTTGCGGGTGCCGCTGATGGGGCATACTATCTCCAGGTCGAGGATCAGCTGCTTCAACCCCGCCAGGTCGTTGCGGTTCATGCAGTCGGCATAGCGCTCGTGGATCTCGTCTATCTTCTTCTGGTGCTCCAGCACGCGGGCGTTGGTGGTGACAAACTGCTGGCGGTCAAAGCTCTCGCCAAAGCGCTTGCGGGCTTTCTCCACCTCTTTCTCTATCTTGTCCTCTATCTTGGCTATGTGGTCCTCGATGAGCACGTCGGCGCGGTAGCGCTTCTTGCTGTCGCGGTTGTCGATGAGCGGGTCGTTGAAAGCGTCCACGTGGCCGCTGGCCTTCCAGATGCGCGGGTGCATGAAGATGGCGCTGTCCAGCCCCACAATGTTCTCGTGCATCTGCACCATGGCGCGCCACCAGTATTGCTTGATATTGTTCTTCAGCTCCACGCCCAGCTGGCCGTAGTCGTACACCGCCGCCAGACCGTCATAGATCTCCGAGCTCGGAAACACGAAGCCATACTCCTTTGCGTGAGCCACTACCTTGTTGAAATCCATTTGATTTGCCATATCTTCAGTTGTTGTTTAGTCTTATTTTTCCAACCCATACAACGCAACTTCGCAGCGTTTATTGTGTTGCCCCTTGGCTATTTCTTCTGTTTTTTATATTGTAATCCGTAAAATAATGAGGCATTCTCAATTCTCTGTTCACCATTTCCTCCGGTCTTGGTCCGGTGATCGTCCGGGGATGGTCCGGTGATGGTCCGGTGATCGTCCGATAAAAACCGGACCACCATCGGTCCTAAGGCGGGGTGCCCGCGGTAAAGAAGCATTACTTCTGTTTCTTCAGCACGATGCGAAAGCAGGTGCCTTGTCCGGGAATGCTGTATTTGAGGTACAACCGCCCGCGGTGGTACTGGTTGACGATGCGGCGTGCCAGCGGCAGCCCCAGGCCCCATCCGCGGCTTTTGGTGGTGAAGCCGCTGTCGAAGATGTGTTTCTGCACCGAGGGGGTCATGCCCCGTCCGGTGTCGCCGATGTCGAGGTATATCTTGCGGGCATCCTGCGAGGCTACGATGCTGATGGTGCCTTCGCCATCCATCGCGTCGACGGCATTTTTGCACAGGTTCTCTATGACCCACTGGAAGAGGTAGCTGTTGAGGGGGGCCAGGAAGGGCTCGTCGTCGGGAAAAGCGACGTTGAACTTGACGCGCCGTGGGGTGCGCCCTTGCAGGTAGGCAACGGCGGCCAGGGTCGCCTCGCGCACATCGCCTTCTTGCAGCTCGGGCAGGGAGCCGATCTTGGAGAAACGTTGGGTGATGGTCTCCAAGCGTTTCAGGTCTTTGTCGAGCTCGGCGGCATATTGCGGCGTCAGCTCTTTGCCTTGCAGGTATTCCAGCCATCCGCCCAGCGAGCTGATGGGGGTGCCCAGCTGGTGGGCCGTCTCTTTGGCCAAGCCCACCCAGATGCGGTTCTGCTCGGCGCTGCGGGCGGTGCGGAAGAGGAAGTAGCTCACCAGCACCAGCACGGCGGCAATGAAGAAGTAGAACAGCGGTAGCCATTGCAACGCTCTCAGCAGCAGGGTGTTCTCATAGTACACCAATGCCCGGCTGCCGTCGGGTAGCGTGATGCCGATGGGGTCGTTGCGGAAGTGCATCTGCCCCACATGCTTGGGATTGAGGTTGCCGTAGGCAAGCACCCTCCTGTCGAGGCTGTCGATGATGAGCACCGGCACCTTGACGGAGTTCTGCGTGATGTCGGACAGGAAGGAGCGTGTGAAGTCGTCGAGCACCTGCCGCAGCTGGGTGTAGTACTGCGACTCCTTGTAGTAGAGCGTCATCGGCATGCCCCACAGCTTGTATCTGAATGGTGGATTTTGCGAATACTCCTCCAGCAGGGCACCCTCCATCTTCTGCCCGGCCAGCTCCTGCGGCACGCTGATGATGGAGTCCTTTGCGGTGGTGATGACGATGGGGGTCTGCGACGAGTCGACGATGTAGTGCACATAGGCGAGACTGAAGCGCAGGTCGGTGGTCAGGTCGGGGTCGTTGAAGGATTGCAGGATGTCTATATACATCTGCATCTTGCGGTGCTCGTCGAGGGTGGCCTGCTCGAAGAAGCGCTGCGTGGCCTCCATCATATGGGCGCGTTGGCTGATGGCGTTGGCCCAAAGGAGCACTTTCTCTTCCTCTTCGTGACGTATGGCGCGGGCCACGCGTTGCACCTGCCACAGCGCCAGCAGCGCCAGGCCGATGGTGAGCGTCAGCAGTATCAGTTTTGTGCGGGCTTTCATTGTTCGATGCGCATGGTTCGTGCGGGACTGATTTTGGTGATGGAGGCCACAGGCACCAGCAGTGCCACAAGGCACACGGCCAGCGTTCCGGCGCTGACTCCTATGTAGACCCACGGGTCCAGCAACACGGGCACATGGCTCATCGAGTAGCTCTCGGGGTCGAGGCTGATTATCTGCCACCGCTGCTGCACCAGGCTCAGCGCCAGCGCCAGCGCGTCGCCCAGCACAATGCCCCATAGGATGAGCTGCGAGGCTTTGATGAGAAAGATGCGCCGCAGCGAACGGTCGGCGGCTCCAAGGGCTTTCAGCAGCCCGATGGTGGCGCTCTTTTCAAATATCATGATGAGCAGTGCGCTCACGATGGCCACTGCCGACACCAGGCACATGATGGCCAGGATGAGGGTGATGTTGGTGTTCAGCAGGTCAAGCCACGAGAAGAGGGCAGGGTTGGCCTGTGTGACGGTCTCCATCTGCAGGTCGTAGGGCAGCAGCTGCACCACGCGGGATGCAACGTCGTCAAGCCGCCGGAAGTCCTTGACCAGCACCTCGTAGCCGCCTACTTGGTTGCTGTCCCAATCGTTCAGGCGCTGCACCTGGCTGAGGGAGCCTATGACGTAGCGTTCGTCCATCTCAGTCAGGTCCGTGTTGTAAAGGCCGCAGACGGTGAAGGCCCGCGCACGGTAACTGTCGTCCTGCCAGAAATAGGTGCGCATTTTGTCGCCCACCTGCAGCCGCAGCTTGTCAGCGATAGTGGTTGAGAGAAGTACGTCGTTCGTCCCCGACGGAAGCCCCGTCGCGGGCAGGTGGCCGGCGACGAGGCTGCGGTGGAAGAACGTGGTGTCGTAGTCGCTGTCGAGCCCACGCAGCAGGATACCGTAGATCTGCTCCGCGGTCTTCACCATGCCGCCCTTGGTGGCATAGCTCTGCACGTGGCGCACACCGTCGGTGTGCGCCACGGCATCCAGCAGCGCACTGTCAATGCTGACGGGCGTCTCAGCGTAGGCATGAATGCGGTCATAGCTGCTGATAGTCAAGTGACTGCCGAATCCCACCACCTTCTCGGTGATGTCCTGCTGGAAACCCCGCAGGATGCTGATGGCCATCACCATCACCGTAACTCCCAACGCAATACCCGCCACGGCAATAGTTGACAACGGCCCGGCAAAGCCTCGGTCGTCGCCACGCCGCGGCATGAACCGCCGCGCTATGAACCGCTCAAAGGACATTAAAACGCCGTCACAATACCCATAAAGTCTTTGGCTTTCAGCGAGGCACCGCCAATCAGGCCCCCGTCGATGTCCTTGCAGGCAAACAACTCCTTGGCATTGGAGGGCTTGCACGAGCCGCCATAGAGGATGCTGATCTCCTCAGCCACCGCATCGCCATATTTGGCCCTCAGCAACGAGCGTATGTGGGCGTGTATCTCCTGAGCCTGCTCCGGAGTGGCTGTGCGGCCGGTGCCGATGGCCCACACAGGCTCATAGGCAATAACGACCTGCTGCATCTGCTCCGCCGTCAAGTGGAACAGTCCTTGCTCTACCTGACGCTTCACCACCTCAAGCTGGCGACCCGCTTCGCGCTCCTCCAGCACCTCGCCTACGCAGACGATAGGCTTCAGCCCGTGAGCCAGCAACCGGTCCACCTTGGCAGCTACCGTGGCATCCGTCTCGCCGTAATAGCCGCGTCGCTCCGAGTGCCCCACAATGCAATAGTCTATCTCGCAACTCTCCAGCATCTCGGCACTGACCTCGCCGGTATAGGCTCCCCGCTCCTGGTCGCTCACATTCTGCGCCCCGACCATGAAGTAGCTGTCGTTGGCATAGTCACTCGCCATCTCGATATATGGGAACGGAGGGCATACAATGACCTGCGTGTCGCGGGGCAATTCCACTTGTTCCAGCTCGCTCATCAGTTCGTCGAGCAACTCATCGGCCTCCGTGAAGGTGAGGTTCATCTTCCAGTTGCCGGCAACGATATGTTTTCTCATAATGTCGTGTTTTAAGTTATTATTAACCCATACAACGCAACTCCGCCCGCTTTATTGCCCGCTGCCGCAACTTTTTCTCTCCATCGCCCCCCTCCTCATCGCTCATCCTAAGCTCATCCTAAGCATAACCTAAGCACAACCTAAGCACAACCTAAGCACAACCTAAGCACAACCAAGGCACATCCCCCCTTGCCGCAAGTTTAATAAGCTTTGCAAAAAAAAACGCAGCAAGATTATTAAGCTTCGAAAAAAAGTGTTTGTAAAATAAATCTAATACGTAATTTTGCACATGCTTTTTAGGCATTAATAAAAAAACAATAACACCTAAAGAATATGAAAAAAATGTTTGTCATCGTGGCATGTTCTCTCTTCTCATGCCTCAATCTATATGCCCTTGTGCCCGAGGAGCATCCTGTCAGGAAAATAAAAGTCGTCAACGTCGAGAAAAAGGACGGCCGGAGGTCCTTTTTGGGTATCTTTGGTGAGGTGAAATATAACTATGTAAAAAGCCATTCCTCTGTAGAGTATGTGACAAACCCCGTCACCGGCCGGCAGGATGAAATCTTTACGACAACCATTACTTGCGAGGGACCCGGTGGCGAGAGTTGCCGGCGCTCCGGTGCAATATCTATTATGGAATCTGCCGCGAATGGGTCAAGTGTTGCCGACGATTTTATGGATACAATAGTTAATCTTTTGTTGGACCAGATTGATGACCGTATTTTGTCGAATAAAGAATACAATGGCTCAATCAACAAGATGTATATGTTTGTTTCCCCAGAGAACAATAAACCTATGTATTTCAACGCCAGTGCCGTATGGTTTGACGCTAACGAGAATGCCGATGCAAAGATAACAATAAAAATCTATGATGTCACCAATGAAATGTCCCGTTTGCTGCACTGAACGTCGCCTCTTGGCGGCGGCAGCAGCTCTCTTCCTCCTGCAGTTCTCCTCTCGTGCTCAGGGGCAGCCTGCTGTCTTTTTGGAAAACTATGTCAGTCTCGACACTGCCATAATGATTGCTGACGACAACCTTGCCTATTCTCCGAAGATCGCTTGCTGCAACTGGAATGAATGGGTCTATATCTCTGATTATTACACTTTCGACTAACGGCACCCTTGGTAGCCCTGTCGGAATGACAATGGCTCAGTTCGATGAATCAAAAAGAGATTGGTTGCAAGCGGCCGATTTTCGGATGCAAGTCAACATTTTCAGTTTTAATTTTTAGTTTTTAGGTGTGAATTGTTTTTTTTTGTTATCTTTGCTTGTTCAGTTTTAGAATTGCTGAATGAGTAATTAATTAAATATAAACACTTTAAACAAAACTAAAAAATGAAAACCGCTTATAATTTCAATGCAGGTCCCTGCGTCCTGCCGAAAGAGGCCATCGAGAGCACCATTGCCGCCATCCGCGACTTTGACAACACCGGTATCGGTCTGCTCGAGATCTCGCACCGTACTCCCGGTTGGGAGCGCACCATGGAAGAAACCCGCCAGCTCTGGCGCGACCTGCTCGGCATTCCCGCTGAGTACGAAATTCTCTTCCTCGGTGGCGGCGCCAGCACAGGCTTCATGGATGTGCCCGCCAACCTGCTGAACAAGAAGGCTGCCTACCTCCAGACCGGCGTCTGGGCTAAGAAGGCCGCTAAAGAGGCCAAGAACTTCGGCGAGACCGTGATCGTGGCCTCCAGCGAAGACAAGACCTACAGCTACATCCCGAAGGGTTGGACCGTCCCCGCCGACGCCGACTACTTCCACATCACCACCAACAACAC
>DFLB01000044.1:0-25396 GCA_002373995.1 Bacteroidales bacterium UBA3630 | reverse complement strand
ACCGAGATCCGCAAGGACTTCGCCGCCAACGAGATCAATAACGTCATGCTCGTGGCCGACATGAGCTCCGACATCATGAGCCGCCCCGTCGACGTGAAGAAGTACGGCCTCATCTACGGTGGTGCCCAGAAGAACGTCGGCCCTGCCGGTGTCACCTTCTACATCGTCCGCAAGGACATCCTTGGCAAGATCACTGACCGCCAGTATATGAACCCCCTGCCCACCATGGTGGACTTCCGCACCCACGCCGCTGAAGAGGCCAAGAACATCTCTATGTTCAATACGCCCCCGGTGAGCGCCATCTTCGTCATGCACGAGACCCTGAAGTGGGTTAAGAACACCATCGGCGGTGTGAAGGAGATGGAGAAGATCAACCTCAAGAAGAGCAAGATGCTCTACGAGGAGATCGACCGCAACAGCATGTTCCGCGGCACTGCCGAGAAGGAAGACCGCTCCATCATGAACCACTGCTGGGTGATGGCCGAGGGTCGCGAGAATCTGCAGGACGCCTTCATGGCCTTCGCCAAGGAGCGCGGCATGGTCGGCATCAAGGGCCACCGCTCGGTGGGCGGCTTCCGCGCCAGCCTCTACAACGCTTGCCCCGTCGAGGCAGTCGAGGCCCTCGTCCAGTGCATGCAGGACTTCGAGAAAGCCAACAAGTAAGACGAGTTTAAACTCAGCAGATTGTAAAAGATTTTAAGAGAAAAAGCTACGCAGGCAAATTCTTTTAAAATCTTTTACAATCTGATTGAAATAAAAAAAACAACATGGAAATCAGAGACGACGTAAGGCACGGCTACGAGAAGAAACTTCGCAAGGAGCCCACTTGCGTCTTCTCCGATGAAATAAAGATTTACAACAAGATGAAAGTTTTAGTTGCTACCGAGAAACCGTTTGCCAAAGTGGCTGTTGACGGTATCAAGAAGATTGTTGAGGAGAATGGCTACCAGTTTGCCCTCCTTGAGAAATATACCGACGTGAACGACCTCTACAAGGCCGTCGAGGATGCCGACGCCCTCATCGTCCGCTCCGACAAGGTGACCAAAGAGGTGATCGACCACGCCAAGAACCTGAAGATCGTCGTGCGCGCCGGCGCCGGCTACGACAACCTCGACCTCGAGGCTTGCACCGCCCGCGGCATCGTCGCTATGAACACCCCCGGCCAGAACAGCAACGCCGTGGCCGAGTTGGTCATGGGTCTGCTCGTCTATGCCGTCCGCAATTTCTACAACGGCAAGAGCGGCTCCGAGCTCATGGGCAAGAAGCTGGGTATCCTCGCCTTCGGCAACGTGGGACGCAATGTGGCCCGCATCGCCAATGGCTTCGGTATGGACGTCTACGCTTACGACGCTTTCCTGAGCGCCGAGCAGATTAACTCGAGCGCCATCGCCAAGGCCGTCGAGAGCCAGGAGGCCCTGTTCGAGACCTGCGACATCGTTTCGCTGCACATCCCCGCCACCGCCGAGACCAAGCAGAGCATCAACTACGCCCTCGTCAACAAGATGCACAAGGGCGGTATCCTCATCAACAGCGCCCGCAAGGAAGTCATCAACGAGCCCGAACTGCTCAAGCTGATGGCTGAGCGCACCGACCTGAAATACATCACCGACATCATGCCCGATGCCGATGCCGACTTCCGCGCCTTCGAAGGCCGCTACTTCGCCACCCCCAAGAAGATGGGTGCCCAGACCGAGGAAGCCAACATCAACGCCGGCCTCGCCGCCGCCAACCAGATTGCCGACTTCTTCAAGACCGGCAGCAAGAAGTTCCAGGTCAACAAATAAGAAAGCACAGATGCAACTATGCATCTTCAACCCTGAGCACGACCTTTGCATGGCCAAAGGTCGTGCTCATTATGTACCGCCACGGTCGGCCGTCGACTTCGCCCTCCGCGACGCAGCCGTCATGCAGGTGCTCTACCCTGGCGCCGTGTGCCTGAGCGTCTACGACCCGCAGTTGCCCTCGGTGTTGTCGTGTGGGCCGGCCTTTAGGTCGGCCGTCACCGCCGTCACCGCCTGGGGCTGGGATGCCGTGGTTAAGCACGAACTGCTCAAGCGCGGTGCACAGGAGTCCTTATTGCCCTCTGACGAGGAAATCAATACCATTCGCGAGTTGCAGCACCGCACCACCGTTCTCCCTCTGCAACCCGACTGCCACGAGGTGCATTCGATGGAGGAAATGGAGCTGCTGTTGCGTGAGCACGAACATTGGGTGCTGAAGGCTCCCTGGAGCGGGGCGGGCCGAGGGCTGCGCTGGGTGCACGGCCGGCTGACTGCCATCGACCGCGACTGGCTGCTGAAGACCGTCCGCGAGCAACGCTGCGTGATAGCGGAGCCCCGCCGTGACGTTGTAGCAGACCTGGCGCTGGAATATATGGACGGGGCCTTCATAGGCTACTCCTATTTCAAGACCGGCAGCGGCGTATACAAAGAAAATGTTGCATGGGGCGACGACCGTATCGAGACTACTTTCGGCTTGATACCAATGCGTGCCAAGGTGGAGCAGTGGCTCGCTGCGAATGTCTGGCCCCGCTACTGTGGCCCGTTGGGAATAGACCTCATGGTCTGCGCAGACGGCAGTGTCCATGTGGCGGAGATGAATGTGCGCCACACTATGGGCATGATTGCTCACGCAAAAATCAACAAGCAATGACCTTTATCGAAACGTTGTTATTGGCTTTGGCTCTCTGTGTGGATACCCTGGTGGTCTCCACCACCACGGCTTTCCACGAAAAGATGCGTTGGCATCGTGGCCTGCTGCTGGCTGCCATCCTTGCCTTTCCCCAGTTCGCTTTCCCTCTTCTCGGCGCCTTCATCGGCGATATGGCACGTTCGTTCATTGAGGCTGTCGACCACTGGGTCGCCTTTGGCCTGCTGGCCTTCATCGGCGGCAAGATGATTGTCGACGGCATAAAAAAAGAAGAGGAGAAGAAAGAATTCTCATCCTCTCGTTACCTGCTGCTTAATTACAGTATGCTGGGCATAGCCACCAGTATCGACGGACTGGCTGTGGGCATCGGCTTAGGGCTGGATATGCCTATGAACACGGTCTTGTGGGTTGTCGGTGTCATTGGCGTTGTTACGTTCTTGGTTGCCTTGCTGGGTGTCTTCCTCGGCAAGCGCAATATACCCGTCCCCGAGCGCACTGCCAACATCATCGCTGGCATCGTCCTTATTGGTTTGGGCGTGAAGATACTAATCGAACATCTATTCTTTCAGTAGCACCTCCCGTCGGGTGTGCAGATACCGCGGGCGTAAGAGAGTGTGTCCACACGGCTGTAGTCCAATGCGGTGACCGGAACCGTTATGTCGCGTATGTCCGTGGGCTCCAATGTTGCATTGCCAGAACCGTCGATGGTGTAGGTGCATTTCATTTGGTTGTGGGGGTTGAGCATCACGGTGGTGGGTGTGCCGTTGGGGCCGGTGATGAGTTGCCGCTGCGGAGCGATAGTGTTCACGATGTTGTTCAGGCGGTTGTCAGCTTCTTCCCAGCCCAACTCCTCGAAACTCTTGCCGTAGTTCCAAATCATATTCCATACCACCGTCCACATGTTTTTCACCATCAGCGGGCGGAACTGCGGCAGGGTGTCGTTGATCCAGTAGCGTGGCGAGTCGATGTGGTAGGTTATGAAGACTTTGTCCATATACTGTGCCGTGCTGTAGTCGGTTTCCACAAAGTACCAGCGCACCTGGCTGGTGTCGCACTCAGCCATCTTCTCCGGGTAGGTGTCGCGCATGGCCAACTCGCAGGGACCGCAGCACGAGCTGGTTAGCACCACCACCTTGTAGTATGTCGTGTCGACGGCTATCATCTGTCGCAGTTGTTCCACGGTGATGGGCGTGAGGTTGTCCATCGCCAGCACTCGCCGGTAGTTCTTCTCCGTCGGCTTCTGCATCGTCACCGCTACACACCCCGTCAGCAGCATGGCACCCATAGCCATCATGATTATCAGAAACTTCTTCATAACATTTTGTGCTTTTCTACATAGATAACGCATAAGGTGCCGAAATCTTACAATAGAAATGATTTTTTTTTACATTATCACAACCTTTTGTGCCGGACGGCACCCCACTTTAACCAAGTATACGCCCTTGGGCAAAGGCATTAAGCGCTGACATCCTGCCGGCATAGGAATATTGCGCCCTGTGATGTCGAACACTTGAACTGACTCCCTCTCGGTACCCTCGACAACGATGCGTCCCTCGGCCGAATAGATACGGACGCCGTCCTCTTCGGGAACTTCGATTCCTACGCTGCAGTCCTCGATATACTTGTCGGCGAACTGCCCCCAATAGCTGTCGTCCAGCCAGGCATCGAGGTTGCCACAGACGGCGATGGTGTCGACACGGCCTATCAGGTATAGTGGCCCGTCACCCTTGATGGCAGGTGGCAAACCGCCTGTGAAGTGTAGCTTCTGCAGGTTGGCGCTTTCGAAAACGGCGGACCCAAGGGTGTCCAGCTGTCCATTGAAGGTCACCGTGCGCAGCCCGTTCTCGCATGCGCCGAAAGCGCAGTCGCCGACCCGCTTCAGCGACGCTGGCAGATTGAGAGCCGTAATGTGGTTCTGGGCATATTGCGACATCGCCCAGAAAGCATAGTCGCCAATCTCTTCTACCTCGTTGTTCCAGGCGATGGAGCTGAGGCGGATGCACGAGTTGAAAGCTTCTTTGGGTATGATGCGCAGCGAGTCGGGGATGACGATGGAGGTCAGCGAGAAGCACATCTCAAACGCTCCCTGCCCAAGCGAGAGCAGCGACTGCGGCATGGTGATGCTGGTTAGCCTGTCGTTTTCGGAGAAGGCCTTTCGCCCGATAGACTGCATGCGGGCCGGCAGAGCAATGCTGGTTATCTGGCAGCCGTTGAAGCAGTTGTCGGTGATGTCGGTCACCCCCTCGGGGATGCTGATGTTTCGCACCCAGGTGTTGTTCTCGAAGCCGCCGAGGACCTTCAGGTTGGGGTTCAGTGTCACCGTGGTGCCCGACTTGTGGCACGACACCAGCGTGTCGTAGCTGCTGCTGTAGACCATCAGGCCGTCCATCACGTAGTGTGTGTTGCCGGCGGCAATGGAGAGGTTGTCCATCTGCGGACAGTAGGAGAAGGGGCAGATGCCGATATGCGTCACGGTGGAAGGCACCACGATGCCGTCGACCGACGAACAGCAGTTGAAGGCAAAGGCACCGATGCTTGTCAACCCCTCAGGCAAAGACGCCGAGGTGATGTGGCTGCAGAAGCCGAATGCCATCTCACCAAGGTGACGCACATACGATGGCACTTCCACGGCACCCGCCACACCGGTAGGCACAATGCAGAGCGTCAGGCTGTCCTTGCTGTAGAGCCAGCCGTCGATGGAACGAAAATATGGATTAGCCTCGTCGACTGTGATGCTCATAAGGTTGCGCGCCCAGAACGCACACTCGCCATACTCCTCGAAGCCTGCCGGCAGGTGCAGCGACGTGAAGCTGGAGTAGAGGAAGGCATGGTCGTCGATGCGGCGCAGCGAGTCGGGCAACTGCAGCGTGGTGAGGTTGCAGTCGTAGAAGCAGTGCGAGCCGATGCGACAGATGGTAGGCGGCAGGGTAAGGCTGGCGAGGTTGTGGCTGCTTTCGAATGCCCCGTCGCCCAGGGCTGTTACCGTATACGTTATACCGTCTTCCTCCACTGTCTGAGGAATGGTGACAGTGCCGCTATAGGGCGAGTCGTGCAGCAGGTTGTATGGCCACACTTCGACGGTCTGCTCCGAGATGACTCCATAGACTATCCCATCCACCTCAAAGTAATGGGCCGATGCAACGAAGGGAAGGAAGAGCACTGCGAGGAGTGCAAAAAGGTTTCTTGTCTGTTTCATATTTATCTATATTTAAGGGGTTGAACACTTTCTATTAATAAAATACCCCTAAAAAGGAGATAATCTGACATGTGCTGAAACATATTTTCCAGTTTATTTCGTTTATGGTTGTAATATTTTGCCCTGCTTGCGCAATTATTATATGTAAACGGGAAAGATTGACTGCCAAGGAATATAACAACGGAGTGCGGCTGTGGGCCGACGATGCGATGCGTTTCGCGATGCGGTGCGGAGGCTCCAAGGCCGATGCCGAGGATGCCGTGCAGGAGGCCCTCGCCTCGCTTTGGAGTCACCGTGACAGCGTGGATATGGCCAAGGGTAAGAGCTATCTGCTCAGCGCCGCCTACCGCCGTCTGATGTTGCACTTTCGCCACGACGCAGTGGTGCAGGCTCACGCCGAGGAAGTTCAATCGTTGGCTGAGGGCAAACAGCATCCTGACGAACGCTTCGACCTCCGCGAGGCCATAGAGCGCAGCCTGCAGGCGTTGCCCGAGGTGCAGAGGGCTATCCTGCAGCTGCGCGATGTGGAAGGCTACAGCTACCGCGAGATAGGGGAGACCCTCGCCTTGAGCGACAGCCAGGTGCAAGTCTATCTGTTCCGTGCGCGTGTCACAATGAGAAAACAACTGAAACAAATGGGATATGGTAACGATTGACGATAGCAACTATGAGCTGTGGCTTGTCCGCTATGCCGACGGCGAGCTCTCCACCACCGAGCGTGTGGCTGTAGAGGACTGGCTTGCACAGCACCCTGCTGCCGCCGAGGAGCTGGCTCTCTACAACGAGGCTCCACGTCTTGCGGCCGACACGTCGGTGCACTATGCTGGAGGGCATCGCCATGTCGTAGTGGCTCCGCTGTGGAGAAAAGCAGGCAGCTGGGCAGCCGCGGCCGCGGTGGTGGCTGCGCTGATGCTGCCGCTGCAGGTGCATGAAGAGAGCCCGGTGGCGGTGGCGCCCGTCCAGGTGGCGGAAGTAGTTCCGGCGCCGTTGGCAGAAGAGGCGGCTCCGGCAGAGAAGGATCAGATGGTGCACCCGCCCAAGGTTGTGGTGCAGAGAATGGTGGCGCAGGCCGAGGTGGTTGCGCCATTGCCTGCTGCCGACACAACGGAAGAGGCGTTGCCCCAGGAGACCATTGCCGAGCCTGCACTGCAGTATGTCGACGACTTGATTGTCTTCGAGGAGGACACCCTGTGTGCCGGCGAGAGCGTGGCGGCTGTGTATGTGGAATACACCAACGAAGGCATCGCCCTGTCGCGTCTGATAGGTTCGTTTCTGAAGTCTAACATTAAAATACAATAAGATATGAGAAAGACATTCACCCAGCTTATGTTTGCTGCCGCGTTGCTGCTGCCTGCCTTTGCCGAGGCACAGCGTACACAGCTGCTGCCCGACGGTGTCACCGAGGTGCGACTCGAAGGCCACCAGCGTCTGCATGTGGCCGGCGGCGACGAGAACCGTCTTGAGACCGACTCGGAACGCACCAACATTGCCGTCGTGCGGGGCAGCCGCCTCTTTGTCAAGACAGGCGACGACGTCGCCACCCTGCGTCTGGCCCCGGGCCGCAGCATCGCCATCCACGCCGAGGACTATGCCACTGTCACCATCGAAGGCAGCCTGCCGCTGCGCGAGGTGCTTGCTGTCGAGGTGGAGGACTACGCCTCCGCAACCTTTGCCGGTACGGAGGCCGACACGGTGCGCTGCATGATGCTGCGCCTGCAGACGGAAGACTTCTCGCGCATCACCTCGACCAGCATACTGCAGCATTTCGAGTACGACCTCTCGGCCTCGGACTACAGCCGCATCGAGCTGGCCGGCGTCGACCAGATGCCCAACCCGACGGACAGCAGTTTCTACCTCGCCACCTCCATCTCCGACTTCGGCAAGGTGTACCTTGGCCGCGTCACCGACAGGGGCGAGCTGGTGAAGACCGACTTTGCCAAGAACGACCGCGACTATACCACGACCGTCAACGGTGCCACCAGCCGCCTGGCCGACGCTGTGCGCCGTGAGAAAGGTGCCGCGCAACCAACCGACAAGAAGAGCGTCAGCTGGAGCTTCGGAAGCTTTGACCTTGACTTCGCCTGGGGTTGGCACAACTGGGGTCGCGAGATGTTCAACGGCTTCGCCGGTGTGGAAGGGCCGTCGGAGGTGCGGACTACCTTCGGCAACCTGCTGTTGGCAGGCAATTGGGGTATCGCCACAAGCCGTTGGATCGGTCTGTATGCAGGACTGGGGTTGGAGTGGGACCGTTGGAAGTTTACCACCCCGCAGACCGTCTTCTCCACCGCTACCGACCCCTTCGCCTTTGCCGACGGCGGTGCTTCATCAGGCAGCACGATGCTCATCACGCGGTATGTCATCGTGCCCATCACCGTCACAATTGGCGTGAGGGAAGGAGTGCATCTGGAACTCAGTGCCATACCCGGCATACACTGGAATGCCAGCGGCCTGCGCTACAAGCACGAGGTAGGCAGCCACATGCAGACCGACAAAGACCGTTCGGTGAACCGCTACGTCAACCCGTACAAATTCGACGTTCGTGCCGCACTGTATTTCAAACGATGGTTCGGCGTTTATGCCCAGTTCTCCACCCAGCCGGTGCTGAAGGGCGGCAGCGAGGTGCTTATCCCGGTCCGCTTCGGCTTCATTTTGTAGATTATACGTATAGAAATTGATGCGCCCGCGAACAAAGGTTCGCGGGCGCATCAATTTCTTGTATGGGGAGGGCTATTCAGGTGTGGTCTCTGACAACTGATCGGAGTATATGGTCGGGGAGCCATCGGAGAATTGGGCATAGGCGCGGAAATAATACAAAGCGCCAGGCTGCAGGCCGCTGATTAGTGCAGCTACGGTGCGGGAACCATCGGCGTTCACTTGTATGCGTTGGACGGTCTCGTCGTGCTCGCCGGTTGACATGTTGAGGTGGTCGAGGGCATTGTACACATAGTCGGCAGTGGTGGGTTCGCCGGTGTTGTTGTAGACTACACCTACCGCAGAGGGATTGCCGTTGAAAAAGGCCGTTACGGTGACAAGGATAGTAGAATTGCTGACCGGGTAGAGAGAGACGAGCGACACCCAGTTGTCGCTGCCAGGGTTGTCGCCGCTTTGTGTGCTGAGACTGTGCCAGTCGCTCATTTTGGCTTCGCTGTCGGGCGACATGCGCACCCAGGCTGCTACATTGTAGGTTTGGCCTGGTTCAAGGCCGGTGATGGTTCCCTCGAAGCGCTGTCCGTTGTTCTGCCAGGCCGACTGTGTGCAGTCGATGCTTTGGCTGTTCATTGTCGGAGCACCTTCGCTCTCGTGGCACCACACAAATCCGCAGGAAGCATTTTGGAACTGCTCTGGGCCTGTGATGTTGCCGATGAAATGGGACTCCACGGTAATTGACGTTGCAGTGTGAGATACCTGTTCCGGTAGTGCCACAGCAATCCCGTTTCCAATTTGAGGAGCCTCAGCGGGGTCGATGTAGAAGAGGTTGCTGTAGTGGAACTGGCCGTCGCTGAGGTAGACGAAGGCACGGGCTTCCTTGCGGTTGTCGGCTTTGACGCGCGAGCGGATGGTGAATACTGTGCTGTCGTTGTTGACGGCGATGATTTCATGGCTGTTTTCGGGTTTGTCGCCATTGAAATAGCGTGGCCTGCCGCCTTCGACGCCTTCAGGGGCATAGCCGATGCCGAAGCTGAAATCTTTGCCTTCGCCCTCGTCAAAGAAGGAGCGGAGTTTGAGCGAGGCGTCTTTGATTTCTGCCGTCCAGTCGTAGGTGGCGTAGTAGATATGGCCGTCCTGTTCCCATGATGGGGTGCCGATGGTGAATTGCACGCTGGCGTCACCGTTTGTGCCAGTGCCCGAGGAGGCGGGGTTGTTGTCGTTGTCGTTGTCTTTCTCTGTGCAGGCTGCCAACGACAGGAGCAGCAGGGAGGCACAAAGGATTCTCATTGTTTTTTTCATACTTGGATTATTTTTAAATAATGAAACATTGGCCCTTGCCGGACGGCAAGAGCGTTAACACTTCTGACGCTGTGGCTTTAGAAGTTGTTTGTGGTAGAAACAATGAGTGTTCCCCTAAGGTTGAAGGAATTGCGGGGGGGTAATAGTGTTGTATGGTACTGATTTTTCATACTATAACAACTATTTCAGTAGGAATAACGGCAGGGTGACGATAATATTGTGTGGCGATTAAAAAAAACCGTCCCTTTTTGGGGGGACGGCTTTTTTTTTTTGAAGAGTGATGCGGCTGCAGAAGCAGGGCGAGGAGCCTTATTTCTTGCGGCCGCCTTTACTGGCGTTGTAGAAGATCTTGAGGGCGCCGGCTTTGCGGAGCTCCTGCTTGATGTCGCTGATCATGCCCATGCGTACCTGTTTGTCGGCTTTGATGGCCGTGGTGATGTAGGGGCGGTCGGCTTCGACGCGCTGGTTGCGTTCGATTTCGACGAAGGTCATGATGTCGCTGATTTCAGAGATCTGGTCGTTGAGCTGGATACGAGGTTCGGTGCCGTATTTTTTCTGCTGGTCGGGCAGGGGCACACCGACGTTGATGTAGCTCACGAGGCTTTTCTTTTCCAGTTTGGTGACTTCGGAACCTTGTGGAGGGATGATCTTCACGTAGAGGGAGCTCTCGCGCATGGTGGTGATGACCATGAAGAAGAAGAGTAGCATGAAGATGATGTCGCTCATGGAGCCCATGTTGAGGGCGGGAGTCTCTTTTGCTTTTTTACCTGTGAAACGTGCCATAGCTTATTTTCCTCCTATCTTTGTGGGTTCGGCCTCGGAGATGGCCACTGGTATGGCCTGTTCGACGGCTTTGCGTTGGTCTTCGTTGAGGTCTGAGTAGCGTTTGCCGAAGCGGGTCGTGGCGAGTTCATCGCGCATTTCGTTGATGGCGGCGGTCAGTTCGTTCTGCACTTGGAGGTACATGTCGTAGGATGTACCGCGGTCGTTGCGGAGGGAGATGACGCCTTTCGACACTTCGTAGGTGCCGAGGAGCGGGATCTCTGTGGGGACTTTTTCGGGCAGGTTGGACAGATTGTTGGGGTTGCCGAGGAATTCCTTGGCACGGTCCTTGAGATCGTCGATGCGCCCGTATTCGCGGTTGAAGAGCAACCGGTCGTCCTTGTTGACCATCACGACAAAGATGTTGCGCTCACGAACTTCAGGCGGCTTTACGTTGTCCGGCAGGGGAGGCGGCAGACGGCGCGCTATGCCCATGTCCGAGTTGATGTTGGAGACCATCAGGAAGAAGGCCAGCAGCAGGAACGATATGTCGGACATGGAGCTTGTGTTAAGTCCGGGAGTTTTTCTTGCCATAGTTGATTACTTTTTAAAGATTTTGGCTATTTCGGTGTAGAGGATCGAGCAGGCGGCGCCGATGACGAGGATGTAGACCATCCAGCAGGCGGCGCCGATGAGCTTCGAGGTGCTTTCCGAAATGTTGTTCTTCTCCATCAGTGCGAGGGTGACGTCGTTGCCTTTCGAGAGCAGGTAGCTGATGACGACGACGGCGACGATGATGCCAACGAGCATGAGGAATTTTTTCCAGTAGCCTGGTTGTTCCTTGAAGTTGTTGGCGAGTTTGACGATGAGGAAGAATACGATGGCGGCGATGGCGATGGCCACGAAGCAGATGAGGATCCAGTAGGTTGCGTCGAACAACCCGTTGGCCTGTACTGCGGCGAGGTCTTTCACACCGCCGTTGTTCATGGCAAAGACGATGGCCAGCACGGTGCAGACCACGGCAATGCCGAGTCCCAACAGGGTGATTAGTTTATCGGTTTTCTCTTTCATAATTGTTTCTCTTTTAGTTTTTAGTGTTTAACGTTCAACGTTTCCCGTTCCAAAGAGAAAGCAATTATTTATGATACTTCACGAGGATGTCCATGAAGCTGATCGAACCGTCCTCCATCTGGTCGACGAGGCTTTCGATTTTGGTGAGGATGTAGTTGTAGAAGATCTGGAGGATGATGGCCACGATCAGACCGAAGATGGTCGTCAACAGAGCCACTTTCATACCACCGGCGACGACGGTCGGGCTGATATCACCAGCGACTTCGATGTCGTCGAAGGCCTGCACCATACCGACCACAGTGCCGAGGAATCCGAACGAAGGAGCCAGGGCGATGAACAGGCCGATCCAGGTGAGGTTGTTTTCGAGGCGAGCCATTTGGACGCCGCCGTAGCTGGTGACGGCTTTTTCGACGTTTTCGAGGCCTTGGTCGATGCGGTCGAGGCCTTGGTAGAAGATGCTGGCGACGGGGCCGCGGGTGTTGCGGCAGAGTTCTTTGGCGCCGTCATAGTTGCCGCCCTTGACGTTGTCTTCGATGCCTTCGAGGAGTTTTTTGACGTTGGTGGTGGCCATGTTGAGGTAGAGGATGCGCTCGATGACGAGTGCCATGCCGAAGATGAGGCAGAGGAGCACGGGGGTCATCCAGCCGGCGCCACCTTGGATGTACTTTTCTTTGAGTACTTGGTGGAAGGATTTGGTGTCGTCGGTGGCTGCGGCGGTGGCTTCGGCGGTTTCGGCTTCGGCGGCCTCGGTTGCGACGGCTTCGGTTGCGACGGCTTCGTCGGTGGCTTCGATTTGTTCTGTGGCTTCAGCGTTGGGGGCATCTTGTGCCTGCACGTCGTTGAAGTTGGCGAATGTCAACAGTCCTACTATTGACATCAAAGCAAAAACTTTTTTCATGATGTTGTTAGTGTGTTGATTATTAATTTATTGTTTATAATTTGCCTATTTTGTTCGGTAGTGCAAATATACACATTTTTTGCAATACCGAGAAAAAATATCATTTTTTTCTTCCGACGAGGGTTGCGAGGAGTTCGCGGAGGGGGGCTTTGCCGTCTTCGGGGGCGTTGAGTGCGTCGAGGTATTGGCATGCTTTTTGAAATTCGTTGTCGATGGCTTGTTCGACTATGGGTCGGAGGCCTACGGCGTTGTAGATGTCCATTACGTTGCGGACTTTTTCTTCTTCGTTGCAGGTGTTGTTGTTGGAGAAGAGGTGGCGGAGGCGTGCGGCTTGTTCTAGGTTGCAGAGGGTGAGTGCTGTGAGGGGGAGGAAGGTTTTTTTGTTGTCGCGGATGTCTTGGCCTGTTTTTTTGCCGAAGACGGCTGTGTCGCCGTAGCCGTCGAGGAGGTCGTCTTGGAGTTGGAAGGCGAGTCCGAGATGGATGCCGAAGTTGTAGAGGTGTTCTATTTCGTTGTCAGGGGCGTTGGTGTAGAGGGCGCCTATTTTGAGTGCTGCGGCGAGGAGGATGGCTGTTTTGAGGCGTATCATGGAGAGGTATTGGTCGAGTGTTACGTTGGGTTGGTGTTCGAAGTTCATGTCGTATTGTTGGCCTTCGCAGACGCCGATGGCTGTTTCGGCGAAGCAGCGGAGTATGTCGAGTTGGCGGGGTGCCGGTTGTCGGAGGAAGTAGCGCCAGGAGAGGGCGTACATGGTGTCGCCGCTGAGGATGGCTGTGTTTTCGTTCCATTTGCGGTAGACGGTGGGTTGGCCGCGGCGGAGGGGTGAGCGGTCCATGAGGTCGTCGTGGAGGAGGGTGAAGTTGTGGAAGGTTTCGATGCCGAGGGCGGCGCCGTGTGCGGCGGTTGTGTTGCCGCCGAAGAGTGCTGTGGCGGCGAGGAGGAGTGTGGGGCGGATGCGTTTGCCGCCGAGTCGGAGGGTGTAGTCGACGGGGGCGTAGAGTTCTTGTGGTTCGGCGAGGAATTGTTCTTGTTCGAAGAGTTGTTGTACTTCGTCGAGGTAGTATTTAAGGTTATTCATATTTTAATAAGTGTTGTTTTGATACGAGTTTTTTGGAGGTAACGCAGGATGTGCGGTTTTATTGTGCTGTGGTTTTTCTTCGTTTTTCTATGGATGTGCTTGGATTGTGCTTAGGATATGCTTAGGTTGTGCTTAGGATATGCTTAGGATGAGCTTAGGATGGGGTGTGAGGGAGGGGGGAGGGGGAGGGGATTTTGGGGGTAAATGGTTGTAAAAAATGCGTGATGTGCATTTTTTTTCGTATATTTGCATTTTCAAAATGAGACTGAAATGAATAAGGTAAAAGTGGGAATTGTGCAGCTGAGCTGCGTTGAGGACAAGGCGCAAAATATTGAGCGCTATACAGATAAGGTCAGGGAGCTGGCTGCCGGCGGTGCGCAGATTATCTGCTTGCAGGAGTTGTTTGCGTCGCTCTATTTTTGCGATGAGGAGCGTTATGAGAACTTCAAATTGGCGGAGGCTATTCCCGAGGGGCCGACGTCGCAGCATTTCATGTCGCTGGCCAAGGAGCTGGGTGTGGTGCTGGTGTGTTCGATGTTTGAGAAAAGGGCTGAGGGGCTGTATCATAACACGACGGCTGTCTTTGATGCCGACGGCAGTTATTTGGGGAAATACCGCAAGATGCATATTCCGGACGACCCTGGGTATTACGAGAAGTTCTATTTTACGCCCGGCGACTTGGGGTATAAGGTCTTCAAGACGCGTTTTGCGACCATCGGGGTGTTGATATGCTGGGACCAGTGGTATCCCGAGGCGGCGCGCATCACGGCGTTGAAGGGTGCGCAGATACTCTTCTTCCCGACGGCCATCGGCTGGGATGTGCGTCAGAAAGAGCACGATAACCGGGAGCAGTATGCTGCGTGGCAGACCATTCAGAGGAGCCATGCGGTGGCTAACGGGGTGCCGGTGGTGAGCGTGAACCGCACGGGTCGCGAGGGGGGGATGCAGTTTTGGGGGGGCAGTTTTGTGACGAACGCCTTCGGGCGTGTGCTGTGGCAGGCGCCGCATTATGACGAGGCCACTCGCATACAGACCCTTGACCTTGACGAGAGTGACCATTACCGCCGTCACTGGCCGTACCTGCGCGACCGTCGCATTGACAGCTATGGCGACATTACTAAAAGATATATTGACTGATGACTCCGAAAGAACAAGGGTATTATATGCCCGCAGAGTGGGCGAAGCATGAGGCTACTTGGCTTACCTACCCGAAAAATCCCGACTCGTGGCCTGGGAAGATTGAGACGATTTATCCGTCGTATCACCTGTTTGTGAAGACATTGGCCGAGGACGAGATGGTGCACATCAACGTTGACGACGAGACGATGCGTGCACATGTGGCCCGTGAGCTTGAGGCCATTGGGTGCAACATGGACAATGTGCGCCTGCACCTCATTGCGAGCAATGATGCGTGGTGCCGCGATCATGGTCCGGCTTTCTTGCTCAACCGTAACGACAAGAGTTTGCGGGCCATCGTCAACTGGAACCATAATGCGTGGGGGGGCAAGTATCCCTACGAGTTGGATACCCAGGTGCCTGTGCGCATACACGATTTGATGCCGGAGATGCCGCTCTTCGAGCCTGGTATCGTCATGGAAGGAGGGAGCATTGACGTCAACGGTGCCGGCGACCTGCTGACCACCACGTCGTGTTTGCTCAACGCCAATCGCAATCCACAGTTGAACCAAGACCAGATAGAAGGCTATCTGCGAGCGTATTACGGTGTGGAGAATATCATCTGGCTGGGCGACGGCATTGTGGGCGACGACACGGACGGGCATGTGGACGACCTCTCGCGTTTTGTTTCGGAAGACATCATAGTCACGGCTGTGGAACACGACACATGGGACGAGAACTATGAACCACTGCAGAAGAACCTGCGCATGTTGCAGCGCTGCCGGTTGGCCAACGGCAAGCAGCCCACGATTGTGGAGCTGCCGATGCCCGACGTGGTCTTCTATGACGGGCAACGTCTGCCGGCGAGCTATGCCAATTTCTATATAGCCAATGGCAAAGTCATCTTCCCCACCTACCGTTGTCTGACCGACAACGAGGCGGCCTATATCCTCGAGGCCTGTTTCCCCGACCGCGAAGTGGTAGGCATTGATTCGACGGACATCATCTGGGGGCTCGGTTCGTTCCACTGCCTCAGCCAGCAGATGCCGGAGAAGGGGAATAGATAGAGGGATGTAGTTCAGACTGTTATGAAGAAGAGAATTGTAATGGTTGTCGTGGCCGCTGCCTTTGTGTGGCAAGGGGCTGTGGCACAGAAGCCTGTTGTGCCGGATACGGCCACGATGGGCGAACGGCGAGTTGAAGAAGTGATGCGTCTCATCGACGGCAACTACACCGACCAGCCGGATATGGACAAGATGAGTACCGAGGCCATCAACGCCATGCTTAAAGCCCTTGACCCGCACAGTGTCTACATCGCCGCCAAGGATGTGGAACGCGCCAATGAGGGGCTACAGGGGAACTTCGAAGGTATAGGCATCTCGTTTCAGATTGTCAGCGATACCATTGTGGTGCAGAGCGTTATCGATGGCGGTCCATCGGAGAAGGTCGGTATTGCCATTGGCGACAAGTTGCTACGCATTGATGGCGTTGCGGCGACGGGAGACAGTATCGACAACGCCTTTGTCTTCAAACGTTTGCGTGGTAAAAAAGGCACCAAAGTGGAGGTGGACATCCTGCGTCAGGGCAATATCTATAACTTTCACATAGTGCGCGACAAGATACCTATCTACAGCATAGACACATACTTCATGGCCAACGACACGGTGGGCTATATCAGGCTCATTCGGTTTGCGCGTACGTCGGCATACGAATTTGAAAAAGCCGTCAGGTCGTTGAAGAAACAAGGCATGAGAGCCATGATACTCGACCTGCGGGGCAACACGGGCGGCTATCTTGACATTGCCTGCGCAATGGCCAACGAGTTTCTGGAGAGGGGGCAACTGATGGTCTATCAGGAAGGCCGTCGCACGCCTCGGCAAGACTTCCGTGCCAATGGTCGCGGAGTGTGGAAGACGGGCAAACTGGTGGTGTTGGTCGATGAAGGGTCGGCCTCGGCCAGTGAGATTGTCAGCGGTGCTGTGCAGGATTGGGACCGCGGGGTGCTGGTGGGGCGTCGCACGTATGGCAAAGGGTTGGTGCAGCGCATGTTCCCGTTGCAAGACGGTGGCCAGGTGCGTCTCACCACCGCACGCTACTATACCCCCACGGGACGCTGCATACAACGTCCTTATGCTGATGGAGTCGACGCCTACAGACAGGATATCAACGAGCGATTCAGGCATGGCGAACTGGTCAATGCCGACTCAATACACTTCGATGATTCACTGAAATACACCACATTCCACGGACGCACGGTATACGGCGGCGGGGGGGTGATGCCTGATGTCTTTGTGCCCCTCGACACGATGCGGCTCAGCGACTACTATATCTCAATCAGGGGCAAAGGATTACTCAACAGCTTCCCGATGCAGTGGGCCGACCGGCACCGTGGTAACGACAAGGTGAAGACCTTCGATCTCTTTCTGGAGCACTACGACACATTTGGCCTCGACAGCCTTTTGGCAGCCGCTGCGCTGGAGAAAGGCGTGGTGCGTGACAACGAGAAAGAAGCCGCCGACCCCGCACGTACCGCTCACAGCGACCGCTACTTGAGGCTGATGCTCAAGGCACAAGTAGCCAAAGACCTCTTCGGTACAGAGTACTACTATAAAGTGATGAAAGAGGTGGATGACGGTTACCAGCGGGCGTTGGAGATGTTGCATTAACAGGTTGTTCGTAACTTTTTTCCGTACATGTAAAAAAAAGTCGTATATTTGCACCTTGAAAAAACCAATTTAAAACAAACACTATGAACAACAGCATTTTCATGTTCCCCAAGCCCGAGAACGAGCCAGTAAAAGGCTATGCCCCAGGCAGTCCCGAACGCAAAGAGATCCGCAAAGCCCTTGATGAGCTTTACAACAAGGTGACCGAAATACCTGCCATCATTGGCGGTAAGGAAGTGAAGACCAAGAATATGGGCGAAGTAGTAATGCCCACGGAGAACAAGCATGTGCTGGCCCGCTACCATAAAGTGGGAGAAAAAGAAGTAAAGGCCGCTATTGCTGCCGCGATGAAAGCCCAGAAGGAATGGGCTGAGACGCCCTGGATGGACCGCGCCAGTGTCATGCTCAAAATCGCTACGCTTATCAGCGGAAAATATCGTTACTTGATCAATGCCGCCACCATGCTTGGTCAAGGTAAGACCACCATGCAAGCTGAGATTGACAGTGCCTGCGAATTGGTGGATTTTCTCCGTTATAACGCCTTTTATGCCAGTCAAATATACAGTGACCAGCCCTGTAGCGACAAGGGTACGCTGAACTATGTTACATATCGCCCGATGGAAGGTTTTGTCTTTGCCATCACACCGTTCAACTTCACCTCCATCGCTTCGAACCTCTGTCTTAGCCCTGTTCTGATGGGCAACGTGTGCATCTGGAAACCCAGCACCACGGCTCTGTTAAGTAACTATATCCTTATGAAGATATACAAGGAAGCCGGCCTTCCCGACGGTGTAGTGAACTTCCTGCCCGGCAGTGGCGCTCTCATCGGCAAGGTGGCCTTTGCCGACGAGAACCTTGCCGGTGTCCACTTTACGGGTTCTACTGCCACCTTTAAGGGTTTCTGGAAAGAAATTGGTAAGAATATCGACATCTACAAATCATACCCGAAGATTGTTGGCGAAACCGGCGGCAAGGACTTTATCATGGTGCACAAGAGTGCGGACCCTGACCAGGTGGCTACCGCCATCGTCCGTGGTGCCTTCGAATTCCAAGGGCAGAAATGCTCCGCCGCCAGCCGCGCCTATGTGCCCGCCTCGATGTGGTCCAAGGTGGAGAAAATTGTCGGCAAGATGCTCAAAGAGATTAAGATGGGCGATGTGCGCGACTTCTCTGCCTTCGTCAATGCTGTCATTGACGAGGCTTCGTTCGATAACTGCAAGGCCTACATCGACCACGCCAAGAAGAGCAAAGATGCCGAGGTGATCTTTGGTGGCAAGTGCGACAAGAAGAAGGGCTGGTTTGTCGAACCGACCGTCATCCTGGCCAAGAAGCCTGACTACAAGAGCATGTGCGAAGAGATCTTTGGACCCATCATCACTGTTTATGTCTATGACGACAAGGACTACGAAAAGACCTGTCAGCTCTGCGACACCACCTCTCCCTATGCTCTCACGGGCGCCATCTTCGCCACCGACCGCAAAGCCCTGCGTACGGGCTACGATCTGCTGAAGAATGCCGCAGGCAACATCTACTTTAACGACAAGCCTACCGGAGCCGTTGTGGGTCAGCAACCCTTTGGCGGTGCCCGCGCCAGCGGCACCAACGACAAGGCCGGTTCCTACCTCAACCTTATCCGCTGGACATCGCCGCAAGCCGTTAAAGAGACCTTCGATCCGGCTCGCGACTACAAATATCCATTCATTAGCAGTGCTGAGTGATTGCTTAACGGTCCCGCGCAAAGCGCGGGACCGTTTTTTTAGTTAACAATCTCGTCAAGTTCCAACCAACGCATTTCTTTCTCATCCAGCAATCTTATCAGTTCGCCTATACGCGTACTGGCGGTTGTGAGTTTCTGAGGATCGGTGAGACTGCCGTCGCTGAGTTGTCGTTCAAGTTCCTTTTTTTCCTTGTCGAGTGACTCTATTTCGTCTGTCAAAGACTGATATTCTTTTTGTTCCTTGTAAGTGGCTTTCTTTTTGATGGGCAGTGGTTTTGTCTGCCGCTGTTCGTTATTTGTTTCCTGTCGTCCTTTGTTCGCTCCTTCTTTATCCTCTTTGCGTTTCTCTTTCACCATTCTCTGACATTCCTGGCGGTATTCGGTGTAGTTGGAATGGTAGTCGCGTATTTTTCCGCTGCCTTCGAAGACAAAGAGGTGATCAACAATGTGATCCATAAAAGAACGGTCATGCGACACGATAATTAGACATCCTTTGTAGTCTACCAAAAACTGTTCAAGTATTTGCAGGGTGTAGATGTCGAGGTCGTTGGTGGGTTCGTCAAGAATAAGAAAATTGGGGTTGGCCATGAGGACCTGGAGAAGGTAGAGTCGGCGTCGTTCGCCGCCGCTGAGGTTGCCGAAGTAGTTGAATTGTGTTGTCCCATCGAAACCAAAGTAAGTTAGGAACTGGTGGGCTGACATGGATTTTCCGTTGTCGAGTTCTATCTCTTCGGCAATGTCCTTCACAAGGTCGATTACACGGCGGTCGGTAGGTGCTGACATGCCCGCCTGAGTGTAGTAGCCGAACTGGATGGTTTGCCCCACAACGACGCGACCGCTGGTAGGTTTCATCTTTTCTGTGATAATATTGAGAAATGTACTCTTGCCCACGCCGTTGGGGCCAACGATTCCTATCTTTTCTCCCTTTTTGAACACGTAGGAGAAGTCGTCGATGATTGACTGGTAACAGATGTTATAAAGTTCAAGTATCTTTCCGCCGATGCGTTCAGTCTTGACGGTCAATTGCGGGCGGCTGTCGTCGAAGCGTGTGCGGGCCTTGGCTTCGAGTTCGTAGAATGCGTCTATACGGGCCTGAGCCTTGGTGCCGCGGGCCTGGGGCATTCGCCGCATCCATTCCAGTTCGGTGCGATATAGACTGCGGGCTTTTGTCACCTCGGCACGCTCGTTGGCTTCGCGCTCGGCTTTCTTTTCCAGATAGTAGTCGTAGTGGCCGTTATAATGATAGAGTCGGGCGTTGTCGAGTTCGTAGATGTCCTGGCATACATTGTCGAGGAAATATCGGTCGTGGGTTACCATCAGCAGCGCCAGCCGTTGCCGCGAGAGGAATTCTTCCAGCCACTCGATCATGTCGATGTCCAGATGGTTGGTGGGCTCGTCGAGGATCAGCAGGTTGCAGTCGTCTATCAGCAGTCGGCATAAAGCTACCTTCTTCTGCTCACCACCGCTGAGGGTCTCCATGGGGCGGTCCAGCAGGGTATCCACCTTCATACGGCTGAGAATTTCCTCCATACGCTGTTCAAAGGTCCAATCGTCCTCGGTTTCGGGCCTCTGCACGTTGTACACGAAGTTGCGCACCATTTGGTGTGGAAAGGCTTCGGCAGGGCTTTGCGGCAGATACGCCAGCTTCAAGTCGCTGCGGAAGGTGATTTTACCGCTGTCCTGCAACGTGTTATAACCTCGTTGGCCATAAGCGGTCATGATGATGTTCAACAGAGTCGACTTACCATATCCGTTACGGGCGATAAGGACGCTCTTCTGTCCGGCGTTGATGCCGAACGAGATATCCTTGAAGAGCATCTTGTCGCCGAAGCTTTTGCTGAGGTTTTCTACAGTGAGGAGTGCGTCAGCCATTTGTGTGAGGGTGGTATTGGTATGACAGTTTCATGATTTTTACCGGACGGTCGGCGCCGTGGCCGAGGCGGCTGCAATGGTTGACCAGTCCGGTGTCGTTAAAGCCGCATTTGGCCATTACGCGTCCCGAAGCGGGGTTGTCGACGAAGTGATCGCACCACAGGGTGCGAAACCCTTTTTCAGTCATGCAATAGGCTATCATCCGTTGCACCGCTTCGGTGCACAGGCCCTGGTTCCAATAGGGGTGTCCTACCCAATAGCCCAACTCGGCATCGGCGGGGCCTATCTCTATGTTGCTCTCGCCGTAGATGTAGTAACCGATGCATCCGATGGGTTCACCTGTTGCTTTGAGTTCCATCGCCCATGTGCGGTCGTTGGCGAATACAGTGCGGATGATGTTGAGGCTTTCCTCTACGCTCTGGTGCGGCGGCCATCCGGCCAGGGGGCCTACGTCGGGGTCCGAGGCATATCTGAAGAGTGCTTCGGCATCAGCCTCGCACCATGGACGCAGTATCAAGCGGTCAGTCTCCATCGGCCATTGTTGCTGGGAAGCCCCCCTGTTCTATAGCTCCGGTGTCGGACAATTTGACTGCCGGAATACCGCCGATGGTGCGGTGTATCCTGCAGTTGGCACCCACATGTGCCAGCGGACTGACTACCACAGTGCCGCGATGCATCAGGCACATGCCGGGTCCGAATACGTTCTTCGGAATTGTGACCCCCAGACGTACAGCCAGGCTGTGGCTCATTGCCTCCAACACTGCACGGCTCTCCATGCGCCACCGGCAGCAGTTGGTGAGGTATTCGAGCCGAAGCAGCCTCATCTGGAAGCGTAGCTGGTCGATACATAGCCAGTTGTAGAGGCTGACATGCTGCAGCCCGTAGGCGGCGATGTCGGCCTTGATATACTGGCGGTATGTATTGTATGAGGTTATCATTTTGTGAGCTTTTTGTATTCCCGACGGGCTTTCTTCATTAGTTTCAAGAAGCACTTGTCGGCATGCAGTCGGGCTACGGCAGCACTGGCGGCCAATCGTCCGGCGTCGACATCGCTCTGCCAGTGGAACCCTGCAATGACTCGGCTCTGGCCGTACATATAGCCCCGGGCGAGGATGGTGTCGGCGTGTTCGGGAGCCACCTCGGTGAGTAGCAGGGCGGTGGTCCAACCAAGGATGGTGTGGCCGCTGGGGTAGGAACCGTTATGGCTCAGCTCCTCCTCGTCCCACGGGGCGAGGGTGGGCTCGTGGAAGTACATATATGGCCGTATGCGCATATAGTGGGCTTTGGCTGTCTCGCTGACGTGGTCGGCGGTGAAGATGCCTGCGGTAAGCATGGCATAGATGGACGGAGTGGCCTCTTTTGAGAGGGTGATGCCCATAGCCCCACCCATGATGCGGCACATGTAGTCTACACTCCACTCGGCATCCTGGGTGGCAAGGGCACGCCGCGCGCTGTCGTTGCGCTGTTCCAGGCCCCAACGGTATTGTGCTTTGTCGTACTGGAAAGCGGCACTGGCGGTATCGGGTGGCGGCGGCAGGAATCGGCGCATGTTGGGCAGTTCGCTCGAGGAAAAGAGTGGCTCCTGGGCTGTGGCAACCATGCCAAGCAGCAAGGCGGTGAGAATAAGAGATATGTGTTTCATCGTTTTAGTAGTTTGTCGGTCTGTTCTTTAGCATGGGCGTTGATGTCGGGGGTGAGGTATTTGTTCAGGGTGCGCAGGGCTACCATGAGGGCCGTGAGGTCGTCGGTGAACCCCAGGGCGGGTATGAAGTCTGGCACCAGGTCAGCGGGCAGTATGAGGTACCCCAAGGCACCGATGATGAGCGTTTTGGCTTTCACTGGCACATCCTTCGACTGCAGCAGAAAGTAGAGCTGAAGGGTGGGGTAGAGCACCTTGGCTCCCACCTGCGAGGCCACATGGCGCACCTTTTTCCAGAACGAGTTCTCGTCATAGTGCCGCTCATATTGCGGCGCTGTCTGTAGTGTGAATTTATTCAAGTCCAATTCCTAAATTCCTAATTCTCAGTTCTCAATTCTCCAGTGCTTCCATGATGGCTTTCGCCGCCTTGCGACCGGCACCCATGGCCAGAATCACCGTGGCGGCACCGCTCACAGCATCGCCACCGGCGAAGATCAGCTTGCGGCTCGTCTGGCCGTTCTCGTCGGCCTTGATGCCACCCCAGGGTTCGCACTCCAACCCCGGCGTGGTGGTCCTGATGAGGGGGTTGGGACTCGTACCGAGGGCGGCAACGATGGTGTCGGCCTCCAGGTCGAACTCGCTGCCCTCAATTTGTTTGAACGAGCGGCGCCCCTTGGCATCCGGCTCGCCCATCTCCATCTTGGCACAACGGAGGGCGCGCACCGTACCGTCTTCGTTGCCGAGGATCTCCACCGGCGCCGTCTGGAACATGAACTGCACTCCCTCTTCCATCGCGTGGTGCACCTCTTCGCGGCGGGCGGGCATGTCCTGCTGCCCACGGCGGTAGACCACCGTCACCTCGCTGCCCAGGCGCAGCGCCGTGCGGGCGGCATCCATCGCCACATTGCCCCCACCCACAACGATCACCTTCTTGCCCAGATAGATGGGAGTGTCGTACCTTTTGTCGTATCCGTGCATCAGGTTGGTACGCGTCAGCAACTCGTTGGCACTGATCACGCCAATGAGGGTCTCGCCCTTCACGCCCATGAACTTCGGCAGCCCGGCACCCGAGGCAATGTACACGGCGTCGTATTCCATCTCGCTGAATAGCTGGTCGATGGTGATGCTCTTGCCGATGATGACGTTGGTGCGTATCTCCACACCCAGCCGTTGCAGGTTCTCAATCTCCGGCTCCACCACCCTCTGCTTCGGCAGGCGGAACTCGGGTATGCCGTACACCAGCACGCCGCCGGCATGGTGCAACGCCTCGAACACCGTCACCTGATAGCCATGTTTGGCCAGGTCGCCAGCGCATGTCAGTCCGCTTGGCCCGCTGCCCACCACCGCCACCTTGCGCCCTGCGGGATAGCAGGGACTCTGCGGCTTCGAGCGCGCTCTGTGGTCATCGGCCACAAATCTCTCCAATGCACCGATGGCTATCGGTTCTCCCTTCACACCCATCACACAGCTCCCCTCGCACTGCGTCTCCTGCGGGCACACACGCCCGCATACGGCAGGCAGCGCCGAGTCCATGCTGATGGTGATGTATGCCTGGTTGAAGTTCTCTTCTTTGATGTTCTGTATGAAGCGTGGTATGTTGATACCCACAGGGCAGGCCTCCACACAGCGCGGCTTCTTGCACTGCAGACACCGCCCAGCCTCCACCAGCGCCTGGTGTTCGCTGAACCCGAAACTCACCTCGTCAAAGTTCTTGGCCCTTTCCTTGGGGTCCTGCTCCCGGGGCCTCTGTCGTGCACCGGCAAGGGCCCGCTCCACTGCTGGCGCCAGGTTGCACTCGTGCCCGCTCTCCGCTGTGGCTATGCGGTAGCGGCGTGCGTCGGGAGTCTTCAGCTTGCGCGCTGCCTCGTCAAAGTCCACCAGATGACCGTCAAACTCCGGTCCGTCCACGCAGCAGAACTTCACCTCCTCGCCAACCCTCACGCGACACGCACCGCACATACCCGTGCCGTCCACCATCATGCAGTTCAGGCTCACAATCGTGGGCAGGCTATACTTCTTGGTCGTCAGGCTGACGAACTTCATCATCGGCAGCGGCCCGATGGCCACGCAGTGGCTGTAGGTTAGGTCGGAACTATGAGATGTGAGGTCCGAACTCCGACCTCCAACCTCCGACCTGGAGCAGAGCTCGTCCACCTTCGCCGTCACCAGCCCCTGCTCCCCGTAGCTCCCGTCGTCGGTCATAATGTGCAGGTTGTGACACACCGCCCGCAACTCCTCCTCGTAAAACAGCAAGTCCTTCGAGCGGGCCCCGATAACAACATCGGTCGGAATACCATGCCTAAACGCCCACTTCACCTGCGGAAACACCGGCGCAATACCCACGCCGCCGGCAACGAAAAGCAGACGCTTGAGCTCGCCTTTCTCATGCTTCTCTATCAGCTCGCTCGGCCGCCCCAGCGGACCCACTATCGTATACAAATCCTCGCCAACCTCCATCGCCGCCATCTGGCGTGTCGTCTCGCCCACCACCTGAAACACCAGCACTATCGACTGCCTCTGGTACACAATGTCGCTGATCGTGAGCGGTATGCGCTCCCCCTGCGGATGTGGAATAACGATGACAAACTGGCCAGGCTTGCCGCTGAGCGAAATCCACGGCGCGTGAACCTCCATCTGGTAAATCTCGTTGCTGTTGAGCAACCTCTTGCTGAGTATCTCGTACATGGGCTATTAGGTTGTGATGTTACATATTTGTCCTCCATAACGCAACTCCACCCAAAATATTGTCCCCCCTCCCATTTTTCTCCCCCCGCCGCCCCCCCC
>DFLB01000064.1 GCA_002373995.1 Bacteroidales bacterium UBA3630 | reverse complement strand
GAAATCACATATTCGAAGAACGTGCTCGTCGATGGTATTACCATCCTGAACCCCGCCCACTACACCGTGTTCGGAGGACAGAGTGAGAACATCACCATTCGCAACATCAAGTCGTTCTCGGCACGTTCGTGGAGCGACGGCATCGACCTGATGTGCTGCCGCCACGTTCGCGTGGAGAACTGTTTCCTGCGAACCAGCGACGACTGCATAGCACTCTACAACCACCGCTGGTGGTACTGGGGCGGCTCGGAGGACTTCGACATCTCGCGCTGCATCTTCTGGCCGGATGTCGCCCACCCCGTGAACATCGGCTCACACGGCGACGACCGCGCCCCGAAGGGTGAGCTGCTCAGCGGCGTGCGCATCCACGACTGCGACATCCTCTACGGTCGCGAGCAGGGACTGCTGGCCATCCAGTGCGGCGACCAAAACACCATTCAAGACGTGCGCTTCGACAGCATTCGCATCGAGGGCGTGCAGCGAGGCCGCATCTTCGACCTGCGTGTGTTGTTCAGCGAGAAGTACAACCGCGCGCCGGGAGAGCTCATCGACGACATTCACTTCGACCATATCACCGTTGATGCCGACACCCCCGACGAGAACCTGATGCCCTCGCGTGTCGACGACTACGACCCCGCCCGCCGCGTCCGCAACTTCACCATCGGCGACGTGCGCATCGGCTCCCGACCCTTCGACCCCGAACGCGACATCGTTCGCACGATGACACATGACAGTATTTTTGAAAATAAATAAAACCATCATGAAACAACTGCTCCTCACCCTCGCCCTGCTGGCCGTGCAACTCGCCAGCGCCCAAGCCACCGACTACGACACCAACCGCGGATTCATTCATCCCGGCGGACTCCACACACAGGCCGACTTCGACCGCGTGAAGGCACAACTCGAGGCCGGCAACCCCACCATAAAGGAAGCCTATCGGGTGCTCACCTCGGCTGCTTACTCCCAGTCGGGCGTGCAGACATATCCCGTGGAGGTCATCGTGCGCGGAGGCGGTTCGGGCGAAAACTACATGAACGCCTGCCGCGGAGCCGCTATGGCCTATCAGAACGCGCTGCGCTGGAAGATTGCCGGCACGAAGGCGAACGCCAATGCCGCCGTACGCATCCTCATGGCGTGGGCGAACACCACGAAGGACATCAGTGGCGACTCGAACTATGCTCTCGCCAGCGGCCTCTACGGCTATCAGTTTGCGCAGGCTGCCGAGCTCATGCGCGACTACGAAGGTTGGGAACGGGAGGACTTCGAACTGTTCAAGCGCTGGATGCTGCAAGTGTGGTATCCAAAGGCGCTGGGCTTCTTGCGTAGCCGTAACGGCACATGGGAGAATCAAGGCAAGTGGTGGCAGGCACCGGGACACTATTGGTCGAACTGGGGATTGTGCAATGCGCTGTGTGTGGCGATGATTGGCATCCTCTGCGACGATGTGTTCATCTATAACCAGGCGATGTCGTACTTCAAATACGACCAATGTGGCACGTTCCGCGAGAACCGCACCGACGTGCCCATCAAGAACGACGGCCTCACGGAGTTTCTGGGAAATCTCGTCGTGACGATGGTCAACAGCGACCTTGAGACAGGCGCCTATGGCTATCTCGGGCAGATGAACGAGAGTGGACGCGACACGGGCCACTCGGCAATGGCGCTCGGACTCGCGGTGGACTTGGCGAAGGTGGGATGGAATCAGGGCGACGATCTCTTTGCCTATATGAACCACCGACTGGCAGCTGGCATCGAATATGTGGCGGCACAGACACAGAGCGTTGCCAACCTGCCTTGGACGAACTATCAGTATGGCAGCAGCGGCTACTATTATAGCGACTCGCGAGCCTATGTGATGGAAGGTCCGGCGCTCGGAGCCCAGAACCGACCGTACTGGGGCACCGTCATCGGCATCTACGAGGGCGTGAAGGGTGTGCCGATGCCATTCTCGGAGAAAGCTTATCAGAGCATGGGTATCGATGGTGGCGGACTGGGTAGCACCAGCGGCGGCTACGACCACCTGGGCTATAGCGTGCTCATGAACACCCGCGACGTTCAGCTTTGTCCCGCCGACCAGGTGCCCACGGAGCTCACGCCGAAGATGGAGTACAGCGGGGCGGTTTCCTCGAGTCTCATCCCGAGCGTAGGTCAGGAACGCACACGCAAACTCGTCGACGGTCAGACCATCTATCACAACGAGTTGGGTGGACTGGTGAACACCTTCCAAATCAACAACAACACCACCGTGCCGAAGGGTCAGACGCTGAAGCTCATGCCGCAGTTGCCCGAAGGCGAGGAGGATACCGGTCGGTGGACGTGGAACACGGGCGAGACCACACGCGACATCACCGTCAGCACCGACCGCAGCTACATCTATCGTGTCACCTATACGAACAAAAACGGTATCGAGAGCCAGCAGGCATTCCCCATCGCTGTTGCCGGCGACTGCGTGCCCGATATGCTTACGCCCCGTATCACCTATGCCGACAAGACCACCGAGGCGACGAAGGTCGATGTGCTCTACGGCAAGAGCGTCACCCTCGCCGCCATTCCCTCAGTTGGATGGGGCACCTATAAGTGGAGCACGGGCGCTACAACGGAGAGCATCACCCGCTCCATCACCGCCGACACGAAGCTCACCGTAGACTTCAAGAGCCAAGGGGGTGCCGTCAGCAGTCAGGCGTTCGACATCCGGATGATTGCCGCCGAGCCCTGGGCCACCATCGGCAGCAGTACGGTGACGAAGGTGGATAGCATCGAGGGACTACCCACCGTGCAGGTTATCGGCACGGAAGGCGGCACCGTCGTCCTCGGTCTGAACCTGCCAACCGCGGTGAAACCTGCCGACGTCGCCTGGAGCAATGGGGCGACGGGTAGCACAATCACCCTCGAAGGGCTGCAGTCGTCGGGCTTGTATACCGCTACCTTCACCCTGCGC
>DFLB01000061.1:2137-2621 GCA_002373995.1 Bacteroidales bacterium UBA3630 | reverse complement strand
CCTGAAAATATATGGCAAAAGAAAGCCTGCACCAGTGGTCGCCGGTGCAGGCTATGAGTTTCAAAAACTGTATGCGGGAGGAAAATCCGCAGGAGGGGAAGTCTTAGTGCCAGTAGCTGACGCTGACGGGGCGCCCTTGCTGGTCGAGGACGCGCAGCTGGAGTTTGCCGCCGTTGTGGTCGAAATAGCGCACGAGCAGCGGGTGCAGGCCGCGCCGCATGGCATGCTGGCCTACGAGTTCACGTGGTGAGTGCTCGCCGTCGTTGTCGACCACCATGCGGCCATCTATCATCAGGTAGCTGCCGTCGTCGGAGAGCAGCGAGAAGGTGTAGATGCCGTCGGCCGGTACTTCGATGTAGCCCGAGAGGATAAGTCCGATGTTGCCATGGCAGGAGTCGGGAATGCACACTTCGGGTGCTGTGAGCGTGGCCAGGAGCGGTGCCTGGTCGATGTCGGCACAGCGGGGGCCGCGGTAGTCGTACCA
>DFLB01000061.1:0-2018 GCA_002373995.1 Bacteroidales bacterium UBA3630 | reverse complement strand
GGGACGAAAGGGGGGCTGGGGCTTCGATGGAAACGGCAGCCGCGTAGTCTTCTTTCTTATAGTGGCACTCCACATACTGCCCTTTGCGGCCGTCGGGCAGGAAGGTGCGGAAGGTGAAGTGGGTGTCGTCGGTAATGGTGATGGGCCCTGTGTAGAGCGTCGACGACGGCTGTGGGATGGTGCCGTCGGTGGTGTAGCGGATGACGGCCGAAGGATCGTGGCACGTTACGTCGACCGTGGCCTGATCGGTGAAGACATTCGAGGCGAAGAAGCCTTTCAGGTCGGGACGGCGGTAGGTGACGTCGAGCTGCTGCAGCCGCTCGTAGTGGGGCAGCATGCGTCGCTGGAAGTCGTCGAAGTCCATGTTGCGCTGCTTGCTCCAGCCGAGTTCGGCGACGGCCAGCATGCGTGGAAAGGCCATGTAGTACATGCGTTCGCGCGTGGGCACCCACTCGGTCCAGAGGTTGCCCTGCACGCCGAGCACAAGCTGCCGCTGCTGCTCGGTGAGCGTGGCGGGTGTGGGATTGAAGTGATAGATTTCGCCCAGCGTCTTAGGATCTTCCTCGTAGTCGAGGTAGAAGGGGGCATTGGGGGTACAGATGACGTGGTTGCCATTGCGTGTGCCGTCTTCAAGGGCGGGCTTGTTCCATGAGCGCCACCACATGACGGTGCTCGTGGGCGAGAGGCCGCCGGCAATGATTTCGTCCCAGCCGATGATATCGCGACCGTTCTCGTTGCAGAACTGCTCCATCTGGTGGATGAACCACGACTGCAGTTCGGCCTCGGTCTTCAGCCGGTGTTCGCGCATGCGGCGCTGGCAGTCAGGACAACGCTTCCAATGGCTCATGTCGACCTCGTCGCCGCCGAGGTGGACGTAGTGGTAGGGGAATAGTTCGAACACTTCGCGATAGACGTCCTTGCAGAATTCCAGCACGCGGTCCTTGCCCGGGCATAGCGGGGTGGTGAAGAACTGTCCCCAGCCCGTGCGCTCGGTGCAGGAGAGTCCCTCGTAGTTGTCGATGGCGCAAAGGCTGTGGCCTGGGATGTCGATTTCGGGCACTACGTCGATGCCTCGCTGGCGGGCGTAGGCCACGATTTCGCGGATGTCGTCCTGAGTGTAGTAGCCGCCGTATTCACCGCGGCTGTTGAAGTGCTTCTTGGGCAGTTGCAGGTCGGGGTTGTCCTGACGCGCGGCATTGCGCATGCAGATGGTGTCTTGGTTGTTCGGAACGCGCCAGGCGCCGCGCTCGGTCAGCAGGGGATATTTCTTGATTTCTATGCGCCAGCCTTGGTCGTCGGTCAGGTGCCAGTGGAACTTGTTGATTTTGTAGAGCGCCAGCACGTCGAGCAGCTCCATGACCTCCTCCTTGGTGAAGAAGTGGCGCGAGCAGTCCAGTTCCATGCCTCGCCACTGGAAGCGCGGCGCGTCCAGAATCTTGCAGCAGGGCAGTTGCACCAGCCCTTCGCGCAGTGTTTCGGGCAGCATCTGTCGCAGAGTGCTGATGCCGCTGACGATGCCCTGATAGTCGGCACCGGTGAGCGTGATGAGCTTGGGCGTGACGTTGAGCATGTAGCTGCCGGCAGCCATCTGGTCGGAGAGGGCGAGATGGATGGTTCCGCCGCGTTTCTTCAGTCGCGGTTCGTAGCCTGTGGCTTTCACCAGTATGTAAGAGAGGTATTCGGCAGCCGGGCGCAGCGTGGCGCTCTCGGTGCTGATGGATGTTTTCTTGCTGACGAGGAATGAGCCTTCCATCCATGCGATGTCGTCGGGCTGAGGGATGAAAGACGGTTTCTGCTGTGCGCTGGCAGTGAGCGTGGAGATGGCCAGCAGAAGGGTGATAAGCAGTGGTCTCATAGGGTGATGTTTTTAGTTGTTGGGCTTTTTCTGGTGTTTCCTAGGCTTTCTAGTCGTCCTAGTTTTTTCTAGTTGCCCTAGTTTTTCTAGTCGTCCTAGCGCTACTGGGGCGATAAGTCTTTCTGGGGCTACAGGAGCCTTCCTAGAGGTTGAGCCGCTGGAA
>DFLB01000034.1:24968-25364 GCA_002373995.1 Bacteroidales bacterium UBA3630 | reverse complement strand
TGCCGGCGGTCTCCATGGCGCGCAGAAGGGTGGCTTCGGTGTAGGGTTTGGGTGGCGTGGTCTGCTTCTCGGCCAGGCTGGGCTCGTGCGGCCCGTGTTCGCCCTTCTCGAAGGCGGGCAGGGTCTGCTCCTTGTCGGCGCCCTCCTGGTTCTCCGCCCCATCGGAAGCATCTGGTTTCCCGCCGAATACCAGCCGCCACCCCTCGTCGAGTATCTGCTTGCCGGTGGCCTTGAACTCCACACTCTCCACACTTCCCAGCACGGTGGTGGTGGAGAACTTGCAGTCGGGATAGAAGACGGCGATGAAGCGCCGCGTGACCATGTCGTAGACGCGCTTCTCGTCGAGCGTCAGGCTGACATTCTGCGGGTTTTGGCCTGTGGGGATGATGGCATGGT
>DFLB01000034.1:0-24926 GCA_002373995.1 Bacteroidales bacterium UBA3630 | reverse complement strand
GGGATGATGGCATGGTGGTCGGTGACTTTCGAGCTGTCGAACACCTTCTTGCTCTTTTTCAGCTTCTTGCCCATCAGCGGCTGCACCAGCGGCGCGTATGGCGTGATGCCCTGCAGTATGGCGGGGCACTTGGCGTAGACATCGTCAGACAGGTAGGTGGTATCCACACGCGGATAGGTCGTCAGCTTCTTTTCGTAGAGGCTCTGGATGTGCTTCAGCGTGTCGTCGGCCGAGAAGGAATATTTCTTGTTGCACTCCACCTGCAGCGAGGTGAGGTCGAAGAGGCGCGGCGGCGCCTCGGTGCCCGCTTTCTGCTCTATCGAGTCGACCGTGAAGTCTTTCCCCTTGATTTCCTCAAGGCCATTGAAGTCCTTGAGGTCCTTTATCTTGCCCTTCGTGGAGTTGAAGACGACGCCGCGATAGAGGGTGCTGAGTATCCAGTATTTCTCGGGCTTGAAGTTCTTGATCTCGAAGTGGCGCTTCACTATCATGGCCAGCGTGGGTGTCTGCACCCGGCCAATGCTGAGTATCTGTCCTTTGGATTGCGCAAAGCGGAGTGTGTAGAGTCGCGTGGCGTTCATGCCGAGCAGCCAGTCGCCAATGGCCCGGCAGAGGCCGGCTTCGTAGAGGCTCTGGTATTCCTCCTGCGGCTTCAGCTGCGCAAAGGCTTCGCGGATAGCCTCTTCCGTAAGGCTGCTGACCCACAGGCGCTGCACGGGGCAGGTGGCGCGGGCTTTTTGCATAACCCAGCGCTGGATGAGCTCTCCTTCCTGGCCGGCATCGCCACAGTTGATGATGCCGTCGGCGGCTTGCATGAGGCGTTCGATGACGGCGAATTGCTTTTTGTAGCCGTCGTTGTCTATGAGCTTGATGCCGAAGCGTGACGGTATCATCGGCAGGCTCCACAGGCTCCAGCGTTTCCACTGGTCGGTATAGTCCTGTGGCTCTTTTAGGGTACAGAGGTGGCCGAAGGTCCACGTAACCTGGTAGCCGTTACCCTCCAAGTAGCCATCATGCTGCGCATTGGCCCCCAGCACCTTGGCTATCTCTCTCGCCACGCTCGGCTTTTCTGCTATGCAAACAATCATGTTCTCTATTCGCTCTTTTTCAACTGCAGCGCCGACCATCCGTCGCGGTTCTTCTTGCCTGCCAGCGTCATACCGAACTCGTTGGCTTTGGCGATGAGCATCCCCTCATCGGCGCCATAGAAGCCGCTGAGCAGCAGCGTGCCGCCGGCGGCCAGTGCAGCGGCATAGCGTTGCATGTCGGCCAGCAGGATATTACGGTTGATGTTGGCGATAATGATGTCGAATGTGCTGTCGGCCAGAAGCGAAGCATCGCCCAGACGCAGCGACAGTTCCACATTGTTGGTGGCGGCGTTTTCCTGCGCGTTGCGCCAGGCCCATTCGTCAACGTCTATACCTTCGACGTATGCCGCTCCGCGCATTTTGGCAAGGATGCCCAGCACAGCGGTACCACACCCCATGTCAAGCACCCGCTTCCCCGCCACAGGCAACTCGGCAACATAGCTGATCATCATGTAGGTGGTGGGATGGTGCGCTGTGCCGAAGCTCATCTTGGGTTCGATAATGACTTCATAGTCCACATCGGTGCGGTGGGGGTGGAACGGGGCACGCACATAGACGGTAGCGCCGTCGTCGGCCCTCACAAGCACGGCTTCGTGACTCTTCTCCCACTCGGCGTTCCAGTCGCGGTCTTCCATCTCTTCAGCTTTATAGCTGAGCGGCACAGGAAAGGCTTGCACCGTGGCCTCTATCCAGCGCGGGTCATATTGCGCCTGTTGCACATAGGCTTTCAGGCCATCGGCGGTCTCCACAAAGCTCTCGAACGGGCCTTCGTTGCCCAGGGTATCCACCAGCATGTCGCGAAAGATGCCGGTGTCGTCCATCGTAAAGGTTACTTCTATATATTTCATTCTTGACTTTTTATTTCCATTTCTCCATGCTCAACCCCCTCCGGATATTCCACCTTGGTGAGGAAGAGGCCGCAGGCCGGCATGCTGACGCCGGCTGCGCAGCGGTCGCGGCGTTCCACTATCTCTCTCAGACCGTCGATCGTCAGCTTTCCACGTCCCACATCGAGCAGCGTCCCGGTGACGCTCCGCACCATGTTCCGCAGGAAGCGATTGCTGCGGATAGTGAACACCCAACCGTCTTCCTCCTCCCTCCATTCGGCCTGCGTAAGGTGGCAGATGTTGGTTTTCACCTGCGTATGCAGTTTGGCAAAACTCGTAAAGTCCTCATATTCCATCAGTACCCGCGCCGCCTCATTCATCTTGTCTATGTCGGGCCGGTAGTAGATGCGACAATACTGCCCCTGGCGGAACGGCAGACGGCGGTCGCTGACATGATACTGGTAGGTACGCGCAACGGCATCGTAACGCGCATGTGCATTATCGGCCACAGGCACAATGTCATAGATGACAATATCCGACGGCAGCAGGTTGTTGAGTTTGAACACCAGATTAGCGGGCAGCATCCGCCCTCCTGTGCTCTCCCCTCCCCCCTCTTCAACATCAAAGTGCGCATAGAAGTCGCTCGCGTGGACACCCGTGTCCGTGCGTCCGCAACCCACCACCCCGACCGACTGCCGCAGCAGGGTGCTGAGCCCGTCCTCCAGCGTCTGCTGCACCGTCGGCAGCCCCGGCTGAGTCTGCCAACCGTTGTAATTGGCTCCATTATAGGCCAAATGTATAAAATAGCGTCCCATAAATCAGACTGCAAAGATACACTTTTTTTTTAATTCAAACACATAACCCCCTCCCCACCCCCAAAGCTCATCCTAAGCTCATCCTAAGCTCATCCTAAGCATATCCTAAGCATATCCAAGGCATATCCAAGGCAAAACCCATAAACCCCATTAAACCCATTAAACCCACTAACCCCATTAAACCCATTAAACCCACTAACCCCATTAGCCCCACTAAACCCACTAAACCCATTAAACCCATTAAACCCATAAAACCCATAAACAACACACAAAAAAACACACCCCCCATATACTATACCAAAAACAAATACGTTATCCATAAAAAAGCCGCACACAAACCCCTCCCCCATGCTCCCCATCATCATCAGCGACGACCTGCACTCAGCCCTCGACCCAGCGCTCGACGGATACCTGCTGCACGCATGGTGCCCCCAGGGCAGCTGCCGTTTCGTCTACAACGGCGACCAACGCGAACTGCACGCAGGCGACTGCATGATCCTCACCCGCCGCGGCAGCCGCCTGCGCGACATTCTTCCAGACGCCGACTTCCGCGTCGAAATCGTCTATGTGACAAGCCAGTTTGTCGACCTCTCCACCCCCATGAGCAACTACGGCATGCGCGGAGGCATGGCCCTCTTCAACGACCCCATAATGCACCTCACCGACGAACAGCAAAAAGTCTGCGCCATCAACTTCGAATACCTGCGCAAACGACTGGCCGTCAACACCCACCACTTCCACCGCGACGCCATGATGAACGCCGTCCAGTGCATGATCATCGACTTCTTCGACTTCCACGCCGAGCTCTACGGCGACGCACCTCGCGTAACAACACCGCAAGCGCAACTGATGGAACGCTTCCTCGCCTTGCTCGACCGCGGCGACTTCCGCCAGTGGCGCGAAGTGCAACACTATGCCGACGCCCTCTGTGTCACACCCAAATACCTCAGCGAAGTGTGCCGCAAAGTCAGCGGCATCCCGGCCAGCGACTGGATCACCCGCTACACATCCCTCGACATCAGCCACATGCTGCGCAACCCAGCCCTCACACTCGAAGAAATCAGCGACATCTTCCACTTCTCAAGCTTCAACTACTTCACACGCTACGTCCAGAAAAACCTCGGCGTCTCTCCCAGCGAATTACGTATTTAACAACCAAACACCCTATATGTTCTCCCGACTCGACAACCTGGACTTTTGCATCCACTACCTGCTGCAGCAACAAGACATCAGCGCCACCGTCCCGCCCGACCTCAAAGGCAAAAAACGTCTGCTGCGTGTGCTGATGAACATCTGGCGACCCGCTCCCCTCAGCGAGGAATTCCTGCAAGCCCAGAATGCCGAACTGCAAGCCCAGCTGAAGGAGAAAGGCGTGGTCAGAATCAGCCAGTTAGCCGCCGCCGACAGCCATCCCGCACCTCATCGCTGCCTCTGGCAGGGCGACATCACCCGCCTCAAGGTCGACGCCATCGTCAACGCCGCAAACAGCCGCGGCCTCGGTTGCTGGCAGCCCCTCCACGAGTGCATTGACAACGCCATCCACTCAGCCGCCGGCCTGCAACTCCGCCAAGAGTGCAACAAAATATTGGGCGGCAACGAAATAGCCACCGGCGGCGCCATCATCACACCTGCCTACAACCTGCCCGCCAAATACGTCATCCACACCGTAGGCCCCATCATCGACCCTGGCACCCTCCCCACTACCGGCCAAGAACACCAACTGGCTGGCTGCTACCACTCCTGTCTGCACCTGGCTCAGGAAATGGACTGCCGCTCCATCGCCTTCTGCTGCATATCCACCGGCGTGTTCAACTTCCCAAACCGCCGCGCTGCCGAAATAGCCGTCAACGCCTGCCGCGACGCACGCATGAGGGTCATTTTCTGCGTCTTCAAGGATATCGACCTCGACATCTACCGCAACCTGAAGGTATTTCCCGTCTGACGTCCTGCTTTTGCACTGCAAAAATACACCTTTCCCGGACATCTCAGCTGTTAAAAAACATTAAATCCGCTTCTGACTCTCTCTGAAGCACCCTCATTGCTTACCCCAAAGTAAGCATCTTACTATCGGGTACCCTCTTGCGGGGTTTCGGAAAGTATTGTACCTTTGCCCCCGAGATCAAAAGCCAACACAACATATAAACATATCAACAAAATGAAAACCATCGAAACAATCAAAGAAGGCCGCAACTACAAGGCCGTAAGCGTAGGAACAATCGACAAGATCATCGAGCACGAGCTGCCGATGGGCCCCAACGTCATCCGTGGCAAGGTCTTCGTAGGCCAGGCCGTCGGCACCACGGGCAGCGAGCTGTCGTTCCAGACCCTCGTCCCCGGCCAGGACAGCGGCTTCCTCCACACCCACAAGACCCACGAGGAGCTCTACATCATCCTGCGTGGCTGCGGCACCTACCAGGTCGACGGCGAGCAGTTCCCCGTCAGCGAGGGCACCATCGTCCGCGTCAGTCCCGACGGCCGTCGCGCCCTGAAGAACACCGGCCGCGAGAACCTGACGATGCTCTGCATCCAGTACCGCGCCAACAACTTCACCGAGGCCGACAGCCCGATGACCGACGGCAATATCCTCGCCGACCCGCTGAATTGGTAAACATTTAATAAAAATAAAGAAATGAAAAAATCAATCATCATGATGGCCGCAGCCGCCATCCTTGCCGTAGGTTGCAAAAACAACAACGAAAACACCAACCAAAACGACACGACAATGAATGCACAGAAAGAAACCGTTGGCCAATTCCAGGCCTATCAGCTTGACGGGTTCAAACTGCACGTCTACAACTCGAACGACGTGATGTTCGACGCCAGTTACATCATCGAAGGCCAGAGCGGCCTCGTGGTGATGGAGTATCCCCTCTTCAAGGTGAACGCCGCTGAATTTGCCGAATACATCAAGGCTCTTGGCAAGCCTGTGGTGACCGACATCACCGACTACCATCTGGGTGGCAGCGGCCAACTGCCCATCGTGATGCCCGAGGGTATGCCTAAGTTCATCGAAGGCCCCATCTATGGCGGCATGATGAAAGGCTTTGCCGAGCAGTTTGGCGAGACGATGGTCGACCAGCCCACGCAGCAGGCCACCGAGGTGCCCTTCGGCAGCACGCAGCAGTATGCCGGTGTCGACTTCCGCTTCGACCACGGCGCCGCCAGCGACTTCCCCGGTTCGATGATCCTCATCGGCAGCCAGGTGTGCTACACCCATTGGGCACCCTATCAGATGCACATGAGCCCCCTGCAGCTGGGTAGCAAAGAGGCTATCGACGCCGAGCTGGCCGCCACCAAGGCCGAGCTGGCCACCGGTGCCAAATACTTCATTGGTGGCCACGGCGGTTTGGTCGAGAAGCCTGCCGTCGAAGCCCGCATTGCCTATCTGGAATGCCTGAAGAAACTCCGTGCCGAGAAGAAGGATGCCGCCAGCTTCGCCGAAGCCCTCAAAGCAGCCTATCCCGATATGCCCGGCGACATCGCTCCGCTGGCCGAAGCCCTCTACAAATAAAAATACTTTCTTCACCTAAATAGTTGCACCACAGGCAGGTTTCGCAAGATGCCTGCCTGTTTGCAAAAAAAAATAGTACTTTTGCACCATGATAGAACAGGCATTGCAATTTCTTAACACCCACATTGAAGGCGTATTGGCCACGGTGGATGGCGACCGCCCCTGTCTGCGGGCCTTCCAGATTATGAAGCAGGAGGGAACGGTCCTCTTTTTTGCCACCTCCGAGCGTAAGGAGGTTTACCGCCAGTTGCAGAAGAACCCGCAGGTGGAGTTCCTCGTGATGCACGACCGCGTGTCGGTGCGATGCTCGGGACGGGCCGACTTCGACGTGGACGACAGCGACAAGCGCTGGATCTACGACCACAACGAGGTGTTGCGCCGCCTCTACCCGAGCTACGACACGATGGTCTACTTCCGGCTCCCCGTCGAGCGGATGGACTACTACGACCTGCGCCCCACGCCGCCCATACACAAATCCTTCGACCTCGCCACCGGCGACATCCGCAACGGCTTTGTCGGCGAACGTTTCTTGGCATGACTATGGACTATCGTGAACGTATCGACGCGCTGCGCCAGGCCATCGCCGAGGCCGACCACATCGTCATCGGCGCCGGTGCAGGCCTGACCACCGCAGCAGGGCTGGATTACGCCGGCGAGGACTTCCACCGCGAGTTTGCGCTGTGGATCGAGCGCTACGGCATCACCGACCTCTACACCGCAGGGTTCTATCCTTTCGAGAGCCAAGAAGAATACTGGGCGTTCTGGGCCAAGCACATCTGGTTCTGCCGCTACCGCACGGGCGCACTGCCGCTCTACCGCCGGCTGCTGGCGCTGTTCCCCCGTGCCTTCGTCGTCACCACCAATGTCGACGCACAGTTCGAACTGGCCGGCTTCCCCGCAGAGAACATCTTCGCCACGCAGGGCGACTATAGCCTCTTCCAACCCGCTACCGGTTCACCTAAGAAGTTGATCTCTAACCGCCAGTGGGTCGAGCGGGTTCTGCCCCTCATCCATGACTGCCGCATCCCTTCGGAGATGATTCCCTCCATGCCCGACGGCAGCCCCGTGGCGATGCACCTGCGCGTCGACGACACCTTCGTCGAGGATTTCCACTGGCAGCAGCAGGCACGCCGCTACACCGACTTCGTCGCCGCAGCCTCGCAGGACCGGTTGCTGCTCCTCGAGTTCGGCATCGGCTACAACACCCCCGGCATCATACGCCTCCCCTTCGAGCAGTTCGCCCAGCGCTTCCCCCACACCACCCTCGTCCGCTTCAACCCTGCCGACCCAGACCCCTACCTGCAGGACCTGCCTCGCTTCATCGCCTTCACCGAAGACATCAGCCAGATACTGAATGATATAAGGCAACCTCTTAATTTATAAAAACCCCTTAAACCCATAACATCAAACATATCAACCCATCAACATATCTGATCTGACTCATGCAAAAAGCCTTCATCCAAGACCCCATCTTCCCCGAGTGCCCCATCCGCAACGTGCTGGCACGCATCGGCAACAAGTGGACCCTCGCGACCCTCTACACCCTCGACAAGCAGGGCGCCCCCATGCGCTTCCGCGACATCGCCGCCGCCAACCCCGACTGCTCGCAGAAGATGCTCACACAGACCCTGCGCGGTCTCGAAGCCGACGGACTTGTCGGCCGCAAGGTCTACCCAGAGATGCCGCCGCGCGTCGAGTACGAACTCACCGACCGCGGACGCTCCTTCATGCCCGTCATGCAGCAGCTTATGGATTGGGCCTACCACAACCTCCACGCCATCGTCACCGACCGCGAAGAGTACTACGCGAAATAGCCCCCCTCCCTGCAGACTGCTATTTGTAGCGCGGCTGCAGGCTGCGGCGGTAGTCGCTGGGCGACAGGCCGAGGTGCTTCGTGCAGTAGCGGCTGAAGTAGCTCAGCGTGTTGAAGTTCATCTGGTCGGCAATCTGCGTGAGCGACAGACGCTCGTCGTTGAGTTTCTTTTTGAGTATCGACACTGTGGCACGGTCGATGAAGCTGCTGACACTGTGGCCTGTGACGCGCTTGACGGTGGCCGACAGGTACTTGGGCGACACATTCAGCCGCCCGGCATAGTAGCGCACCTCGCGCTCCGTGCAGCAGATGCCGGTGTCCAGCAGTGCCAGGAACTGCTTGACAATGTAGGCAGTCCGGTCGCTATGGGTCTCTGTGGGATCGCGCTGCGCGTGAGGCTCGAAGATATCGTACATCATCGTCAGGCAAAGGCTCCCCATCAGCTCGCGGTAGAAAAGCAAATCACGGTCTTCCGTGCGCTCGCGCAGACGCCGGAAGTCGGCTGTCAGTATGTCCGCCTGTCGGTCATTGAGCTTGATGACGGGGTTCTGGTTGAGCGACACCGCCCCTCCAATGCTGTAGTTGTTCGACGGCAGCAGGCTTTGCAGAAACTTGTTGTCGGCGGCGAACCACTCCACCTCCATTCCCGGTGCCGCCGCGAGGTTCTTAGCCCTGTTGGGGGGTGGTATCACCACCAGGTCGTTCTTCACGATGTGGTAGCACCGCTCGTTGAACACGAAGCTCCCTTCCCCTGCCCTGCACAGCAGGTGCATACAGGTGTGCCCCAGCTCCGGCGCATTCATCGCCAGAAAATCCGTCGAGTATAGAAAGTCAATCTTCATTAAATCACAACCCCTCCAAGAGAAAACGTCTTAAACTAAGATGTGTGATGCCGTTGTCGTCATTTCTGGAAACCAAAGGTGTCATAGATATGACATATTTGGGATAGTTGTCGTTGATCTTCCGCAGGTTGCCAAATTCACGCTCGCGTGTCGCTTCGTCGGCTACAATATAAGACACTTGCACGTATACCCGTTCCCCTGTGGATTTTGAACAAACAAAGTCGATCTCTCCTGCCTGCAACTGACCGACATATACTTTATATCCTAATCTTATCAGGTGTTGGTACACCACACCTTCTATTATCTTTTCAATATCTTGGTCTCTCGTTCCTCCAGCTATGGCATTTCTGATACCTTGGTCTTCGAAATAGAACTTCTCATTGCTTTCAAACAGACGTTTCCCATGGATATCGTAGCGGCTCACCTTGTGTAGCAGGTAGGAATCGCTCAGCATCTTCTGGTAGTTGATGATGACGGATGGAGAGATGTTTTCTCTTATGGACTTCATATAGTTGCTGATGTTGGTGGCCGAGATAAGCTTGCCTTCGTTGTCGGCCATATATTGCACCAACTTGGAGAGAAAGTCGACATTGCGTATCTGGTTTCTCATCACAACGTCTTTCAAAAGCGTAGTGTCGTAGATACTTGAGAGGTATTTGGCTGCACTCTCTTGGTCGAGGCCGATTTGTACCAACCCCGGCATACCGCCGTATTCGATATAACTGCTCAGTGCATCAGGGTTGCTGTCTGAAAGGCTGTGGAATGTCAGGAACTCGTCGTATGACAATGGCTGTATATAGATTTCAACATAACGTCCGCCAATAAGTGTCGACAACTCGCTGCTCAACATCTTCGCATTGCTCCCCGTGACAATCACTTCAGTGTTTGGCTCCTTGTAAAAGCTCCTCAGCGTCCGTTCAAACTCTACTATATCCTGCACTTCGTCAATCATAATGTAGTTGCATTTCCCTTCGGCCATGTGAGCTTCGATATATTCGTTCAGGTCAATATAGGTTCTGATGCCGTCGAATTGGCGTTGCTCCTTGTCGATAAATATCACATTACCCTCTTCAGACAACTTCTCACACAGATAACGCAGTATGCAACTCTTACCCACCCGCCGCTGTCCGGTGAGCACTATGGCCATATCTTTACCAAACCATTTAGTGATTTTTTCTATATATCTTTGTCGTTCAATTAATTTCATGATATAATAATTATATTTGACAATGCAAAGATATGAAATATTTATGAATTATACTTAATAAAAATGTGTTTTTAATTTTTTTATCACATATACTTCATGGATATCGATAGTACTTCTGTTGAAAAATATCACCTCCGCACAGCGGATGCATACAGGTGTGCCCCAGCTCCGGCACGTTTATGGCCAAGAAGTCTATCCCTTGCCTAATCGCCAATTGATTCTTACATGTATGAGGGGCTATGTCGCGCAGGGAGGACCGTTTCGTCGTCGATGATGGCGTCCAGACAGATGTCGGTTGTACTGTCTATTTCGGCACCACTGAGGTCGGCGCCAGAGAAATCGGCATCCTTCACCTTGCAGCATTCTATCGTGGCATTGCTTAAATCGACATTGCGCAGGTTGGCGCCAGTAAGGTCGCAGAATCCAATATAGGCATCGGAGAGGTCGGCACCTTCAAGGTCGGCATTGCTCAGGTCCAACTCGTCGAGGTATGCTGTGCTGAGGTCGTCGGTGCAGCCTTGCTCCTCCCCAAGTCGGGCGATTACTTCGCCTTGCATATTCTTGATAACGACATGCTGGTTTGTATTTTCTTGCTTCATCTTTTCTTTAGTTCAATCTGGGCACTAATATATGTTTTTGTTCCAGTATTTACCAGTAGCCTTCATTTACATACTCATTTACATACTCATTTATATACTCATCTTTATCTTTAATACCTTTTCTTTTGTGGATTTGGTGTAACTATATAGATTTAACAGCACATTTGTGTCGAATACCAGTATACCATTTTCAAGTATATCCCTTATTTCATTATCCGACAGTGTATATTGTTCAAAAAATTTTGTTTTCATTTTATGAATGTAATATGATTTATTAAATTAAATCGCTCACTTTTTTTACTACACGATACTCGATACCATCTATTATTCTGAAATTGGCAATACCGCACTTTATCTTTTGTTTTTCGCTTGGGTGCAGTTTATTCAGATCAATAGTGGATGTCCCAGTGTCTTTTGTTTCTGCGACAAAATAGATACGTTTGTCGTCTTCAAAGACGACAGCCCAGTCTGGGTTGTAACTGCCAATCGGTGTGGGTATCTTGAACCATTCCGGCAACTTGAAGTATAACTTTATTTGGTCGCTATTTTCGCAGTCTTGAGCGAAGCGGCTTTCGACAGTCGAATCTAAGGGGATGTAGTTCTCGTAAATGGTTTTGTCCGACTGGTTGACTTTAAATGTAAAATCATTTAGGTATATTTCCAAGTCGGAATCCTTGAATAAGCGCATCTCGTATTCAGCTCCACTTATGCGACGATATTCTATACCATCAATCATCAAGTCATAAAGGACACGTCGAATTGCTGAGACGGCGGAGTCCATGAAGAACTGAGGATTGGTGGAGATGTCTTGCAGGCGTCCTGACCTATTGAGTATTTCGTATATAGTGGAACGAGTGAGTTCTGTACGATTTTGTATGTAATTCAAGTAGTCAGGAATGACATAATCCGATTTGGCTTTAGATAATTTATCTCCCTTATAGTTTGCGGATACACCTTCGTTAGAAAGGATAACCTCGGTTTTCACGGAGCGCACTGACGGTGCATTGATTACGGGAATCTCTTTAACAGCTTTGGCTGCATTTTGAATTAATACAGCCGTGTCATATTTTACCCGATATGTCGTTTTACCTTTCAGTTTTTCCCATATCTCAAGAAACGCTGGATCTGCTTCAAATCCTTTGCGGTATTGAACAGTCACACGGTCTCGCTTGGGTTTTATGCGACCGGTAAAGTCCACACCACAATCCTCTTGTAATTCAGTCTGCAACGCTTTGGCGAAATCGTTGTATGACTCATTTGCAACAACGGTCAGACGGTTGATGTTTTTGTCCCGGACGCGTATTCCCTCCTGATTTACGGCAAGGCGTAATCCACGACCTATCTCCTGTCGCTTCTTTATGTCCGACTTGGTCTCATTGAGTGTGCAAATCTGAAAAACATTGGGGTTATCCCAACCTTCACGAAGGGCTGTATGAGAAAAGATAAACCGTAATGGATTATTCATGTCCAACAGCGTCTCTTTGTCCTTCATAATGAGGTTGTAGGTGTCATTATCTGCCTGTGTCTCACCATTTGTATCCTTGATATGGCCTTTCTTGTCTTGTGAGAAATATCCGTTATGTATTTGCTCTATAGAATACTTGTTCAAAGACTGAAAAATCGGCTGCTGTATGAGTTCATTGTATATTTCTTCAAACCATTGAGCAAATTTGCCATACAAAACATTGCCTTTCTCATCGTAGGAACGGTAGTTGGCTACACGGTCAATGAAAAACAAAGACAATACCTTTATGCCGAGTTTGTTCAAGCGTAGTTCCTTGCGCAGGTGCTCTTCTATTGTCCTACGCATTTGGAATCGCATTACCTCATCGTTTTGGTCGTCATGTTTTTCTCCCACATATAATGTTTCTCCTCCACTAAAGACTACGCAGCCATTGGAAGCATCAATCTCTTCCACGATATATCCGTTTCGGTATATTTCTCGTTCATTTGAGAGGTTGTATAGGTCGTCTCCTGTACGAACAGTGGCAGTCTTTTGTTTTACACCGTCTTTCGTATTTTGATCTATGGTCAGTTTTGCTGTTACTCTCGTCTTTTGCGGAGTAATACTTTCTAATGCAATGAATGCGCCATTGAGCGAGTTCTCTTCCATGACGGAATCGACCTCAATCTGTTTGACCAGTCCCAAATCATACGCTTTAACGGGATTGAGGCTATACACGAGATTGTAGCGGTTGCGATGTGTAGCGGAATAGCGTAATGTACAAAGCGGATTGAGGTTCTGGATTGCTGCAATTCGTTTTTCCGACTCCATATTTTGAGGCTCGTCCACAATAACAATCGGATTGACGGATTGGATGAAGCGGATTGGCTCTTGTCCGTTCAATCGGTCGTTGGGTTTATTGATGATATTTTCATCTTTGGCAAAGGCATCTATATTGATAACAAGTATCTCTATGTTGTCGCCAGTAGCGAACCCTCGTAATTTTGATATGTGGCTGCTGTCGTAAACATAGTAATGGACAGGCGTATTGTCATATAGTGTTTGGAAATGTTCGTGTGTGATTTGTAAGTTCTTCAACACGCCTTCGCGTATGGCGATGGATGGGACAACAATAACATACTTTTTGAATCCGTACTTGCGGTTGAGTTCATAGATGGTGCGAAGATAGACGTATGTTTTTCCAGTACCGGTTTCCATCTCAACAGAGAAGTGCATGCCATCCAACGCTTCGGATTTGGGCAATTCATTTTGCTCCTGTACGCCTTGCAGATTTCTCAATAATTGCTCGTCTGACAATACCAGTTTGTTGGCGATACCGTCAACCATATTGAGAGAACCAGCGAGGTTGTATGAATAACCAGAATCTTCAATATTCTGCCCTTCAAATAACCCCACAACAGACTGTATGGCTTCTTGTTGATACGACAAGTTGGATTCAAAAGAGAGTTTCATATTGTGGGTATATAGGCAAAGGACTGTGGCGCAAATCGGAGGTTATAATCACTCAAATTACGAGCTTGACGATACCGTTTTGTTTTTCCAATTTTAATTGCATAAGCCTTTTCTTTGTTAGCGAAATAGGAAAGATAGAAATCTTTTGTTATTCCAGAATAGTGCGCGGTCTTGTTCCAGATCTTTTCAATATCGTCATTAAGGATATCCGCAATAGTGAATTCTCCTATTACTTTCTGGACAGGAGAAGAGGCATATACAACGACCTTCTCAATGTCGGTATTCTTAAATATCGATTTCCGAAATTCAAACTTCTTCTTCCCAGAGAATATTTTATCAGCGTATTCTGGCTTAATGGATAATAAAACTACCATCGCTTTTAGTCTCCTTTATAATTGTATTAAATTGTTCTACAGTGATTGGCTTAAAACCTCTTGGGGCATCATTCACACCTGCCAAAACTTTTAAATCAATCAATTCTTTCATATTGATTCTATGAGGAAAAGAATATAGGTATAGGAATTTCACGACAAATGGTTTATCTGCACGATATTTCCACATTTCATGCAGCTGATGTTCGGGGAAAACGCTCCCCTTTCTGCAATAATTAACAAACTCATCCTCATTATTGAAACCAGTCTGTATTTCTTCCACAACACCTAATGTGGTTACCACGCTTTTATAATACCCACCAGTGCGATAAAACACCAGCAAATCACCTTTTTGTGGATGTGGTGGTAGTGCACGGGACACATATACTTTGCCAATACCATTACGGTGAGGGAAATCTTCGATAAACTCCTCTGGGGATTCGGTGTTTAAGATGGAGTCTGGTAGCAATTCAGTATGGTAGTCAGGATATATTGGAACCAAGTATGTGTTTTGTGTCGCTTTGACATAGGGATAGGTGTTCCTTAAATTATTTATGTTCATAGAAGGATGAAAGTCTCGAACATACAAACGTTCCCCCCCTTTCATTCCCCAAAAAACAAAGCCCCATTGCTCTAATAAATCAATAAGCCGTTTTTGTTCGTCTCGCTTGTCAAATATTGTTACATATATTTCCTCAACATGATTTTTCAAGGCATTGTCAAATATAATCTTCAAGAAACGCTCTCCAAGTCGAAATCCGTTATTGATCACCTTAAAAGTACCTATCTTTAACCTTTTCTTTGGAGGCAATATTGGATTTACACTTGAATAGTCTTCATCCTTATCTTCAACCTTAAGGTATAAAAATGAGAGTAACATGCCATTATTTGAATTAACGGTAATGTATGCCTCATCATCGTATTTCTTAAAAAACCATTTGTCAAATCCTGGATAGTCTTCCTTCAAACTGTCAAAAAATGTGTCGTTCAGGTTGATTCGTCCAAACTTCAATTTCTGAACATTAAGGACTTTGTAGTTCACTAAGTCAGGATGCTCGGCAAAGACTTTCTCTAAAAATGAGTCAATAGAGAACACCTTGTTTTCAATGCCGAGTTCCGAGGCTTTTTTATGTATCTTTTTATCTTCTGTTATCAGAATGTCCACGCGACCAACGAACACCTCGTTTAGCAGCATTGTGTCATTCCTATCATTTTGAGTCACATCGATTCTTTCCGAGATCGATTTAACTTCAGGCTGTAGTGGCGACGGTATTTCAATAACTTCATAACTATCCATTTTTACAAGAAACGCATCAACCGTGTCCTTGTTTGAATTCTTCTTTATTTCATCTATTGTGATGGAATGAATACACTTCGTATATTTCCCTCGGTCAAGCCAACGATAGAGAATGCCAATGTCTTGAGAGATTACCCTACTGGCTTCTCTGTGAATAATAATATTTGTATCTAATAGTGCTTTCATAATTAACTATTTTAATGAGAGAAAATCTTCAAGCTTTCTCCAAGGAACAAATAGATACAGTATAAAAATCACAAGAATTATTATGGCGACACCAAATTCCCAAGGGAAAAAATCATACCAGTTGTCACCACTGACCCAATTTCTTAATGTATAGATGCCAAATAATAAACTACATGCGATATTTGCGGCTATAGCCAAGATGATTTGTTTGTTTCCGATTGTTTCTTGTTCGAATTCTGAAAAAAAGGAATAACTACTATCGGAAGCATTTGAGTCTTTGTTGAACACAATTATACAGTCGTCCTGCTTCATTTCTTTATCTATTGGAAGATACCTATTAAAGGCATCGGCTTCAAGCATGCGGATGTTCTTTAGTTTAGAGCCATCCAAATATGAAATGTTATAATTACTTGGAATTACATGAAAACAGAAACATGACTTTATTGAATTGCAAATTATATAACTCTGATTTAATAAATCATTTATTTTGTTAGGGAGATTTCTTTTCTCATTTATCTTAATATCGTAAATGTATGTTTTCCTGGTTATCCCATTTCGAATTACTGCTAAATATGAAATGTCAGTTTTAATTAGTAATCGAATATAGTTTTTTAAACTCTGATTAATATCTTTAACCATAAAAGAGCATACCCCATTTTCGATAGTTACTTCCTTTATTGGTAAAATAGACAGAGTGCGTGATTGGAATTCAATGATTGACCCATTTCTTTTATCGCCTTTTATTGGCTTGTTTGCTTTAATGGTGTCGTTAAAAATGAATTTGCTATTATCGTCATCTCTAACGAGGGAGTCCATTAAGCAAATCGCAGTATCTGTCTCTTTTAAAAACGGCAAAGATAATTTGAATGCAACATCTTTCGAATACGGCGTTGCGGAAAACTCAATACCAATTTCTATAGCCGCCTTGGAATTATTGAAATCCCAGGTACAAATATGTAACCTTTCAATCGCAATTGGTTTGTTCGTTAATATAAAATACGTATTATCCATCTATACATGGTTTTATCTTATACGAAAGGGTAATAATGAAAGATCTCCATTGCTAATCTGTACGCGAAAAGAGCCATCTCATCTAACTCGGCATAATTAATCTGTTTTTCATTGTCCACATGAGCCCAACTATTTCTGTAAGACCTTAATTTATGTAGTTTCTGTTTTGTCGTTTCATCGTATGATGAAGCTTCGATTAAATCATAGAAACTTCGATTGTCTAAATGTTCATCATCCCGAATAAAAGATTCGATTGAAGCCTGACACATTACAACACAGGCCAAGCTTGCGCCAGCGATATAGGAAATATATGCATTTTCTAATTGGAAAGTTGTCCAATCCTGAACGCATATGCCTCCCTTTAGAACATCATCTTGGATATCAAGGAGCTTTTGCTCTCGCTCTTTTACTATTTTTGCCGGCAACATATCTATATTGTTTTAAATTCTATGCCAGCGTCGCGGAGTTGGAGGGCGGTGTTGGTTTTCAGTTGGTCGTTGCCGGAGAAGAGGTTGTCGAGGGCAATCACTTTCTGAGGGTGGAGGGTGAGGACGTGGTCTATTGTCTCTTGGTCGACAGACTCAAGCAATAGAACTAACTCGCCGTAGTTGATGTTGTAGATGTTGTCGGAATGTTCTATAGTGCTGTTGAGGCTCTTGCCGTTCTTTAGTAACAATTCGTACACAATGTTGTCGATGGTGGCATTCTCGGCAACGGGGTTGATGAAGTCGATGGACTGTTGCTGCCATTGTTGCTGTTCGGAACCACGAAAGTCGCGCCATTGCTTGAAGTTGCTGTCGGCAAGACGGAAAACTTTAAAACCAAAGTCCGGCATGGCTGTTTCATTTGTGTCGTCAAAAGAGAGTTCGGAGGCTTTTTGTGCTCGTTCTGACTCTACTTCAGCACGCAACTTTGCCCCTGCACGGCGGATGCGTTCCTTGCTAATCTCGGCGATGTCAGAATAGCCAGCCTTATATGCCTCGCTTTTTGAGTCACAAGGCTCGGCCATCTGAACACAGATAAAACGACGATTGCCGCCATCCTCTTTGTTCAACTGCATTACAGCATGAGCGGTTGCAGAACTCCCTGCAAAGAAATCTAAGACTAATCCATCCTTTAATGCGACTTGTGCCAATAGGGATATTAACTCAACAGGTTTAGGTGTCTCGAAAACGGCAATTCCGTCAAACAATTCTTTTAAATCATTTTTTGCCTTTTCATTTGTTGATGCATCCTTTGCAAATAATATCGTTTCTAGTGTTAATCCTCTTTCTTTTGATGTCAGAAATGTTTTAATTCGAGGGACACCATTTCCATCCTTACCAAACCATATTCGGTTATCTTTGATAGCAGCATCCATTACATCCTTTGTATATAACCAACATCTTCCACTAGGTAATTCATGTCGTTTCCCATTAGGTGCAATCAATGTGTAGAACTGTGATTTGGTACCATGACCAGCTTGGGCATGTGCAGGGTCAGATTTCCATAACCCTCGCGGATCATTATCAGGATTGGAATAATTGGATAATGCTTTTTCATTCATTGGGGTCTGCATGATTCGTTTTACATCTGATTCTGTATATTTCGAATAGCATACAACATAATCATGCCTAACAGAAACCTCGTTGCGATTTTCTCGATTAACACGTTTCTCCCAAATGAATTGCGCCACAAAATTTTCTTCCCCAAATATCTCATTCATCAACAACCGGAGGTTGTGCACCTCATTATCGTCAATGCTGATAAAGATAACTCCATCTTCCCGCAAGAGGCTCTTTGCCAGATAGAGGCGTGGCATCATCATATTGAGCCAGTTGCTGTGGTACTGGCCGTTTTCGCGGCTGTTCTTGTGAAACATTTCCTCGCGGGTCATATAACCCTCCTCGTTTTTGTCACCCACACGTTTCAGATATTCTTCTTTAGTCTCGGAAAACTTGTCGGGATAGATAAACGAGTCGTTGCCCGTATTGTATGGTGGATCAATGTAAATCATTTTTACCTTGCCGAAGTAACTCTTTTGAAGCACCTTCAGCACCTCCATGTTTTCACCCTCGATGAAAATGTTTTGTGTGGTGTCGAAATCAACGGACTCAGCTCGAGATGGAATGAGTGTAGCTGAAGACGGACGCTGCATGATATGGAAGGCCTCGCTTTTGCCCGCCCAATTGAGGACATAACGCTCATTGGAGAAATTGACATCCTCACCCAATGTCGCTTTGAGTTTTTCAAAATCAATTTTGCCCTCGTCGAAAACTTCAGGCATCAGGGATTTCAGTATCTCTATCCTTTCCTCGTGCGGTGATTTAGAATATCCTTCCATTGTTCAGCATATAATTATTAGCAATGCAAAAATACGAAATTTCTACGACATGGCAAAAATAATTTTTACAATGTTTTATAATAACACCGTGAGATGGTATGGATAAGAATCTGTAGGGCGAAAAAATTGTCGCCGAAGGACCGCCGAGAGACCGCCGTGGTGTGCCGTCGGCTCTGCCGACAAGGACCACCGAAGGATTACTAACCTTTGGGTTGAAAATCAGCAACTTGCCATCTTGTTTGGTTCGCACACGCAATGCACTGGTTTTTCGGGAGATATGTAATTGCCACATAGAAGGCACAAAGTGGCATGCCGTCGGTTTGACCGACAACCCACGAAGGACTCACAGTAATACATTTTATATTTTGTGAAAAAACTGATGTTTTTTGTGAAACATCCGTTTGGGGGAATGGTTGTATTTTTGCAGCATCGTTCAAGAATAAAAGAATTAGAATAATAATTTAAACTACAAATACTTATGCAAGCAACAATAGAGGATCCGCGACAGACAACTCCCGAAGAACACGCCGAGGGTGTGCGCCAGGCGCAGGTGCTCTTTAAACTCAATCATACAATGCCTTACACCGACGAGTACAATTCGCTGGTCAAGGAACTCTTTGGCGAGGGACTCGGCGAGGGCAGCACGGTGATGCCCGGATTGACGGGCGTGTGCTTCGACCGCGTGAAGATAGGGCGAGGCGTGATGATAATGAACAACTGCCTGATGATGAGCCGCGGAGGTATCACCATTGACGACGGCGCCATGATTGCCGCCAATGTGCAGCTGATCAGCAACAACCACGACCTGCACGACCGTCAGCTGCTCATCTGCAAGCCCGTGCACATCGGGCGGAATGCCTGGGTGGGCGCAGGCGCCACCATCCTGCCGGGCGTCACCGTGGGCGAGAACGCCGTGGTGGCAGCCGGTGCCGTGGTGACCAAGGACGTGGCCCCCAACACCATAGTGGGCGGCAATCCCGCCAAGTTCATCAAGAATGTAGATTAAATATTTAAAACATAAAACAATGAAGAAAACACTTGTAATGTTTGCGACCGCCGCCCTGTTGTTCTGCGGCTGCAAGGGGAGCAGCGAGAAGGTGGAGGCACAGCCCGCCGAGGAAGGCGCCGCCGTCTACATGACCACCGACATCAGCCCCGAGGTGCTGATCAAGCTCTACGAAGCCCTGGGCGTGAAGGCCGAAGGGCGCGTGGCCGTAAAAATCAGCACCGGCGAGGCCGGCGGCCACAACTACCTCAAGCCCGAGCTAATCGGCGACTTTGTGAAGCACGTGAACGGCAAGCTGGTGGAATGCAACACCGCCTACGCTGGCAAGCGCATGAACACCGACGACCACCTGGCCGTCATCGAGGACCACGGCTTCAACGTCATCGGCGGCGTCGACATCATGGATGCCGACGGCGAAATCAAGATTCCGGTGCGCGACACCACCTATATGCACTACAATATCGTCGGAAAGAACCTGCAAAATTACGACTTTATGATCAATCTGGCCCACTTCAAGGGGCACGCGATGGGCGGCTTCGGCGGCGTGCTGAAAAACGCCAGCATCGGCGTGGCTTCGCGCAACGGCAAGACCTACATCCACACCAACGGCCAGAGCGAGGACTACACCCGCCTGTGGGACTTCATCCAGCCGGAGAATCAGGACAAATTCCTTGAATGCATGGCCAACGCCGCTGCCGCCGTGCACGACTACTTCAAGGGCAAGGTCATCTATATCAACGTGATGAACAACATGAGCGTCGACTGCGACTGCAACGGCAATCCCGCCGCTCCCGAGCTGAAGGACATGGGCATCCTGGCCTCCACCGACCCCGTGGCCCTCGACCAGGCCTGTCTCGACCTCGTTTTCGGTCATCAGAACACCGCTGGCGACGATGCGTCGGCCCTCAAGCAGCGCATCAACGACCGTCACGGTGTCCACACCGTCGAGCACGCCGAGAAGATCGGCCTCGGCAGCCGCAAGTACCACATTGTCAAAATAGACTAAGTAAACTACCAAGTTTAACACGAATTGCCATGAATTATCCATTAATTAATGGTCAATTAGATGGCAATTATATGTAAAAATCACTTAACGTTATGGAATACATCAAACTGAGTAACGGCGTGGAAATGCCGCCCCTGGGCTACGGAGTCTTCTTAGTGAGCCCCGACGAATGTGAACGCTGCGTGAGCGACGCTCTGAGCGTCGGCTACCGCCTCATCGACACCGCGCAGGCTTACGCCAACGAGGAGGGCGTGGGCAACGCCTGGCGCAAGTGCGGCCTGAAGCGCGAGGAGCTTTTCCTCGTCACCAAGGTGTGGATCAGCAACTCCGGCGAGGAAAAAGCAGCCCGCAGCATCGACGATAGCCTGCGCCGCCTGCAGACCGACTATATCGACCTGCTGCTCATCCATCAGGCCTATGGCGACGTCTTCGGCACCTGGCGCGCCATGGAGAAGGCCTACCGCGACGGCAAGGTGCGCGCCATCGGCGTGAGCAACTTCCAGGCGGGCCGTTTCTTCGACTTCGCCCACTATGTCGACGTCAAGCCCATGGTCAACCAGTTGCAGTGCAACACCCTCATCCAGCAGACCGCCATCGAGCCGCTGCTCGCCGAGTTTGGCACCCGTATGATGGCCTGGGGTCCGCTGGGCGGACAGGGCGTGGACGGCGTGGTGAAGAGCGAGGAGCTGACCGCCATCGGCAGCAACTATGGCAAGAGCGCCGCACAGGTGGCCCTGCGCTGGCTCACCCAGCGCGGCATCGTGGCCATCCCCAAGAGCAGCCACAAGGAGCGCATGGCGCAAAATCTCGACGTCTTCGACTTCCGCCTCACCGACGGCGAGATGGCCCAGATTGCCAAGCTCAACCAGCACGACACCGGCGTCATCAACTTCGGCGCCCCCCAGTTCGTCAAGCACCTCATCGAGAACTACGGATAACCTTTCCTCATTTCTACAATATTTCAATCCGGCCCGCGCCATACGGCGCGGGCCAGATTTTTCCTGCAGTCCTTCAAAATCAACGCCCTAATAGCGACTTAAGTAATTGAATGCCTGTTTCAACGCAAGTTCAAATCCATGTCCAAATACCGACGTAAATATTAGTATTCACTTCAACTTGTCTTTTGTTTCGTATTCCATAATATTACAGCACTTTTTATTACTTAATCAGTACGCTGTTTAATATGTAAAATAACGGTGAAATATATTTTCAGCCTGCATATATGGAATAATAAAAAAGTGAAATAATTGCTGCAATTTGTGCAACTGCTGTATGGGGAAAAGTTTGTATTTTTGCATTTTGGAAACAGGTGACGAAAATGTTCGTAAATTGTTGGAGTGGTGAATGATATATGTAAAAACAATTTGTAGAAACAATAAAAAAATTATATTATGCAGAATTTTAATTACATGACCCCGACGCGCCTCGTTTTTGGCAAGGGCGTTGTAGAAAAGCTCCCCGAAGTGATGGGGCAACTCGGCAAGAAAGTCCTCCTGACCTATGGGGGCGGAAGTATCAAGAAGATAGGGCTTTATCAGAAAGTCCTGGAATTATTGAAAGGCTTCGACATCGTCGAGCTCAGCGGCATACAGCCCAACCCGAAGTACGACCCCAGCGTGCTGGACGGCGTGCGCCTCTGCAAGGAGCACAAGGTGGAGGTCATCCTCGCCGTGGGCGGCGGCTCGGTGCTCGACTGCTCGAAGGCCATTGCTGCCGGCGCTTGCTACGACGGCGACCCGTGGGACCTCATCAGCTACAAGGTCAAAGCCCAGGCTGCGCTGCCCATCGTCGACATCATCACCCTGGCCGCCACGGGCAGCGAATACGATGCCGGCGGCGTCATCTCGCGCACCGAGACCAACGACAAGATTGGCTATGTCGACCCGCTGCTCTACCCCGTGTGCTCGTTCCTCGACCCGACCTACACCTTCACGGTGAGCAAGAAACAGACCGCTGCCGGCATCGCCGACGCCATGAACCACACCATCGAGCAGTATTTCGCTGAGGACACCACGCTGCTCAACGACGGCTTCTGCGAGTCGATGCTGCGCTCGCTGATGGTCAACGGACGCAAGTGTTTAGAGAATCCGGAGGACTACACCGCCCGTGCCGAGATGATGCTCTGCTGCACCTACGGCTGCAACCGTATCCTCTCGCTCGGCAATAGCCCCAGCGGATGGCCCTGCCACGGCATCGAGCACGCCCTCAGCGCCTACTACGACATCACCCACGGCGAGGGGCTGGCCATCATCACGCCCCGCTGGATGCGCCACATACTGAACGACCACACCATGCCCCGCTTCGTGAAATACGGCATCAACGTCTTCGGCATCGACGCTACGCTGCCGCAGCGCGAGATTGCCGAGCGCGCCATCGACGAGACCTACCGCTTCTTCGAGAGCATCAATATCCCGATGCACCTCCGCGAGGTGGGTATCGACGACAGCCGCCTCGACGAGATGGCACACCATATAGCCGTCAATGAAGGTCTTGAGACTGCCTATGCGCCCCTCACCGAAAAGGACATCAAGCAGATATTGGTAGATAGCCTGTGATGCGCTGTGGAATTAAAAGCGCGTGCCGATCAGTAATACTATTTATCGCATTAATCATGGCATCATTCACCACACAGGGGCAAGCCACAGACCAGCAGCAGATTGAGAGGCAATACGAGCGGATGTACCGCGCGATGATTGCGAAGGACACCGCTGCGTTGCGGCCCATGTTTGCCGACGACTTCTATCTGGTGCACATGACGGGCACGCGGCAGAACCGCCAGCAGTATCTGGAGGCCATCGCCGATGGGACGCTGAACTACTACGACTGCCAGACGGAGCAGTTAGATGTGAAAGTCGACGGCGACAGCGCCACCCTGACGGGCCGCAGCCGCGTGCTGGCAGCCGTCTACGGCGGCGGCAAGCACACGTGGCGCCTGCAGCTCGCCTTCCGCCTGCGGCGCGAAGGCGACGGCTGGCGCTTCACCTACTCCACGGCAAGCACCTACTGAACAATAAAATCAAGCACATGACGTTATAAGTGAAAAAAACAATATGGAACATAAACTCAACGTACTCCTGATCAACGGCAGTCCCAACGGCAAGGGTTGCACCTACACCGCCCTGAGCGAGGTGGAGCGCACCCTGCAGGCCGAGGGCATCGGCACCGAGATGGTGCACATAGGCAACAAGGACATCCGCGGCTGCATAGCCTGTTTCAAATGCGCCGAACAGGGCCGCTGCGTCTTCAACGACATGGTCAACGAGCTGGCGCCCAAATTCGAAGCCGCCGACGGTCTGGTGGTGGGTTCGCCGGTCTACTATGCCGGGCCCAACGGCACGCTGACCAATCTGCTCGACCGCCTCTTCTTCTCCACCCACTTCAGCAAGCGGATGAAGGTGGGCGCCGCCGTCTGCTCGGCACGTCGCGGAGGCACCACGGCCACCTTCGACCGGCTGAACAAATACTTTACCATCAGCGAGATGCCCATTGTCAGCGGCCGCTACTGGAATATGGTGCACGGCAGCAACGCCGAGCAGGTGCTGCAGGACGAAGAGGGTATGCAGAACATGCGCTTCGTGGGTCGCAACATGGCCTTCCTGGTCCGCGCCATCGCCGCCGAACGCGAGCGTGGCGGCCTGCCGCAGCAGGAGGAAGTCAACTACACCAACTTTATCAGGTAAAGGTATACAGTATGACTGATTTATCGTCAAAATGGTTGAAATCGCGTCTCTCCGAGACGCTGAGCGGTGGTTTTCCCCTTGCCCCCACACTGCGTACCTTGTGTGGGGTTATTGAGATTCAGCCTCTGCGAGGCTGTTGAATGATCAGTCCTATATTGAAATAGAGCCAAGTTCCAAAACGATATGAAACGTTTATTAACCATCCTTGCAGCCATGCTGACATTCGCGGGCTGCGGCAATGCACAGAACAAACAAGAAGTCAAATCCTCAAACAACAACACGAAAATGAACGCAATCGTTATCTTCTTCTCGCACGCTGGCGACAACTACAGCGTGGGCAACATCGAGGTGGGCAACACGAAAATTGTGGCTGACTACATTTCTGAAATCGCTGGCGCAGAGCAGTTTGAAATCGTCACGCACAAGT
>DFLB01000054.1:29035-35889 GCA_002373995.1 Bacteroidales bacterium UBA3630 | reverse complement strand
GTTGTGCTTGCTTTCGACAGTGGAGCACAAAGTAACCTGCTCGCCAGCGATTGGCCACAACTGCATCCGTCCACTGTTAAGGGCATCAAGAAAACCCACCTCACGGGCTATGGCGACGGACGGGCATCGATTACAAAAGGCAAAACCACCCTTACGCTCGGCGGTCGCAAGTTCAAAAAGCTGCAAACCGCTTTCTCCGACGTGTCTCACCTGCAAGAGAGCAAAGGCATAGACGGTCTCTTCGGCTGCGAGGTGCTTGCCAAGCAGAAGATGCTCGTCTCATACAAACGCCAAGAACTGATACTGATTGATTAAGGCCGCCAAGGTGTCGCATATCAATCGGTTTTGAAAACGGGTGAAAAGAGTGTCGCAAGGGCCAATCGATTTTGAAAACGGCTGAAAAGAGTGTCGCAAGTCTGTTTTGAAATTAAAAGGCGGTGAAAAGGGTGTCGCGAAAGCCAAATGATTTTGAAAACGGGCAAAAAGGGTGTCGCGAGGGCCAAATGATTTTGAAAATGGCTAAAAAGAGTGTCGCAAGTCTCAATCAGTTTTGAAAACGGCCAAAAAGAGTGTCGCAAGGATGTTTTGAAATTGAAACAAGGTTTCGCGATGTGCGTTGATGAAGAAAAAAACATGCTGTGTTTCCTCAGCATGTTTTTTATTTGCCCATGTCGGAGATTTGTCGTATCTTTGCATTTTGAAAATAGGACAAGCAATGACCTCTAACTTTGTAGACTACGTCAAGATACTGGTGCGGAGCGGCAAGGGCGGCGCGGGAAGTGCGCACCTGCTGCGGGTTAAATACAACGCCAAGGCGGGTCCCGACGGCGGCGACGGCGGCCGCGGCGGCCACGTCATCCTGCGCGGCACCACGCAGCGGTGGACCCTGCTGCACCTGAAGTACACCAAGCACGTCTTCGCCGAGGACGGCCAGAACGGCGGCGAGAACCTCTGCACCGGCCGCACGGGCAAGGACCAGATACTGGAAGTGCCTCTGGGCTGCGTCTGCCGCGACGCCGAGACCGGCGAACAGATCGGCGAGGTGACCGAGGAGGGCCAGGAGCTCATCATCGCCAAGGGCGGCCGCGGCGGCCTGGGCAACGACCACTTCAAGAGCGCCACCAACCAGACGCCCCGATACGCCCAGCCCGGCGAGCCCGCCGAGGAGCGGTGGGTGATCATAGAACTGAAGGTGCTGGCCGACGTAGGTCTCGTTGGCTTCCCCAACGCGGGCAAGAGCACCCTGCTGAGCGTCGTCAGCGCCGCCAAACCCGAGATAGCCAACTACCCCTTCACCACTCTAGTGCCCAACCTGGGCATTGTGAAGTACCGCGACGACCAGTCGTTCTGCATCGCCGACATCCCCGGCATCATCGAGGGCGCCGCCGAGGGCAAGGGCCTCGGTCTGCGCTTCCTGCGCCACATCGAGCGCAACTCCATTCTGCTCTTCATGGTCAGCTGCGAACAGTTAGAGATTGCCAAGGAATACCACGTGCTGCTCGACGAGCTGAAGAAATACAACCCCGAACTGCTGGACAAGCAGCGTCTGCTGGCCGTCACCAAGTGCGACATGATGGACGAGCAACTGCAGAAGCAGCTGAAGCGCCGCCTGCCCAAGGGCATCGAGGCGGTCTTCATCAGCGCCGTCAGCGGACAGGGCATCACCGAGTTGAAGGACAAGATATTCGCCATGCTGAATGCTTGAGACGCTGAAAGAGATAGACACCCAGTGGTTCCTGTGGATCAACAGCCACAACACTACCGCCCTCGACTGGACGATGTGGACGCTCAGCCAGCACTGGAGCTGGGCGGTGGTCATTGTGCTGGCCTTTGTGCTGCTTACCTTGCGGCAGGAGCCGCGCCGCTGGTGGCTGGTGGCCATCGGCGTCGTGCTCTGCTTCCTGCTGGCCGACCAAGGCAGCGTGCTCATCAAAGACACGGTATGCCGCCTGCGCCCCTGCCATGCACTGGAGGACGTGCGCATGTTCCGCACCCACTGTGGCGGCCAGTACGGCTTCGTCAGTTCGCATGCCGCCAACGCCTTCGCTGTGGCGCTGTTCTTTGTGCTGAGATACTGGAAACGCATGAAGAGGCAATGGCCGCTGCTGTTGCTGATTGTGTGGGCGTTGGCGACAAGCTACAGCCGCGCCTATTTAGGCAAGCACTACCCCGGCGACCTCGTCTGCGGAGCCCTGCTCGGCATCGCCATAGGCGTGTTGATATGGCTCTTATTCAATGTATTAGAAAAAAAGTTACAGAAAAATGTAACAAAATGAGCAATTCTGCGTTATATATGGCGTGCTTGCTTATTTCTATCATACGTGATAGAGAAAAGAAAATGTGTTATTCGGGCGTTCCTTCCATCGGGAGGGACGCTTGTTTTATAATCCCAATGCGATGAACATACTTGACATCATCCTTGCCATACCACTGCTATATCTAATCTTCAAAGGCTGGAAAAGAGGGCTGGTGCGCGAAGTGTCGACACTTGCCGGCCTGCTGGTAGGCATCTGGGCGACGGTGCACTATTCGGGCCAGGTGGCGGTGCTGATAGGTTTGAAAAGCGAGAGCGCGATACTCATAGCATTCATAGTCACCTTCCTTGGGGTGCTGGTGCTGACCTACTTGCTGGGGCATTGCATTGAGGGGCTGATGAAAGCCGTCAAGCTGAGCATCTTCAACAGGATAGCCGGCGCCCTGCTAGGCATGGCCAAGGGGCTGTGCATACTGGCAGTGCTGCTGAGCTACCTGACCATGATAGACAGCAAAGAGAAGGTCCTCACCCCCAAGACCAAAGAGCGGAGCATCCTCTACCGGCCGGTGCACGACGTGGGCAGCCGGATGACAGCGTCGCTGAAGCACTACATAGAGACGCACAAAGAAGAATGGAAGGAGGCCGTCAAATGATACTGGCGCCACTGCAAGGGCTGACAGAGGTGCTGTTCAGGCGGGTGTATGAAGAATGCTTCCCTGGCGCCATAGCGATGGCGGTGTCGCCATTCCTGTCGCTCACGCACAACATCCATCATTCGCGGGGGAGCGCGCGACAGACATACCTTGCCGATGTACTGCCGGAAAACAATGCGGGCAGCATAGCCGTGATACCGCAGATATTGGGTCGCGAGGCGGAAGAATTTGTAGAGTTGGCCGGGATGCTTGCCGACATGGGCTACACGGAGGTGAACTGGAACATAGGCTGTCCGATGCGTGCCGTGACCGGGAAACACCGCGGGAGCGGCATATTGCCCTATCCTGAGGAAGTCAGGCAGATGCTTGATGCCGTGGTGCCACGGCTGCGGTGCCGGCTGAGCATCAAGACCCGCCTCGGCCTGCGGGAGAAAGAGGAGATATTCAAGCTGGTGCCCATCTTCAACGACTACCCAATAGCCACGGTCACGATACATCCGCGCACCGGCAAGCAGCAATACGGCGGACAGCCCGACCTGGAGGTTTTCGGCCAAGTGATGCCCATGCTGAAGGCGCCCGTCGTGTACAATGGCGACATCTGCACGAGGGCCGATGCCGAGCGCATACGGACGCTGTTTCCCGGGATCAGCGAGGTGATGATAGGCCGAGGGGTGCTGTACGACCCCACCCTACCCTTGCGGCTACGTGGCGACACGCTCACGGATGGCGAGGCGAGGGAGAAGAGCAGGCACTTTGTCAGGCGGATGATAGAAGAGATCAACCTGCGGCTGCCGAATGACGAGATGCGGACAAGGAAGACGAAAGAGTACTGGGCGCTGCTATGGAAAACACTGCCTATCAGCGAGCTGCAAGCCAGGAGCGTCCTACGGGCACAGGAATTGGCGGCTGTTGATAACTTGATAGAACAATTTATACAATAAAATACAGATTTTAGAGTTACTACACTGGAATATGAAAAGAACGACCGTCCTATTGCTGCTGTGCGTGACGTTAGCCCTTGGTGGGTGCCGACGCCATGCAGCCGACTTTGACACGCTGACAGACAAAGAGAAACTTGAGGTGCTTGATTTCGAGGTGGAGCGACATCCGAAAGATGCCGACGTGCTTGCGCGGCGTGCGGAGGTGCTGCTCAACCTGGGGCGCGTCAAGGAAGCCATAGTGGATATAGACAAAGCCGTCAGTTTGGAGCCCAAGAAAGTGGACTACCGCCTGCGGCAAGCCGATGCTTATTTTGCCAACGGCGACGTGGAGAACAGCTACAAGGCCCTGTCGGAAGCCGAGCACCTGGCGCCGGAGAGCGTAGAGGTGCAGCTGAAGATGGGAGAGATTACCTTCTACAGCAGGGACTATGACCGTTCGATGCAGAACCTGAGCAACGTGACCGCCAAGGAGCCCAACAACAGGACGGCGTTGTTTATGAAAGGTTTTATCTACAAAGAGAAGGGCGACACGGCCAACGCCGTCACGCTGTTGCAGCGCGTGTGCGACCTGTATCCGGACTATGCGTCGGCCTTTGAGGAGCTTGGCGTGCTATATGCGAGCCGGAGCAACCCGATGGCTGTGGAGTACCTGAACACCGCGATAACGCTTGAGCCGTCGAACACCAACGCGCTCTATGCGCTGGCGATGTACTATCAGGAGCGGGGGGAGATGGAGCCGGCGGAGAGTTTGTATCACCGGATGCTGGACATCAACGAGCACAGCGCCGATGCGTGGCACAACCTGGGATACATCGAGATGACGCATTATCAGGACTATGGCCGAGCGGTGGAGTATTTTGACAAGGCGCTCGAAGCGGATCCTGACATGCAGGCTGCCATTATCAACCGCCAGTTGGCGATAGAGATGCAGAAGTGAGACAAGACAACCATTGTAACATCATATAAACAAAATATTATGAGCACATTAAAAGGACGCAACCTCATCTCAATCACAGACTTTTCGAAAGAGGAGTATATTGAGGTGCTGGACATTGCTGAGGGTTTCGAGAAGAACCCCAAACAGAAGATTCTGAGCGACAAAGTGGTGGCGACGCTTTTCTTTGAGCCGTCGACGCGCACCCGGCTGAGCTTTGAAAGCGCAGCCAACCAGCTTGGCGCACGCATCATAGGCTTCTCAGACCCGGGTGGCACGAGTGTGCAGAAAGGAGAGTCGCTGCACGACACGATTGTGATGGTCTCGTCCTATAGTGACCTCATAGTGATGCGCAATCCGAAGGAGGGTTCGTCGCGCTATGCATCGGAGGTGTCGACGGTGCCTGTGATCAATGCCGGCGACGGAGCGAACCAGCATCCGACGCAGTGCATGCTTGACCTGTACAGCATCCGCAAGACGCAGGGTACGTTGGAGAACCTGAACATTGCCATGGTCGGCGACCTGAAGTATGGGCGGACGGTGCACAGCCTTGTGCAGGCGATGTGCAACTTCAACGCCACGTTCCACTTGGTGTCGCCCATCGAGTTGAAACTGCCGTCGAGTGTGAAGATGAGCATCAAGAATGCAGGGTTGAAGTACTATCAATACACCGACCTGAAGGATATCATATCGACCGCTGACATCATATACATGACCCGCGTGCAGCGCGAGCGTTTTCCGGATCCGATGGAGTACGAGCGCGTGAAGGACAGCTGCATACTGACGGCCGACATGCTGAAAGGCTGCAAGGAGAATATGCGCATACTGCATCCGCTGCCGCGCGTGAACGAGATTACGACCGACGTGGATCGCACGCCATACGCATACTATTTCCAGCAGGCGCAGAACGGAGTCTATGTGCGCCAGGCGCTTATGGCAGCCATCCTGGGAGCGAAATAACGTTGATGTGTTGACAGGTTGATATGTTGACAAAACAGTTCAACCCATCAACACATCAACTCAACAATATATCAAGGTATTAACATATAAACATATCATCAAGTTATGGAAAGCAAGAAAGAAATGGTGGTTTCCGCGATTGAGAACGGCACTGTTATCGACCATATCCCAACGGAGAGTGTATATCAGGTTATCAGGATTCTCGGCTTGGAGCGATACAAAGACGAGGTGCTGATTGGCAACTACCTGTCGAGCAACAAGCTTGGCAAGAAGGGGATTGTGAAGATCAAGAACAAACACTTCTCGGTGGAGGAGGTGAGCAAGATATCGCTTGTGGCACCTTTTGCCTCGATTATCGATATTGAGGACTACAAGGTGGTCAAGAAGTTCAAAGCGGAGATACCGGACCATGTGGAGAACTTTGTGCGTTGCGCCAATCCCAAGTGCATCACCAATGCCGAGGCTGTGCCGACGAAGTTTGACATTGTGGACAAGGAGAACCTGAAGCTTCGCTGCCACTATTGCGAGAAGTTCACGACGAAGGAGACCATGAAATTCAGCGAGTAATGAGGCGGTATCTCGTTAGCTTGGTGGCTGTTACGCTGGCGATGGTGATCGGTGCGTTTGTGGTGCTGTGGACGATGCCGGAGAGTTTTCTGACGGCGATGCCGTGGCTGGCGTTGTACTTTGGCGCAGTGTGCGGGTTGCAGCACTGGATAGTGACCCGCGCGATGCACCGTTCGCCGCGGGCTTTTGTGCAGGTGTTTCTGGGGTCGGTCGTCGGGGTATTGCTGCTGCATATTATCGTGCTGGCAGTATACCTGCTGAGTCACCCTGCCCATGCACGGCTTTTCACGCTGGCGTTCTGCATCGGATATGCAGTGAGCCTTGTGTTTGAGACGGTGGCGCTGGTGAGGTATGTGAATGACGAGCGCAAGAGGCGGCAGTCGCAACAGTAGTAGAAAGAAGGTCCGACGGCGGGCCTTCTTTTTTTTTGCAGATAGGACTCCGGATACTACGGGGTAAGGAGGGATAGTGGTTATGGGGAGGATGTGCTAAGGTTATGCTTAGGATATGCTTAGGATGAGCTTAGGTTATGCTTAGGTTATGCT
>DFLB01000054.1:0-28931 GCA_002373995.1 Bacteroidales bacterium UBA3630 | reverse complement strand
TATGCTTAGGTTATGCTTAGGATGAGCTTAGGATGGGCTCTTGGGCGTGTTAGAGGCCGGCGGAGCAGAAGACCATCTGGTCGGGGGAGAGGAGTCGTCGGGCGAGTTGGCGGAGTTGCGAGGGGGTGGTATATTGCAGTGAATGAGCAAGATTGGTGGTGAAGCGTTCGGTGACGCCGGTGGCGAACATATCGCAGAAGCGAGCAGAGCGTTCGAAGATGCCGTCGACGGAGCGCACAAAGTCGGCCGCGAGGACAGTTTTGACGAGGTCGAGTTCGTCGTCGGGGATGGGTTCGTCGGCCAGGCGGCGGAGTTCGCGCACTATTTCGTTGCGAGCGTTATCGGCGGCGCCGGCAGCGATGTCGGCGGTGATATAGAAGACGATGCATCCGCGATAGATCTGAGTGCGGGCGTAGATGCCGTAGGTATAGCCTTTGTCTTCGCGGAGGTTGCTCATGAGACGAGAGCCGAAGTAGCCGCCGAGGAGTGTGGTGAGGAGGGTGAGATCGGCGTAGTCGGGGTCGTCCCATCGCAGGGGCAGTATGCGACCGATGCGGATGGAGGTTTGGGTGGCAGAGGGCAGCGGGTAATGCAGTGGGGATAGCGGCAGAGGGGTGGCAGGAGGAGCTTGGTGGTAGGTGTTATCCACCACACATTCAATGTCATCCATCATGCCGTCCAACGATTCACAATCGCCGGAGAGGACGATGGCCGATGGGCCGTGGAGGTAGCATTGGTCGAAGTGGCGGCGGAGGTCGTCGGGCGTAAGGCGGTCGGCATCGTCGGGGGTGGCGTAGCGTCCGAGGGGATGGGTGTCGCCGAAGAGGGTGCGATAGAAGAGGCGTCGAGCGAGGTGTGGTGTCTGTTGCTCGAGGGCAGCTATCTCGTTTTTCTTTTTCCGGCACCAAGTCAGCAGGTCGTCGCTGTTGAAGGCCGGCTGGGTGATCATACGTTTGACGATGGGCAAGGCTTGGTCGGCGAAACGGCGGAGCATATAGACCGTCAGCGCACTTTGGTAAATATCGCTGTTGGCTTCAATGACAATACCCCGGAAGTCGAGGAATTCGGCCATCCGGAGGGCATCGATGTCAGTTGTGGCGACGGAGAGGAGCTTGCTGGTGGCAGCGGCGCAGAGAGGCCGGTGCTGATAGGCGGAGCCTGCTTCGAAGAGGATGTCGAGTTTGAGGAGCGGTGTGGAGGCCGACGGGAAGAGGTAGCATCCGTTGTGTTTGGTGGGCTGGAGGGTATCCGGCGAGGGGATGGAAATCATTTTAAATCAAAAAAGGATGGAGAGTTTGAAGTTGAGCTGGCGCGCGGTGAGGTAGTTAGGTACGGGGTAGTAGTGGTTCTCATAGTCGGCCACCCAGAGGTAGGATACGACGTTGCGGAAGTTGAAGACATTGAAGAGTTCTACGCCAAGTTGCACATCCTTGAAGGTGCGCCAGAAGGTGCTGCGTTTGTAGAACGGGAATTCGGCAAGGGAGACGGTGTTGCCCCAGTCGGCGCGGTAATAGGCTGGAAGACGCATGGTTTCATCGGTGCGATGGCTCATGGGGACGGTGACTGGAGTGCCGGTGCCGAAGACGAGGCTGAGGCTCATGCGCCACCATGGCATAGAAGGGATGTTGTCCTGAAGGAAAAGCTTAAAGGAAATGCGTTGGTCAGTGGGTCGGGCGAGCCACCCAAGACTATCGCCGACAATGTCTTCCTGGGTTTGCATGATGGAAAGCGAGGCCCATGACTCGAGGCCATCGATGAGTTCTCCATTGATTCTGAGGCTGAGTCCAACAGCATAGGCCACGGCGGAAAGGTCAGGCATATAGCGCAGACGGAGATTGTCAACAGTATAGGGAATAAGATCAGTGATGTATTTGTAGTACAGGTCGGTAGTGATGGTGAAGGGGCGCTGCCAGAGACGCAATCGCCAGTCGGTAGTAGCCATTATCTGGTAAGAGGTCTGTGGGCCGACATTGGTATTGAGAGAGCCGTCGTCGCGTCGGTATTCGCGGTAGAAAGGGGCCTGCTGGTAAATTCCGGCGGCGATGCGGTAGAGAATGTCCTGTTTGGCGACAGGTTTATAGGCTGCGCTGAGGCGAGGGCTGAGGAAGAAGTGATGGGCAGGCTGTTGATTGTGGATAGTATAGAGGTGAGCCCTGATGCCTGCGAGGAGTTTCAGTTGTGCATCGTGGGAGGTGGTGAGGTTAGCCTCGCGCTGAAGGAAAGCCGTCGCATGGGAGGTAAAAAGACGGTTTTCGGCATTGGCGAAGTGCTGCAGAAGGGGGTTGATGGGCGCGTTGGTGCTGTCGCCCAAGGGCAGGAATGTGGCAGGAAGAGCGTAGCCGGCTGAGTCAACCCATTTCCACTCGCGCAAATGGTCTGTAATGCGCTCCAATTGTAGGTTGAGTCCCATATTCCACACACCAAGCAGTGCTTGACGGTCGGCGCGGAAAGAGAGGGAAAATATATCTGTTGTGAGTCGGTTGCGCGCATGTTCCAGGAAGGTGCCCACACCACGGTCGAACATAATTGTGTCACCGGCACTTTCGCCCATGCCAAGTTCGTAGAGCCAATATTGGCTTTGTACGTCGTAGCGTTCGATTTCAGGCACATGCTGAGTCGAGAGACTGCCGCGAAGATGCCAGTTGTCGTCAGGTCGATAGTCGGCTGAAAATGCTCCAAGAAGGGTGTTGTAACTATCCTGTTCTTGACCATCGAAATAGACATGCAAAACAAGCGGCATAAAGAAGCCCCCGAATGTCGTAGTGGCACTATCTGGCACCAATCCATAGACGTTGCGTGTCCATACCGTTAAGAGATTGAGCGAGAGACGGTCGTTGGGTTCATATCCCACAAGGGCCTGCAGGTCAGTGTAACTGGTATTGTAGCGCCCCTTGGTATCGAGGCTACCGAGGACGTAGCGATTACTATGTTGACGGAAAGCTGCAGCGTAAAAGAACCTGTCGCCCAAGAGTCCTCGCACCGAAGCAGTGGCACCAAGGAGACTACCACTCAGTTTTGCACCAAACTCATGCGGGCGCCCATAAGTAATGTCAAGTACAGAGGAGAGCTTATCGCCGTAGGAAGCATCAAAACCGCCTGGTGAGAAGAGTATGTGGTCGACAAGGTCAGGGTTAATTATGCTCATACCTTCCTGTTGTGCGCTACGGATGAGCATCGGGCGGAAAACCTCAATGCCGTTAATATAGACCAAATTCTCGTCGAAAGAGCCACCGCGCACTGAGTATTGGGAGGAAAGCTCATTATTAGACTGTACATCTGGCAACATCTTGACGAGACTCTCGACTCCGCTGGCAGGTCCCACTGCGTCATCGAGTTTTTCGACCGTTATCTGTGTGAAGGTACTCTGACGTGTCTTTTCGTCACGTATTTCCACCTCGTCAAGTTGATGAGCAACTGGCATCAAGGTCACATCGACCACCATGCCTGCCTTCACACGGTGTTCTACGGCATCGTAGCCGGTAAAAGAGAAGCGTAATGTTACGCTGTCTCTACCATTCAACTCAAGACAGTAAGCACCCGCATCATCGGTGGTGGTACCCTTGGGCTGACCAACAATACCAACATTAACAAACTCCATCGGCACATTCCGCTTGCCATCGGTCACGACACCGCATACCCTCCCCTGTCCCACGACCAACATTGCAGGCGATATCAGGAGAAATATGAGCAGCCATTTTTTCACGCATAAATAACTTTCTGATGGCCGTTTTATTGTCCATCGTGGAAAAAAGTTAGCGGTCAGTGGTCTTCCGTCAGCCACTAACCGCTATCTGTCAATCACAAATATTCAACCTTACTCTGCCGACATTTCCTGCACGCGCTTGTGTGCAGCCTTCGACTCGTCGTACATTTCGACACGGGCGTAGGCAGTACCCAGAGCCGTCAGCGCACTGGCCAGGTTGGTACGGTGGTAGGGTTTCTCTGCTTCAGGCAGGTTGTCGAGGAAATCGACGGCCTTCACCAGATATTCTATCGACTGACGGAAAAGTCCTTTCGATTCTTCCTGCAACTTGTCATAGAGACCCGTCTCATCGTCTGGGGGCACATCGTTGGCAGCCGTCAGTTTATCAACAGCACGGTTGTAAAACATCTTGCCCATATTAAAATTAGCTTCGAACTGCACTGGCTTCAGGGTCAACGACTCTTTGTATTTTGCCTCGGCTTCGTCGTAATCTTCGGTGAGTTCGAGCAATGCCGCCGATTGTGCCAGCAGCACAGGATAGATATCTACAGAGTCCTTCGTCAGTTCGAGGGCCGCGTTAATCTCTTCCTTGATTTTCTCGACATTCTTACCCAACAGGTACCCCTCAGCCATCAGAATATTGGCCTTGTAGTTGCCCTTGCTGTTCTTCTTGAAGTCGGCAGCCACCCTCATAGCCTGATCTACATTACCTTCTGCCTTATAGACATTGAAAAGGTAGTTGTAAACCTGATCCTTGTCGGTACGCTTGCGCCTCAACTGGTTGAAGTATAATTTGATATTCGCAGTATCGTGGGCTCCTACAGCGCTCAAACCAGCCACGTAGAGGGCTTCTCCAGCATTGTCGCCCTGGTTGCTGTTGTTATACATCTCCGCTGCACGGCTGGCCAACTGCATGGCTTCGGTGTACTTCTTCTCGTTGAAGAGCTTGCGCGACTGCTCGTAGTACTTATATCCAATTCGATCGAAGACATAGACCAGGTTGCGGCTATACTCGGGATTCTTCTCCGTATCGAGACGCTTGTAGTTGATGGCCGACTGGTAGGCCTCGTCAGCCCAAATATCAGCAAACTCTTTCAACTTCGACTTGGGATTGGTGCTGATGTCGTCGCCAATGCGGGTATAAATCAAGGCACGATAGTACCATACTTTGGCGTCGTCTTTCGTTTTTTCGTGCTGGGCGGCGGCATCAATCGACACCTTGGCCTTCTTCCACGACTTGCGGTTGTAGTTCTGAATGGCATCGTCAACGTTGATCGACTGCGCGTTCAGGCTGAATGTCACAGCAGCCAGCGCTGCCATTGCAATGATTTGTTTCATTTTCATATCGTGATGTTTTACGGGTTTCTTTTACTCTTTAGTATTTGTATCTTCAATATTATTGCTTTCCGGCGATGGATTTTCTCCGGTCTGATCCCCCGATTCGCGTTCTTCGTTGCTGACAGATTCTTCCTCTTCCGTAGGCACCTTGGTGATGGAGGCGATATAGTCTTTGCCGCGCAGATCGATAAGCTTGACGCCCTGGGTGTTGCGGCCAAGGACGCGCAAGTCGGCCACCTTCATCCGGATGGTAATGCCACTACGGTTGATGATCATCAAGTCATGATCGTTGGTGACATTGGTGACAGCCACCAGCGACCCCGTCTTGTCGGTGATTTGCATAGCCTTGACACCCTTGCCGCCACGGTGGGTGGGACGATAGCCAAGATTCTTCTCTGGCTCGTATTTCAACTGCGACTGTTTGCCATAGCCATGCTCAGTGACCACAAGCAGATTCTCCTCCTCGGAGGGAAGGCAGAGCATATCGATGGCGGCATCGTCGTCACCGTCGAGGTCCATTCCCTTGACTCCCGATGCGCCTCGGCCCATCGCCCTGAACTCGCTCTCGGGGCACACCATCACCTTGCCCTTCTTCGAGGCAATGAGCATGTAGCTTTCGCCGTCGGTAAGACGGGCGGTGAGCAACTCGTCACCCTCGCGGATCCCCACGGCAATGATACCGTTGGTGCGTGGACGCGAATAGGCTTCGAGCGATGTCTTCTTGACGATACCATTCCGGGTGCACATGACAATGTAGTGATTGCCCACATATTCGGGGTCGCCGAGGGTCTCCACATTGACATACGCCTTCACCTTGTCGTCAGGCTCTATATTGATGCAGTTCAGTATCGGACGGCCCTTGCTGTTCTTCTCGCCCTCCGGCACCTCAAAAGCGCGCATCCAGTAGCAACGTCCTTTCTCGGTGAAGAGCAGCAAATAGTTGTGATTGGTGCAAGTAAAGATATGCTCCACAAAATCCTCGCTACGCACCGCGCTACCCTTCGCGCCCACGCCGCCACGACTCTGAGTCCTGTACTCCGTCAGAGGCGTACGCTTGATATATCCCTTGTGCGAAATGGTAATCACCACCTGCTCGTCAGGTATCGTATCCTCAATGCGGAATCCCGCAGCGTCATACTTGATAGCCGTGCGGCGTTCGTCGCCATACTTGTCCTTGATCTCCTGCAACTCCTGCTTGATGACCTGCATCAACACATTATGGTCGCCCAAAATCTCCTTGCAACGCTCGATGAAGCGCATACGCTCGTCATACTCGTCCTGCAGCTTCTGATGCTGCAGACCCGTCAGCTGAGCCAAGCGCATATCAACAATCGCGCGAGCCTGCAAATCACTGAACTGGTAGCGATCCATCAGTCCCTGACGCGCCTCGTCCGGCGTCTTGCTGGCACGAATGAGGGCCACAATCTCGTCGATAATATCTATCGCCCTCAGCAGACCCGCCAGAATATGGGCCCGCTCCTCAGCCTTCGCCATATCGTATCGAGTCCTCCGCGTAACCACCTCCTCGCGATGCTCCACAAAGTACTGGATCAACTGCTTGAGATTCAGCAACTGCGGTCTGCCATGCACCAGCGCGATATTGTTCACCGCGAAACTCGACTGCAACTCAGTCAACTGGAACAACTTGTTCAATATCACATTAGGCACCACATCGTTACGCAACACATACACCACCCTGATGCCATCCTTATCGCTCTCATCGCGGATATCCAATATGCCCTCAATCTTGCCTTCCTTGACCAGATTGGCAGTCTTCTTAATCATCTCGCTCTTGTTCACACCGTAGGGTATCGTCGTCGCCACAATCAGGTTGTGACCCTTCGCATCCTCCTCAATCACCGTGTCAGCACGCAAGATAATACTTCCGCGACCCGTCGTATAAGCCTCACGCACACCATTATAACCGTATATCGTACCCCCAAGCGGGAAATCAGGAGCCTTGATATACTGCATCAACTCCTCAATCGTGATATCACTCTCCCACTTGCTTCCGTTAGCCGCCAAACGCCCACTGTCAATATAGGCCATGCAACCCTCCAGCACCTCGCTCAAATTGTGCGTCGGCATATTCGTCGCCATACCCACAGCAATACCATTCGAACCATTGATGAGCAAATTCGGTATCTTAGCCGGCAACACACTGGGCTCCACACCCTCATTGTCATACGTCGGCACCATATCCACCGTATCCTTGTCTATATCCGCCACCAGCTCATTGCTGATCTGCTTCAGACGAGCCTCGGTATATCGCATCGCAGCCGGCGAGTCACCGTCTATCGAACCAAAGTTACCCTGACCGTCCACCAACGTATAACGCATCGACCAATCCTGCGCCAATCGCACCAAAGCACCATAAATACTCGAGTCCCCGTGCGGGTGATACTTACCCATCACGTCACCCACTATACGCGCGCTCTTCTTCGTCGGCGTGTTATACAAAATGCCATTCTCGTTCATGGAATAGAGAATTCGGCGGTGCACCGGCTTAAAACCGTCACGCACATCAGGCAACGCCCTCGCCACAATGACAGACATCGCATAGTCAATATACGCCGTCTTCATCGTCGTCTCAATGTCCACACGAGTGATTTTTTCGTTCTCAATAGCCATTGAATATCCTTATATTTAATTGTATCCTAATATATTATAACTTCATCCCCACAACGGGGCTAAATACAAAAATACAACTTTTTTTTAACATAAACACCACTCCACACCACTTTTTTCCACACCCTTATAAACACCCCACACAAATCCACACCCCATACTAAGCTCATCCTAAGCATATCCTAAGCACAACCTAAGCACAACCTAAGCACAACCAAAGCAAAAAGGTCAACACAGCCATGTTGATAAATTATAATGGCACGGAAATTGCTCTCCCTTTATTTGTAGTATTTTTGCAATTCGTTATTAGCAACAAAACAAATGGAAGCAAACCTCAGCGAAAACATGCGTAACACGGTCAACTTCAGCAAAGAAGAAGCCATACGCCTCAAAAACGGCGCCATCGGCGTCGAACACCTCTACCTCGGCATGATGCGCGTCGGAGAATGCAGCGGCCTCAACATGCTCGCAGCACTCGGCGTAGACACCGCTGACATCAAAGACCGCATCGAACGGCAAGTCAGCAACGCCGCTGCCGACATCCGCTACACCGCCGACAGCGACATCACCACACTCCGACAGACCGAAAAAGTACTCCGCCTCTCCTACCTCGAAAGCATCAAAGTCAAATCAAAACAAATACGCACCGAGCACCTCATCCTCGCCATGCTCCAGGAAAACGACAACCTCGTCTCAAACATGCTCCAAAAAGCCGGCGTCGACTACGAACGCTTCTCACGACTCGTGCGCGGCAACGCCGCCGACGAAAGCGGCACGCTCCCTGACTTCAGCAGCCAAACCAGCGAAGACGACAACGACGAACCCTTCGCCGACCCCGTCCACCCACAAGAACAACACTCCCGCCAGCAACGCTCGCAAAGCAAAACACCAGCACTCGAAAACTTCGGCCGCGACCTCACCAAACTGGCCGCCGAAGGCAAACTCGACCCCATCGTCGGCCGTCAGAAAGAACTCGACCGCATCGCCCAAATACTAAGCCGCCGTAAGAAAAACAACCCCATCCTCATCGGCGAAAGCGGCGTCGGCAAAAGCGCCATCGCCGAAGGACTCGCTCTCCGCATAGCCGAAGGCCGCATACCCCGCACACTCTATGGAAAACGACTCCTCAGCCTCGACCTCGCAAGCCTCGTCGCCGGCACCAAATACCGCGGCCAGTTCGAAGAACGCATGAAAGCCATCCTCTCCGAACTCGAACAAAACCCTGACATCATCATCTTCATCGACGAAATCCACACCATCGTCGGCGCCGGCAGCGCCGCCGGCAGCCTCGACGCAAGCAACATGTTCAAACCGGCCCTCGCACGCGGCGTCATCCAATGCATCGGCACCACCACCCTCGACGAATACCGCCAATACATCGAAAAAGACACCGCCCTCGAACGCCGTTTCCAGAAAATACTCGTCGAACCTGCCACCCCGGAGGAAACCCTCGAAATACTCTCCAACATACGCGACAAATACGAGCAACACCACATGGTGCACTACACCGACGAAGCGCTGCGCGCCTGCGTCGACCTCACCGAACGCTACGTCAGCGACCGACTCCAACCAGACAAGGCCATCGACGCCCTCGACGAAGCGGGTGCTCGCGTGCGCATTGAAAACATGCACGTACCCGAAGAAATCGTCAAGCTCGAAGAAGAACTCGCCAAAGTCGAGGCTCAGAAGAAGGAAGTGCTGGCAGGCAAACGCTACAACGAAGCCGCCGAACTGCGCGACCAAGGGCGCGACCTCGAAGCCAAACTCGCCGACATGCGCCAGAAATGGGAAGCCGACGAACGCAACAAGCAAATCAAAGTCGGCGAACAAGACGTGGCAGCAGTCGTCGCCATGATGACAGGCGTACCCGTCGAACGCATCGCCGAAAACGAAAGCTCTCGCCTCATGCAGATGGAAAACGAACTCAAAGGCTCAGTCGTAGGTCAGGACGAAGCTATCGCAAAAATCGCCAAAGCCATTCGTCGCAACCGCGCCGGCCTCAAGGACCCCAACCGTCCCATCGGCTCCTTCCTCTTCCTCGGCCCCACAGGCGTCGGCAAAACCTACCTCACCAAAATCCTCGCTCGCTACCTCTTCGACAGCGAAGCCTCCATGATACGCATCGATATGAGCGAATACATGGAAAAATTCGCCGTCAGCCGCCTCATCGGAGCCCCTCCGGGATACGTCGGCTACGAAGAAGGCGGCCAACTGACTGAGCGCGTCCGCCGCAAGCCCTACTCTATCGTCCTGCTCGACGAAATCGAAAAAGCCCACCCTGACGTCTTCAACGTCCTCCTTCAGGTACTCGACGACGGCGTCCTCACCGACGGCATCGGCCGCAAGGTGGACTTCAAGAACACCATCATCATCATGACCTCAAACATCGGCTCCCGCCAGCTGAAGGACTTTGGCGTGGGCGTCGGCTTTGCCACAGCAGCTCGCGAAGCCGAGAAAAGCGACCTCCAGCGCGACGTCATCGAGAAAAGCCTCAAGAAAACATTCGCACCAGAGTTCCTCAACCGCATCGACGACATCATCTACTTCAACAGCCTCGGCCGCGAGGAGATCCACAAAATTATCGACATCGAGCTGCGCGGCCTCTTCTCGCGCATCCGCAAAATGGGCTTCGAAGTCGTCATGGACGAAAAAGCCAAGGACTTCCTCGTCAGCAAAGGCTGGGACGAACAGTACGGCGCCCGACCCTTGCGCCGTGCCATCCAGCGCTACATCGAGGACGACCTCGCCGACGAAATCATCCGCGCCGACATCCTCCCGGGCGACACCATAAAGGTGACCTCCTTTGACGAGAAAATCACCTTCGAAATCGAAAAGGGCGAGACAAGCAAAGCCCTCGATGCCGAACTCCTCACGCCATCAGCACCAGTAGCTGCGCCGTGAAGATACGCAGGAACATCGTCAACGGATACACAGTAGCATAGCCTGTGTTCGGCAGCTTGCAACCCTCAGGAGCCATGTTGTTGGCAAAAGCAAGGGTCGGCGGGTCGGTATGGCTGCCGCCGATGAAGCCCATCAGCGTGTAGTAATTCATCTTCAGCACCAGTCGGCCGAAGAGACCCACCAGCAGCGGGGGCACCATGGTGATGATTACGCCGTAGAGCACCCACATATAGCCGCCGGCCTGTATGGTGGCCAGGAAGCTGCCGCCGGCACTGAGGCCTACTCCCGCGAGGAAGAGGGCGATGCCCACCTCGCGCAGCATCCACACACCGTGGCTTTCGGTGAATTCGGTGGTGAACCACCCCTTCTTCACACCCAGCCAGGCCCCCACAAGGCTCACCACAAGCGGACCTCCGGCCAAGCCGAGCTTCACGGGGGCCGACATGCCGACCGGTATGGGGATGGAACCCACCACGATGCCGAGGGCGATGATGACGAAGATGGGTATCAGGTTGACCTTATGGCGCTGCGACACGGGGGTAGCCTTCTTCTCGGCAGGCTCCACGGTCGTGTCGTCGGCCACGGGCTCCTTCTTCAGGTCGATGCGGCACAGCGGGCGAAGCAGCAGGCACACCGCTATCATGCCCACCACGGCCAACGGATAGGCCACCGCGTAGCCCGCCGCCAGATGGTCGGCAGCGTCGCCCATACCCAAGTCGCGCACCGTCTGCTGCGCAGCCGAGAGGCCTGGCGTGTTGGTGACGGCACCCGTGTACACACCCGCCATGTCGGTCAGGCTCTGCCCTGCGGTCTTGGCTATGATGTAGGTGATAAGCACGCCGAGGGCCACATTGACAAGCGCCATGCCGTTCATGGCCAAGCCGCCCTTCTTGAAACTCTTGAAAAAACCTGGACCCACCTGCAGGCCAACAGCCGTGACAAAGAGGATGAGCCCGAACTCCTTGATGATGTGCAGCATCTCGCCGTTGCACTGCACGCCGAGGGCACTGATAAGGATACCCACAAAGAGCACCCATGTGATGCCGAGAGTGACACCCTTGATTTTGAACTTGCCCAGCAGCAAGCCAGCGAAGATAGAGACGGAAAGCATCAGCACCGTCGTGCCGACTCCCCCACTGGTAAGTAAGTTAGTAAACCACATAGTTAATGCGTTAGTGCGTTATTTTGTTAGTGCGTTAATATGTAAAAACGATAATGTGCTAATGATTGGTGCGCCAGCACTAACACATTAACACATTAACGCATTTACTCAATCAGCATCAGTCGCCCAGCGTGGCCACCATGACAGCCTTGATGGTGTGCATGCGGTTCTCGGCCTCGTCGAAGACGATGCTGTTCTCGCTCTCGAACACCTCCTCGGTCACCTCGATGCCGTCCAGACCGAATTTCTCGTGCACATCGCGGCCGGCCTTGGTCTCCAGGTTGTGGTAGGCGGGCAGGCAGTGCATGAATTTGCACTTCGGGTTGCCGGTCTTCTTCATCAGCTCGGCGTTCACCTGGTAGGGCATCAGCATCTTGATGCGCTCTTTCCACACGCTGTCGGGTTCGCCCATCGACACCCAAATGTCGGTGTAGATGAAGTCAAGACCCTTCACGCCCTTCTCCACGTCGTCGGTGACGGTCAGCTTGGCGCCGGTCTCTTTGGCTATCTCCTGGCACTTCTTAACGAGGTCCTTGGCAGGCTGCAGTTTCTTGGGGGCAATGATGCGGATGTCCATACCCATCTTCACGCCGCCAACCATCAGGCTGTTGCCCATGTTGTAGCGGGCATCGCCAATGTAGGCAAACTTCACCTGGTTCAGGGGCTTGTCGGTATGCTCCTGGATGGTGAGGAAGTCAGCCAGAATCTGGGTGGGGTGAGCCTCAGCGGTAAGACCGTTCCACACGGGCACGCCAGCATATTTGGCCAGCTCCTCGACGGTGGCCTGGTCAAAGCCACGATACTCGATGCCGTCAAACATGCGACCCAGCACGCGGGCGGTGTCTTTCATGCTCTCCTTGATGCCGATCTGGCTGCCGGTAGGACCGAGATAGGTCACATGGGCACCCTGGTCGTGGGCACCAACCTCAAAGGCGCAGCGGGTGCGGGTCGAGGTCTTCTCGAAAATAAGGGCAATGTTCTTGCCTTTCAATTGAGGCTGCTCTGTGCCAGCATATTTCGCACGCTTGAGGTCGCGAGCCAGGTCGAGCAAATAGTTGAGTTCCTTCGGGCTGAAGTCAAGAATCTTCAGGAAGTTGCGGTTTCTTAAATTGTAAGCCATGTTTGTTAATATTGAATTATGAATTATGAATTATGAATTTTGAATTATTGCATTGTTTGTTTTCAATCAGAAATCTTTTAAAATCTGATTGAGCTTTTATCTCACGATGCGGGTGCCGCAGTTGGGATTGTCCAGCTGGCCGGCCTCGGTGATGATGCACTCCTTGCCGCCGTGCTCCACAAACATGATGGCCGCACGCACCTTCGGAGCCATCGAGCCTTCGGCAAACTGGCCTTCTTCAAGGTACTTCTTGGCCTGGGCTATGGTGATGGTGTCCAGGGCCTGCTCGTTCTCCTTGCGGAAGTTGATATACACCTTGGGCACATCGGTGAGGATATAGAACTCGTCGGCGCCAATCTCCACTGCACAGAGGGCCGATGCAAGATCCTTGTCGATCACAGCCTCCACTCCCGTCACACGGTCGCTCTCCTCCACCACCGGTATGCCGCCGCCACCCACGGTGACCACCACGTGGCCTGCCGTGGCCAGCTGCTTCACGATCTTGATGTTATTGATACGCACCGGCTTCGGGCTCGCCACCACCTTGCGCCAGCCGTTGCCCTTCGGGTCCTCTTTATACTTGGCACCCGTCTCGGCAGCCAGCTGATCTGCCTGTTCTTTAGTGTAGTAGGGACCCACAGGCTTGGTGGGATTCTGGAACATCGGATCCAGCTTGTTCACCGCCACCTGGGTAACCAACGTCACCACGTCACGTTGTATGTCGTTGCGGGCCATAACATTGCGCAGCCCCATCTCAATCAAGTAGGCTATCGAGCCCTGCGTCTCGGCCACGCAGAAGTCCATCGGCATGGCCTGAATACCAAGTTGTTTGCCAGCCTCGTGCTGCAACATGACGTTGCCTACTTGCGGGCCGTTGCCATGTCCTATGACCACATTGTAGTTGCGTTTCAAAAGAGCACACAGGCTTTCGCAGGTACGCTCAACATTCTCTATCTGTTCTTGGTAGGTGCCTTTTTGACCGCTACGCAGAAGGGCGTTGCCGCCAAATGCAACCACTGCCAGTTTTCTCATTACGGTTTATTGTTTGATTGTCAATATTTTATTTTATTCCTCCCCCTGTGGAGAGAGTGCAAATATACGAAAAAAAAATGATTGGATAAGATTATTTATCCACACATCCCTCTATGTGAGAATGATGGACATTGAGCGAGGATAGAGATGCCGACAGATAAAAAAATCCGTACCATTAGGTGCGGAGGGGCTTATCGTTTATGATACAATATCCTAATGTTTGGGGTGTGGAGGATTGCCGGATCGGGTGGATTTGCCTTTGTGAGCCGACTGGCGGAGGACGGCACGCTGTTCGCGCGTCAGCACCTCGTCAATGCGCAATTTGGTGGAGTACATCTCTCGGTTGATGGCCGTCTGGAGCGCAGCTTCGCGATCAAAGAGGGGGAAAAGTTGCTGCGACTGATCGCCGTCCTGCTGCATAAGGGAGGCTATGCTGTCGCCGACAGCACGCTTGCTTGCACGCAGTTCTTCAACACGCTGGCGCGACTGGAGGGTGATGTTCTCTATTTTGCGTTTCTGGGGTGCAGAGAGGTCTTTGACCATCTCGCTTATCTCCGGCTGTTTATGCTGTTCGCGAGACTGCTGTTTGTGCTGCGCAGCAAGGGGAAACGCGAGGACAAGCATAAGAACTATGGCTAAGTGCTTTTTCATCTTGCTTAAGGTTTTTTATTCTTCGTAGAGGTATTCGATGGGATTAGGGGCTGCTTCCTCGACGGTGGACCATGAGGTGTAGTCGTTGGCCTGCATGAGAGCAACGCCCAGGCCGGCATCGTCGTAGGTGCGGGTATAGACGCTGAGAACATTGATGAGTACGAGTGCCACAACCGCCGCAGCAGCAGTAGCGCCAATGGGTTTCCATAGGCTGCGGCGACGGTGTACAGGCTGCAGGTAGGGCCGGTCGGCGACTTGCGCCATGACGCGATCCACGACATCCACCTGGTGCGGGCACTCAAGGTGCGATAGTTGCTGTAGGCTTTGCTCTAATGTCATTGTTTTATCTGTTTGGCAAGGTTTTTCTTGGCTCTGAATATGAGGCTTTCGACTTTGCTGAGTGTGCATTGCATAACGTCGGCTATCTGCTGGTAGGAGAAGTTCTCAAAGGTGTATAGCACGAGGGCGGTGCGCTGTTCGTCCGATAGTCGTCCGATGGCGGTGCGCAGTTCCTCCATCTGCTCCCGGTGTATCATCTGTTGCTGCGCGTTGAGATCTTCGCTGCGCTGTTCGGGCAAGTCGTCGCGCGCGTCGGAGGAAACGAAGCGCTTGGCTTTGCCGAGCATTTTGCTGACAGTGTTGACAGTGATGCGGTATATGAAAGAACTCAGCATGGAGTCGAAGCGGAAGCGCGGCAGCGCAGTGTAGAGCTCGACAAAGACCTGCTGCACAACTTCTTCGATTTCGAGCCGGTTGCCGCAGAGTTTATAGGTGAGATTGGCAACGTTCTGTTGGTAGCGGCGCACTATCTCAGCGTAGCGGCGGGTGTCACCGGCAAGGACGGCTTCTACAATCTGTCTGTCTTCCACTTGCTCTATTCGTTAGTTAAGTACGTCAAAAAGGGATGTTATTGCAACCTATGTCGGAAAAATTTCTTTTTTTACGGAATTTTCCTATTTGTATTTGAATTCCTCTATCACTCGACGGTCGCGCTTGGTGGGGCGTCCCTCTCCACGGTCACGGTGTTCAAAGGCGTAACGTCGTGCCATCTGAATACGCTCATACTCCTCTGGCGGGGTACGGTCAATCATAAAACCTTGAACAAGAGGAGCCCCTACCCTATTGGGCGGCAACGCAAGGACTTCGACTTCCTTGTGTAGCTGGTCGATGTTGAGGCTGTAGCGTTCGCCAATCTTGACATCGTGGGAGGGTTTAAGTTCGCGCCCGTCGGACGTTAGCTTTACTCTACCTGTCTGACAAGCATCGGCCGCCAACGAGCGGGTCTTGTAGAGGCGAACAGCCCAGAGGTACTTGTCAAGCCGCATGGTGTGATGGATTTTGTAGGGTGTACGTAGATACTATAGGGTGAAGATGTAGGTGATGGAACCTTTCTGCTCGTCGAGGGCTTTGGTGTCAGCGTTGAATCGTGCTTTACGGGCGGCCTGCTTCGCTTGTTCAACCATAGCGCTATTGGCAATCGTGGAACCCTGCGCCGGTCCATCGACACGTACCACCTGTCCTTGCTGGTTGACCCAGATATCGATAACTATCTTGCCCTGCAGGTTGGTATTGTAAGTAGGTCGTGGTAGCGAGACGGCATTGCGGCCCGTAAGACGGTAGTTTGCACCACTGCCTCCGTCGCCATTGTAGTTGCGCGAGCCCTGGGTACCGTTGGGGTTGCCCTGGTCGCCGGTGCCAGTGCTTTGGCCCTGGCTACCGGTGCCGCTCTGCGGATTGTTCTGGTTACGTTTGCCGGGGAAAAGGGCGTTGCGGTTAATCTCAGGTTCTTTGTTCTCAACCCGCGGCTGTTCCTGGGCGGCAGGATTGGTGACGTTGCCCTTGTTGGGGGTGCTGGGCATTCCGACACTGGACTCGGTGCTCTGTGTTGCCACCTGGTTCTGCGCCGACGGTGGTGCATAGGAGGAGGCTTGGCTGGCCGGCAGCGGGTCGTCGCCCAAACCGAAGTCACCGTCGCCGACATTGACCTCAACTCCCTCTTCGGGAATAGGCGGGTCGGGCGGGTCATAGCCAAACGAAAGCAACACCACGGCTATCAAAGCCATGATGACGGCGGTGCCAATACCTGATTTCAGTTGGTTGCTCATTTCTTTGGGGATGTTGCCAGGATGACTTTATGTTTGCTGCCTGTGGCGGTATTGATTTCATTGACAGCGTCAATGACATTGACGACATACTGCACCGGCACGGTCTTGTCGGCACGCAACACGACACAGGCATCGGCTACACCGGCCTCTATCCCGGCAGCTATGGCCGGCTGCAGCTGGTCTGCGCCCACGGCCGTCTCGCCAACGTAGAAGTTGTAGGCCTCATCAATATACACCGTCACATTCTGCTTGGCCATCGTCTTGCTGCTGCTCTCGGGGAGGAGGAGCTTGACGGCATTAGGGCTGATGAGCGTCGAGGTAATCATGAAGAAGATGAGCAACAAGAATACCAGGTCACTCATGCTCGACGAGTTAGACTCTATCTTGATTTTGTTCTGACTGCGTATCATGCGGGCTCGTGTAAGAGGTCCATAAACTCATTGGCACGCACCTCGAGTTCGAAGACAACTTTGTTGATGCGGCTGACCAGCAGATTGTTGAGGAAGTAGCAAATGATGCCTACGATGAGACCACCCACTGTTGTCACCATGGCCTCATAGATGCCGGTGGAGAGAAGGCTGATGTCAATATTGTTGCCGGCATGGGCCATGTCCTGGAAGGCGGTAATCATACCAGTCACCGTGCCTAAGAAACCAATCATGGGTCCCAGGGAGGCTACCGTGGCAACGTAGGAAACGCGCTTCTCAAGACGCGCCACCTCAAGCTGCCCTTCATTCTCAATGGCAGCCTGAATGTCGGGCAACGGACGACCAAGACGGGAGAAGCCCTTGCTTATCATGCGTCCTATCGGGGTGTCTGTCTCTTTGGCAAGGTTTCGTGCCGAGTCGACATCGCCCTCATGCACATAGTTGCGTATCTTTTCCATAAACTGCTCGTCCTCTTGGCCTTTCAGAGCTCCGTTAAGGGTAAGGAATCGCTCAATGAAGATGTAGATAGCCAGGATGAGAAGGAGCACCAGCACCAGCATAATCCAGCCACCGTTGAGAGCCATGTCCCAGAGGGTGATACGCTCGGGTGCAGCGGTAGTCACGGCGTTTTCCACCGTATCGACGACGGTAGACATGTCGCTTTGCATCATCAGAATTTTGTTTATCATAGCGTGTATGTGTTATTTATTTTTCGGAATACATAATTTTTTCACATGCGGAATGAGAGCCCCACGGCGGGGGTTATGCCTGTAGGGGTGAGCATAAGGCTCGGCGCGAAACTGATATTGTCGTCCATCTGAAAATCAAACAAATGCCCAAAGACATAGGCATCTATCAGATTAAGAGCGTAAATACCCACAGTGATGATTATCATCAACTGGAAATCACGGTTGTAGGAGTTGTAGAGACTGTAGATGTTGTCGGTAGAGTAGTTCTCATAGCCTTCAAGGGCCGAGGCCCCGTTATTGGCCACACGGTAAAGATACTCATCCTTGAACATCTTCATATTCGTGTAGTTGCTATGAATAAAGTAGCCCATACCGGCAAACGCTCCATAGATGATGGGCACCTTCCAGGCCTGCTGATTATAGATCTGGCCACCGCCGGGAAGAATGGACCAGCGAAGGGCTACATCGGCAGAATGCTCCTGGGCAACAACAGAGACCGTAGTGAAGAGGGAAATACAAAACACGAAAACAACGGCGCCTTTTTTCAGCAGCCGCGATACTCCATGCTTTATTTCCGGGTCATACGTCACTTTTTCACTTGTCGTTTATCATTTTTCAAGCAAGGCCACAATACGGTCAAAGTCGCTGTCTGAGTTGAAGGCTATGGTAAGCGTTCCCTTGCCACGCTGAGTGCGTTTGATTTCAACGGTTGACCCAAGGTATTTCTTCAATCGGCTTTGGGCAGAGGTATATGTATCAGGCAGTTCTCCCCTGCGACTCACCGCCACTTTGGGCTTCTTTTTACCAGCTTTCACCATCTGTTCTGTCTCATGTACAGACAGGTGACGATCCAGAATGGCATGCAGTATTTCCAGGTGGCGTTCAATGTCTTCCACTCCACCGAGGGCGCGGGCATGTGCCATGCTGATAAGGTCATTGCTGAGGGCCAGCTGCGTCTCGGCCGGAAGGTTGAGCAAGCGGAGGTAGTTAGTGATGGTCGAGCGGTTTTTGCCCATCTTTTCGCTCAACTCTTCATGTGTCAACTGGCATTCTTCAATAAGCGAACGGTATGCCAATGCCACCTCCATTGCGTTGAGGTTCTCGCGCTGGATATTCTCCACCAGCGCCATCTCCATCATCTGGTTGTCAGTGGCCACCCTGATATAGGCCGGCACCTCCTTCAACCCGGCTCGTTGCGAGGCACGCAAACGACGCTCGCCGGCAATAAGTTGATAACTCCCATCCGGCATACTTCTCACCGTGATGGGGGTTATCACCCCCTGCTGCCGGATGGATTGGGTCAGCTCTTCCAATGCTTCCTCTTCGAATTCCTTACGCGGCTGGAAGGGGTTGGCGGTCACCTTGTCGACAGGCACAGTGCTGATGGTATCGGTCTTGGGACGGTTCACCTCAAGATCTATGTCGGGCAATATAGAGCCCAGTCCACGGCCCAGGCCGCCACTCTTCTGTTTGGTCATATCGTTTACATTTTGTTTCGCGTCAAGATCTCCTGAGCGAGGTTAAGATAGTTGATGGCTCCCGTTGAACTGGCATCGTGCATAATGATGCTTTTGCCATAGCTGGGGGCCTCGGCAAGCTTGGTGTTGCGATAGATGAGCGTATCAAATACCATCGACTTAAAGTGGTTGCGTACATCTTCCACAACCTGTCGCGCCAAACGCAACCGGTTGTCATACATCGTTATCAACAACCCTTCTATGGCAAGCTTCGGATTGAGGCGCGTCTGCACGATACGGACGGTATTCAGCAGTTTTCCAAGGCCTTCGAGGGCAAAATATTCGCTCTGGATGGGGATTATCACCGAATCGGACGCCGTGAGCGCATTGATCGTGATAAGGCCGAGCGACGGCGAGCAATCGATAATAACAAAGTCATACTTGTCTTTCACCGACTCCAACGCCCGCTGCAAGAACTGCTCCCTGCCCTTCTCGTTGATGAGCTCCACTTCGGCACCGACCAGGTCGATGCGCGTCGGCAACAGATCCAGATTGGGGGTATCCGTCTCAACTATCACGTCGGTCGCCGGAGTGTCACCCAATATGCAGTCATACACGCTCTTCTCCAGCGCATCGGGGTCTATCCCCAAACCCGAAGTGGCGTTGGCCTGGGGGTCACAGTCCACCAGCAGCACCTTCTTCTCAAGCACCGCCAAAGCAGCGCTCAAGTTGACCGCCGTGGTGGTCTTCCCCACCCCGCCCTTCTGATTGGCAATGGAAATAATCTTCGCCATAGCCGTCAAAACTTAAAATCTATCTCGTCCAGCTTATTATCAGTCTCTTCGTTGCGGTAGCTGTCTTCCACCACCACCGGCGGCGGCACTATACCTGTCTCAATAAACGAGAACGCATTGTCCAGTCCCTGACGGAACTTGTCGAAATCCTCCTTGTACAGGAACATCTTGTTCTTCTCGAAATAAAAGTCGCCAGTGTTGTTGTCAAACAACTTGCGACTCTCGGTGATGGTGATAAACTTGTCACCGCCACGCGTTTCCTTCACATCGAAGAAATATCTGCGCTTGCCGGCAGGAATGGCCTGGCTGTACAGCTCTTCTTTCCTTTGCTCTTTGTTGTCCATATCAATCATTTATAACAATTATTTCAAAGTGCAAAATTACCTCTTTTTTACTACATACACCCCCTCGCAAGAATAAAGTTATCAACAACCCGCAGTTGGTACTCCTCCCCTACCACCTCAATTCCGCTTGTGAGTCATTATGTCAAGTATGCAGTCATCCGTCTGATTCATACCCTCCTTGCCCAACCGTCCCAGATTGCGTATGCTGCAATCCAGATCGCTCTCGCTCAGACCATCGGTGCTGTCCACCACGCGACCATGCACGGCCAGCTCACTGCACACAAAGGCCGAGTACAACCCCACACTCATCTTCAACGCACAGCTGGGTTTGGCCCCGTCGCACACCATGCCCGCAATAGTGTTTATCATATTCTTCATGGCGTAGCCCGTCTGCTCGAACGAGCCGCCTTCCAAGTAGGTCAGCGCTGCGCTCACACCCATCGTGGCATTCACTATGCCACACAACGCACTCAGCCTTCCTATGCCACGCTTGATGTAGATGCTCATCAAGTGACTCATCGTCAACGCCCTCATTATCTGCTCGTCGCCACACCCGCGTGCCTTCCCGTAATAATAGACCGGCAACGTGCAGCATATACCCTGGTTGCCACTGCCCGAGTTGCTGTACACAGGCTTCGTGCATCCATCCATCCTTGCGTCGCTCGCCGCCACCGTGCGGGCCACAACGGTATGCACCATGTCACCCCTCGACTGCTCCATCAATATCTGTCCCGTATGCAACCCCATGCCTTCCAATCCGCACTCCGAGGCCGCATCGTTGTACTTCACCGTGTCCCATATAAACTCCAACTCCTCCACCGGTGCCGTCGTGGCATAGTCATACACCATCCGCGCCGACAGCTCTATCCGCTGCTTGTTGTCCTCCTTGGGGTCGTCATCGTTGTCCTGTTCCTGGAACAATCCGATGTGGTGGTCAAGCAACACCCGCTCGTCTTTCCTCAGAAACACAAAGTTCGTATGCCGCTTCGCTATGACCGCCACAGCCTCCCTCCGCTCGCCTCCAACCTCCGCGCTGGCCATGCATTCAATATACAGCTTGTCGCCACTCTCCTTCACCCCTATTTCCACCGCATCGCCATGATTGGCCAGCCATCGCTTGGCATCGGCAATATCCCCCTCCGGCATCGTGAGCACCTCCAGTCCACGGCTGCTGTCGCCATGCGTCACAGCCATCGCCACTGCTATCGGCAACCCAATCATCCCCGTCCCGGGAATACCCACACCCATTGCATTCTTGAAGACATTCTTGCTCAACCGCAACCTTACACCCCCGGGCTCGCACCCCAACATCTCCACCGCCTTGGCCACACACAGCGCCACCGCACCAGGTTCCGTACACCCCGTCGCCAGCAGCACCTCATGCTGCAAAATGTCCTTTATCTGCTCTCTGACTTCCTTTTCCATAGTTCCATCAGTCTCAAAACAAAATGCAAAAATACAGAATATATTTCACATGGCAAAAAAAAATGCACCTCAGCATCCATTCCAAGGCACATCCTAAGCACATCCTAAGCACATCCTAAGCATAACCAAGGCACCTCCAAGCCACCTCCCCCCTCCTCATCACGCTCCCGCTCTCACCCCTTGGCCTTCACATTCTCCATAAAACGCTCTGTGTCAACCACAAAGCGCTCATGCACACCCTCCCCTATCTCTCCTCGCTCATCGTAAGCTCTCACCTTGAAAACCAGTCTCCGTCTATCCACTTCCGTCAACTCGCTGTCGCACCACACGCGCATCCCTATCGGCGTTGCCGCACTATGGCTCACGTTCACCAGCGTCCCCACGGTGCCCTGCCCCTCGTCGAGGTAAGGCAGCACGCTCTCGTAGCAGGTCTGTTCTACCAGCGCCACCAGCATCGGCGTGGCAAACACGTCCACCAGCCCGCTGCCCACCCGCGCGGCACTCATCTCCGGGGTGACGGTCTGTTCCTTATGTCCTTTGATTCCTGTTTGTAGCATGGTTAAAATAGGTCTGAATGGGTTCCTGTATTGGTCATTATCATGCGTAGTTGGTCGTCATATTGTTCCCATACCAGCAGCCAATCCGGTTGGATGTGACACTCCCATTTACCAGCGTACTTTCCAGTAAGAATATGGGGGCGATACTTTGCCGGTAGTTTGCCCTTGGCCACCAGCGTCTTGATGACGTCTCGCAACAGCTCTATGTCTTTGCCTCGTTTCTGGCACAGTTTCAAGTCTTTCCGGAAACGATTGGTGTATTCCACACTATACATACCTCAAGCCCCCAGTATTTGCTCGAACATATCATCCACACTGGCGGCTTTATATACGCGACCCTTGCGGATGTCTTCCTCCGCCTCTTCTATACCGCTGCGTCGGCGCCGGGGCTTGGGGGCAATACTAACTCCTTCCATGGCATTCAAGACCCGCCTAAGGCTGGGCAAGATGGAAGGGTTCTCGACATTGATGACTACTTGTTGCATTGCTTTATTTTTGTAGATAACGCTAAAAGGGATGGTTTATTGTAATGCCAAGTCTATTAATCGCCGGCAAATTCGCGTATGGTTTCTTGCAGCACGATGTTGTCGGCAACCTGTTCAATGCCATAGAGCGTCTGTAATGCCCGGCTAATAGTCTGAGTAAGAGAGTTTACTATATTCAAGTCTTTGTTGTTTCAAACTGCAAAATTACGCGTTTTTTTGAATAGACCAAATGGTTTATGCCGAATGGTCTTAGAATACAAGATTCTCAACGAAAGAAAGTCGTTATGAGCGACGCCTCTGCTACCTTATTTTTTTATATTATCTTGAATAGTATGCAGCTGATTTGTTTTTATGGCTGATGTTTCAGCAGGTATTTCTCTCTGGCGCGCTGGCTCAGCCACCCCATCAGGAATGTCACGCTGTCATTGTAGGGTATGAGGTGGTCGTCTCGGAGGATTTCGGTGCGCTCCCCAGCAGTCATCGGGCCGCTGTAGAGATTATAGCCGAAGAAGTATTCGTCGAATGGACCGCCATACATGTAGTGTATCTGCGTCTGGCGGCGGTCGAGGCTGACGCTGATGCCGATGCAGCCGATGGCCTTCAGCCGCTGGCAGATGGTGTCATGCTCGGCTGTGGTCAGTCCTACGGCTTGCAGCAGAGAGTCGCTGTCGAGGACGTGGACGCCGTGGCGGAGCGTGTCGGCGGTTCCCCGGGCGCGTACGTACAGGCCTTCGTCGCCATTGGGAAAGAGATGCAGCCACAGATAGGCGCTATCGTCCACGGCGCGGTTGGCGTAGGCTGCCAGCTGCTCCATCTCGCTATGGTGCTTTTTGTAGAAGCGTTCCATCTTGCCGATGGAAACAGGGGTGTAGATATACCGCCATAGCAAGAACAGACATACCGCCCCTACCGCAAACAGTGTAACTATTGTCCAGAGAAAGACTTTCTTGGTCTTCATTTATCGCTGAATGATGATGGCCGGCGGCTGGTTCTGCTGGCGCTCGCGGTCGCTGAAGCGGGTGCCGTTGGCGGTGATGAACTGACGCACGGCTTCGGGGTCGAGCTGGCGGTTTTTAATCAGACGGTTGCGGGCCACCAACTTGGCGACGGACTCCTCCTTGGGCGAGAAGGGCGAGTCGACCTCGGCCACCTCGTCCCACCCGCGGAACGAGAAGACAAGGTAGGCCGTCGGCGCGCCCTCGGGAAACTCGCGGCTGCGACGCTCCTTGTCGGTAAAACTCTCCTGCCGCACGGTGATGAGCAGGTCGTCGTTCTCGTCCACGATGGTGAAGACGCATTCCGAGCTGAGCAGTTTGCAGCCCTCCTTCTCGATGTAGGCAATGGTGTCGCCGTTCACAATCATCTCGCCGTCCTTGCCGACGGAGACCTTCTGCCGCTGCGCGAAGGCCGTCGCCCCGACCGCCAGCAGCAGTGCAATGGCAAATGTCTTTTTCATCCTTCAGGTGTTTTTGCCATGAATAACGGCAATCCAAAGTGTTTTATTGCCCGTGGTGAGTGATTTATTGCCTGCGGCGAGCTTAATCGAAGATGTCCGACTGCTTCAGCAGGCGGACGGTGTGCTGCTTGCCGTCGGCGGTGGTGAGGGTGAGGAGGTAGGTGGCTTGGGGGCTGGAAGTTAAGTCAAGTGAGTACTGCCCGGGGCCGTCGGGAATGAGGCGTACCTCCTCGCGGCGGCTGGAGAGATCGGTGAGGATGGCGGTGACGGTGCCGTTGTGTTCTTTCAGCTGTCCGCCCTGCACCTTGATCCTCACGCTCTGCCGGAAGGGGTTGGGGTAGGCCACCAGCGCCGCGCCGTCCTCCACCAGCGTGATGCTCACCTCGCCTGTCAGGTTCTTTGTTATTGGAGTGGCGGGATAATAGCCGTATTGGCTGCCATTTTGATAGGCTGTGACGGTAGTTGTACCGGCGGAAAACAGATACAATAAGGAACCTACTACTTTCGCTATTGATGTGTCGGTGCAACTATAAGAAACGGGGAGACCACTTGATGCAGTAGCAGTTAGTGCTATTGGTGAGGCTGAGAGAGGAAATGAAAGTTCCTGTTCCCATTCAATAGATTGTTCTGCGCGAGGGTCAATATATACATACGGTGTCATAAATACGGTGTCGGTGTAGCGGGCGAGGTAGGCACTGCTGTTGTTGGCCGAATTGATATGGAATTCCCCGAAGTCGGCATTGGAGGCGATAGTTCCTGTAATCCACGCCGAACTGTCTTTTAGGTGAATGTATCCATGTTTGTTGTCCCGACTGTTGGCATTGTAGTCAATGTATGCAGCCTCATGTCCGTCGTAATCCCAGATGAAGAGCCCCATACCATAAGGCAGATTTATTATGGAGTCCATAAAGAGTATGTCGGTTTGGTACTTTACTTGACAGAACACCCTATTGTTCGCAACCGCAAATGAGCCGTTGTGTGCCCGGGACCAAGCATCGCCAGTCAAATAGGTTCTTTCCCAAGATTGATTGGCAGTAGAGCGGGCTTTCCCATAGGAGATAAGTCTGAGGTCATCGGCATCAAGGCGCAGCCAACAGGCGTTATTCATAATGTTGAGCGTATCGCCGTTATAATTCAACGTGGTATATTGAGGCAGCCGGGAGGCAGTTCCGCGCAGAAACAGAGAGTTTGTCACCGTGTCATAGAATGTGCTGAGGATTTCCATGCCGCCAGCGTTGTGTCCATCCGGGGTTAAAGAGGCTGTCACCTGAGCAATTCCCGTCGGCATCAGGGCGGGCGTGTATTGAACCACGCACGAAATCCATTCCATAGCAAGCGATTGGGAGTTCTTAATGGGCAATGGGTCGTTACGACCCTCACGTGCGAGACTGATATAGACGTTGCCGTTGTCGCCGATGTCAATGGAATTGAAACGGGTTGTTATCATGTCGCTGAAAGTGTAGCGCCAAGTGGAGTCGAAGATATATGTGCTGCCAATCACGCTGTCGAAATGGGGTGACAGTTTGATGATTTGAAAATTCCTATCGAAGGAAGGTTCCAGCGGAACATCCAACTGTACTGTACCACCGTCAAACAATAGACGAAGGACATTGATATTTCCATCGGATGGCGACCATGTGGTATATCCGCTTGGACAAGTGTCGCATGGCTGAGAAACGAAGTCGCCTGTCCGGCGAATCAGAATAATGTTTCCTTCGCTGTCGACATTGAACGTAATATCACCGCCGCGCGTCTCGATATTGCCGGACCGGTCTCTTAAAAGAGAGCCATCTGTCTTTACATAAGCCTGTGTGAAAAAGTGCTCTTCGATGACATTCCCATTCTCAAGGCTCATCGTAATAAAGGCATTGGCCCCGTTAATATTTGTCTGTAGGCTGTCAAGTTCTTCCGGGAAACGCTCGGGGGTGGTAAGGAGTGTGTCCAAATAGTAAAGTTCGTTTGTTTCCATCACTCCGTGATTAAATGGGAAAAGAACACCCACAAACACCATGATTGCAGAGTCTCCTATCATTCTAATGGTATAGGCGTCCATATCGGAATAGGTGCAAAACAATTCCTTGTGCCATACAAGGGTGCCACTAGAGGAATACTTTGCAATGAGTGCACCTCGGTTGCGCTGCGCCGTGAAAGAAAGAATCCCGGTGTCGTCATCCCAGCGGGCACCTCCGATGAACTGTCCGAGGATATAGACATTTCCTTCCCTGTCCATTACCGAGCCGAGAACTTCATTGGCCGGAGTGCCGTCGGTGTTGTCGGGGCCGGAGTAGGTCTTCACCCAGTCGAACCGCTGGGCGTGGGCGGTGATTGCCATCAGCGCGAGAAGCGCAAGGGTGAGAGTCTTTCTTGCCATAGTTGTGTTGTTTTGTGCGTTTATTAATTAATCCGTTTTCTTAACCGAGCCCATTGGTTGGATTTATGCATAAGACGTAGAAGTGCCGTCTTTTGGCTCACACACTAACATTATTTATGTTTTTTAACATTACGGAGGGCTGTTTTCGTCGAAAGGTCACCGAAGGATCATAGAAGGATTGTAGAAGGGAGGAAGAAGGGACGGGGTCACATCAGCAGCTCCCAATGGCCACCTTTGTCGGGGCCGACGCGGCGCAGGCGTCCGTCGGCTTTGAGGCGGTCGAGATGCTTGGAGACGGCGCTACGGTTGATGCCGAGGGCAGAGGCCATCTGTGTGGTGGTGACGGTGGGGTCGTCGGCGATCATTTGCAGCAGGACTTCGCGGGTTTTCTGTCCACCTTTTCTGTCCACCTCGGTGGTTTTCTGTCCACCTGTCTGACGCTTGTACTCCTCCATCTCGCGCTCCAAGTTGGAGATGTGCTCATTTTGCATAAAGCGACGGAAGGGATCTGGCGACTCGGCTTCGCGCGAAGCGACAAGGGCAGCGATATACTCTGCCCTGTTCTCCTTGTTGACCCTCACAGGCACAAGTCCGTACTCGAACTGCAGGTGGTTCATCACCAGACGCGACATACGTCCGTTACCGTCCACCCAGGGATGGATGGTGACCAGCCGCAGGTGTGCATCGAAACTAAGGTTATACTGCGCCACCATATCATCACCCACGGCACGGCGACGTTCGTTGAGCCATTGGCAAAAACCCTCTAATGCGGCGGGCATCTTGTGGAAATCCATATAGGAGCTGCCGCCAAAGCCTGCGCTGACGTTAACCAGCCGCAAGTCGCCCTGCGATGCGTCGAATGAGCCAAGTACCGTGTTGAAGGATGAACCGGTGTTTTTCATCACGATGGCAGAGAGTCCACGTAGCATCTCCACCGAGAATGGCGTATGCTCCTTTGCCAAGCGAATGCTGTGTTCGTATGCTCGTTTGAGGTCGAGGTTCATCATCTGTTCATGCATCGTCCGTCCCTTGGCGGTAATGCCTTCGTCGAAGAGCAGCTGGTTCTCAATCTCGGTGACCGTGGAGCCTTCGATGGCGGTGGAATGGGTAATGAGCGAGTAGAGATAGAACCTGTCGTAGTCTATCTGCTCGGCGATTCCCAAACGCTTGTACTCATCCAGAACCTTTGTCAGCCTGTCAGTCATCGTGATTTCTTTTTCGCTTATAACGTTAAAGTTTTTAATATATTGTCCACAAAGACAATAAAAGGGCGTAACTTTCATTACGCCCTTTTGTGTTTTATTTTGCAGGCGGGACGCCTGCGGTCCCGGAGGGTTATTTCTGCCAGAGTTTCTGCCAGTTCTTGTACTCGCGCTGTTTCCAGGCGCCGTTGTGGTAGGCGTAGCTGACGATGGCGGGGATGACGGTGGTGCCTTCGGCGTAGACCATCTGCTGCAGCTCCTCGCTCACCTTGCCCCAGCTGCCGGCCTCGAGGAGGGTGCTGGACGAGCAGGCGCCGTCGCGGACGTCGGCCACGGTGATCTGGATGGCGTATTTGTGCATGGGGACCTCTTTCCCAAGTATTTCAGCGCACACAACTGTGTCTTGAGCAAAATTCTTGGGGGTGCCGCCGCCGACCATGAAGAGGCCGCTCTCGGGGCAGTTCATCTTGATCTCGGTGAGCTCCAGGAAGTCGGCCACGCTGTCGATGCTGACATAGGGCTTGCCCTCGTGGCGGCGGATCCACTGGTGCTTGCCGATGCCGAAGCCGGCGCTGCTGTCGCTGAAGGCGGGGCAGAATATTGGCACGCCGCACTCGTAGCAGGTCTGGATGAGGGAGTCTTTCTTCACACCATGACCCTCGGCGAGCCATTTGCCCACGTTGTAGAGGAACTCGCGGCTGCTGTAGGGACGCGGCTCGAGGAGGTCGGCCACGTCGCAGGTAGCCTGGTCGCAGGCCTGCAGCTCTTCCTCGTCGATGAAGGTGTCGTAGATGCGGTCGATGTAGAGCTCGCGGAGCTTGGTGTCGGGGATGACGTTCTCCTTGGTGCCGATGTAGTGCTTGTAGCCGAGGGCCTCGAAGAGGTCCATGTCGATGATGGAGGCGCCGGTGCTGACCACGGCGTCGATCATCTTGTTGCGCACCATGTCGACATACACCTGCATGCAGCCGGCGGCGGAGGTGGAGCCGGCGATGGTGAGGATGTTGGTGCAGTCCTTCTCGGCCAGCATCTGGCAGAGGATGTCGGCGGCGCGGGCAGTGTCGCGGCTGGTGAAGCTCATGT
>DFLB01000024.1 GCA_002373995.1 Bacteroidales bacterium UBA3630 | reverse complement strand
ATGACTACAATGAGAAAATATCTTTATGGCACACTGCTCATCCTGCTCACCGCCTGCCAGCAGGTGAAGGTGCCCGAATCGTTCAAGCAGAGCAATCAGTTGCCTGCCATCTATCCCGAATACACCGAGGTGACAGTGCCCATCAACATTGCACCGCTCTCGTTCGAACTGCAGCAGCCCACCACGGCCACGCAGATGGTGGCCCGCTACTCCTTCGGCAGCGACGAAATCGTCTGCGGAGGCGACGACCTGAAGGCTTGCCCCGATGTCGACGCGTGGCACCAGCTCGCCCGGAAGGCCAGCGGAAAAGCCATCAGCGTGGAGGTCTATTCCCAACAGCAGGACGGCCAGTGGACGCGCTTCAAGCCGTTCAATATCTACGTCTCGCCCGACTCTATAGACCCCTACATCAGCTACCGACTCATATCGCCCTCCTACGTCACCTACGAAGAGCTGACCATCAATCAGCGCAACATCGAGAACTACGACGAGAGCGTCATCTACGACAACATGCTCTGCGGCGACGAGGTCAACGGACAATGCATCAACTGCCACAACTACCAGCAGCAGAATCCCGGCCGCTTCCAGTTCCACGCCCGCCAGAAGCACGGCGGAACGTTCATTGCCTACGACGGCGAGGTGAAGAAGGTCAACATGAAGAACGACTCCATCCTCTCTGCCGGCGTCTATCCATCGTGGCACCCTTGGCTGAAGCTCATCGCCTACTCCACCAACAAGACCATGCAGAGCTTCCACACGCGCGACATCAACAAGATTGAAGTGCTCGACTCCGAAAGCGACCTCATCGTTTACGACGTCGACCGCGACGAAGTGATGAACATCGAGAACGACCCGCACGAGTTTGAAGTGTTCCCCTTCTGGTCGCCCGACGGACGCTGGCTCTACTATTGCAGTGCCCACTTCGTCTATTCGGCCGACACCGTGAACACGGCGGAGACCATCGGACGCGGCATGGAAATCAAGTACAGCATCTACCGCAAGGCCTTCAATCCCGACACCCGCGAGTTCGGCCCGCGCCAGATGGTGCTCGATGCTGCAGGCGTCAGCAAGAGTGCCACGCTGCCACGCATCTCGCCCGACGGCCGATGGCTCATGGTGGCCCTCGGCAACTGGGGATGCTTCCACATCTGGCACCGCGACGCCGACCTCTGGATGCTCGACCTGCAAGCCTTCGACCAACTCGTGGGCGTCAGCAAGGACAACACGACGCAGACGCTCAGCCCCACCTTCGACCAGTTACAGCAGACTGCCATCCTGCGCCCCCTCAGCGAAATCAACTCCGACAACGTTGAGAGCTATCACTCCTGGTCGCACAGCGGACGCTGGGTCATCTTCTCCAGCCGACGCACCGACGGTGTCTACACGCGTCCGTTCATTGCCCACTTCGACAGCAACGGCCGTGGCACAAAGCCCTTCGAACTGCCTTGTGCCGACCCCGACTATCACCGCCAGTTCATGAAGAGCTACAACATTCCTGAATTCATGCTCGGCCCCGTCACCACCACGCCGCAGCAGATTGCCGACGTGCTGAAGAATGACGACATTCCGCCCGTGAAATACGTGCAGAAACTGAGCAAGTAGCATTCTTATTTCGCTTTCCACTAAGCAGATAGTTGGCACAAGTTCACCCCGCCGTGGGCTTGTGCCAATTTATGTTTTCGCAAAAAAATAATCCATTATCGTGCAAGGTTTCCGCACAATCTGAGTTATATAGATAGAAAACAACATTCCGCAAATATGAAAAAGAGTCCCATCACACTGGCCTTCAGCCTCGTCGCCTTCTTCCTTGCCAGCCTGCTGCTCGCTGGTTGCACCATCGGCGACGACGCTATTAGTGACGATCCGATAAATGGCCCCTCCGACTATTATCCCGTCAAACAAGCCACGGGCGTGTTCGAGGCGCAATGGCTGGTCGACCGAACCGCCATCGGCACGACCACCCTCACCTCCCTCGCCGACAGTTCCCTTCTCATCCAGAGTCTGCCTGCCGAGTGGCTGGCCAACCAGCTTCTGGCCGAGCAGGCCCATTCGGCCATCAGCAACTCGTCGGCCCCCACCCTACTCAGCTACACCCCCGTCGGCTACAGTTTTCAGAATTCCTATTTCTCAGCAGCCAACACGCAGCAGGCCCAGACCGACTACGTCAATGGAACCGTGGTCGTGAAGCCTTTCGGAGAGATGTTCACACTTTATTTTGAATTCTCCACCATCGAGTCTTTCCGCCCCACCCAGGAGCAACTCGATGCCAGCAGCGACAGCATTTTCGCCTATAACGAGTACTACCTCAACTATCTCCACCTGAACCAGCAGCAGTCGGTGGGCATGTTCAGCCAGGCCGACGATGCTTGGACGCTGAAGTTCCAGGCCGACAGCCTCACCACCATTCACTGCCGCGATATGGTGAAGTGGTATAGCCTCGACGACCGAGGCCATGCAAGCCGCACCACCGTCGTCTGCGACACCATTGGCCAACGGTTTGCCTCGCCGCTCAGCCTCAGCCTCATCACCACGCGGCGACAGAAATAATCACGACTCCCCCAAAACTCTCAGACACACGACGAAGTTAAGACATTGGAAACCGAACTAACACTGCTGCAAGCCGTGAAAGAAGGCGACCGACAGGCCATGAGACGCCTGTACGAACGCTACGTGGGATATGCCATGGGCACAAGCCTCAGGTATATCCCTTCACGCGACGACGCACAGGATGTCGTGCAGGATGCCTTCGTCAGAGTCTTCACCTCCATCGCCTCTTTCACCTATCGTGGCGAAGGATCGCTCAGGAGTTGGATCAGCAGCATCGTGGTACACCGCGCACTCGACGTGCTGCGCGACCGCGGCCGACTGCTCATCGTGGGCGACGAGCAACTGGCTGCCGAACTGCCCGAAGCCGACCCGCCCGTGGAACAACTGCCGCCACAGCGGCTCACCCAACTCATCGCACAACTGCCCGACGGCTATCGCACCGTGCTCAACCTCCACGTCTTCGAGGGACTCAGCCACAAGGACATAGCCCGACACCTCGGCATCAAACCCGATACCTCGGCGTCGCAGTATCTGCGCGCCAAGCGAATGCTCGCCCGACTCATCAGGGAAGAATTGAATATTGAGAACCGAAACTTTGAACGCAAATGAACAACGACTGGACAGACAAACTGCGCGAACGACTGGCCGACCATCAAGAGCCCGCCAGCGACGACCTCTGGGCCTCCATTGAAGCCCAACTGGACGCTCAGCCTTCCGCACCGGTGGCTGAGCAGCCCCAGCCCGACGCGCCACTCGCGCCGGCGACACGCAGCATACGCCTGCGCCGATGGAGCATTGCCGCTGCCATCGCCCTCCTGCTTGCCACAGGTGGCGCTCTCCTCATGCCCAGTAGCGACGAGACGCCTGTAGTGGCTCAAAGGTCAACGCCTGCGGAGACTCAAAGGTCAA
>DFLB01000056.1:154234-155238 GCA_002373995.1 Bacteroidales bacterium UBA3630 | reverse complement strand
GCACCCGCCTGATGGGCGCCCTCATCATGACCCTCTCCGACGACAACGGCCTCGTCCTGCCGCCGCACCTGGCACCTATCCATGTGGCCATCGTCCCTATCTGCAAGAGCGACGACCAGCAGCGCCAGCTCGACGAGCATATCGCCCCCATCGTCAAGGCCCTCGAAGCCAAAGGCCTGGTGGTGAAGTACGACAACCGCACCGAGTACAAGCCCGGCTGGAAGTTCAACGAGTACGAGTTCAAGGGCGTCCCCGTGCGCCTCGCCATCGGTCCCCGCGACCTCGAGAACGGCACCTGCGAGGTCTGCCGCCGCGACACGCTCGAGAAGATCACCATGCCCATCGAAGGCATCGCCGACCACGTCTACGACCTCATGGAGCAGATCCAGCAGAACCTCTTCAAGAAAGCTGCCGACTTCCGCGCCAGCATGACCCGCAAGGTCGACACCTGGGAGGATTTCAAGACTGAGATTGAGAAGAACGGCTTCCTCCTCTGCCATTGGGACGGCACCCAGGAGACCGAAGAGCGCATCAAGGAAGAGACCAAGGCCACCATCCGCTGCATCCCCTTCGACGCCCCTGAAGAGGAAGGCCGTTGCATCTACAGTGGTAAGCCCAGCCACCGCCGCGTTGTCTTCGCCCGCAGCTACTGATAAACGCCTTGTGCTATACAAAAATAAGCGGCAAGTGGCAGATGCCACTTGCCGCTCTTCGTATGTTGCGTAACCGCCGTAGGCGGAATAATTTACAAGATTTACAAGCTATCGCGAAGCCGTAGTCGAGTAGGAGAATAACGGATGAATAGAACCGTCGAGCCTTGATGTTAGAAAAGTGTATTCCCCATTATCGTATTCTACGTAGGTTCTGCGTGCCTTCTATATGCCTTCTTTGCAACAATAATAAACACACTGAAAACCAAACTAACACTGTAACCCCACGGCGACCCTTGTCGGCCAAGCCGTCGACATACCACGGCGGTCTCTCGGCGACCATTTTTATAACAG
>DFLB01000056.1:153941-154129 GCA_002373995.1 Bacteroidales bacterium UBA3630 | reverse complement strand
CGTGGGTGGCCGTTATCGGCCGTCCCCCCCATACCTATCCCCATCATGCCCATTAAACCCATCGTGCCCGTTTAATCCATTCTGCCTGGCTCCATCGGAAACACGGCCTGCGACGCTATCACGGCCAAGTGCATAGGGCTGGAGCAAGCGCATTCTTCATGTCCTCTCGGCGACCATTTTTATAACAG
>DFLB01000056.1:58844-153829 GCA_002373995.1 Bacteroidales bacterium UBA3630 | reverse complement strand
CGTGGGTGGCCGTTATCGGCCGTCCGCCCCATACCTACCCCCATCATGCCCATTAAACCCATCGTGCCCGTTTAATCCATTCTACCTGGCTCCATCGGAAACACGGCCTGCGACGCTAGCACGGCCAAGTGCATAGGGCTGGAGCAAACGCATTCCCCATGTCCTCTCGGCGACCATATTATAACAGCATTCTATTTTTAACAGCCCTTGAAACAATAGCAATTCCCATTGGGTGGCCGTTATCGGCCGTCCACCCCATACCTACCCCCATCATGCCCATTAAACCCATCGTGCCTGTTTAATCCATTCTACCTGGCTCCGCAGAAGACACGGCCTGCGACGCTAGCACGTCCAAATGCATAGGGCTGGAGCAAACGCATTTTCCATGTCCTCTCGGCAACCATATTATAACAGTATTCTATTTTTAACAATCGTTGAAAAATACATTTTGCCATTCCAGAAAAAAAGCGTATCTTTGCAGTTTGAAAACAGACCACCCCTTATGTCAACAACTATGAGCGAGAACAATTTTTTTGAGAAACAAACACTTTCGTCAAAGGTAAAGGCAAGTATCATATCTGAATATTTCCCAAAATTTTGTAGTATCATTATAAAAAAGCATAACCCAGAAAAAATAGGTTACATCGATCTCTTTTCTGGGCCTGGGAAATACGATGACGGAAATCTATCTACACCATTATTATTAGCGCAAAATTGTGCGAACAATGACATACTAAAAAACAAAGTATGGATGGTATTCAATGACCGGGAATATGGTGATGATCTAAAAAGAAATTTCCTCACAACATTTCCAGAAGGGACATTTTCTTTTAAACCGCATTTCGGACATAGCACTGTAGGAGAATGTGAAGAAATAGACCGTTTTATAATGAGAGATACAATGAAAGGACGGTTTAATGAATGTCCATCCGTTATGTTCATAGACCCGTTTGGGTATAAAGCTGTGGACACAAAGGTGTTATCAAAATTCCTGCAGTACTGGGGGAACGAGTTATTTATTTTCGTGAATTCAAAACGAATAAATGCCGCATTAGAAAACGAGAAATTTGAAAATTTAATGAACACTCTTTTCCCCTGTTCATTTGAAACTCTTAAATCAGACATTAGGACAAAGCCAACGCTTGTCGAAAGATTGCAGTGTATTATAGACAATCTTGGAGATGAATACAAAAAACTATTAAACATAAACACGCTCTATTATACTGCATTCAAGTTTCAAGAAGAAGACATTGATACCACAAGTCATTTTATCCTTCATTTAACAAAGAATAAGAGGGGTTTTGATTTGGTGAAACAGATATATAATGATTTTGCAAACGTTGGAACAATCTTTGATGGCCGAAACACCTACACGTTTGATGTAAAACGGATCACCAATCCCGTCGAGGAGCTATTTGATATCAAATCGGAGAATATAGATAACCTAAAAGAAATATTATACAAACAATACAAAGGAAAAGTAATATCATCATTCGATTTATTCGAGGAACATCAGAAAAGTTGTTTGTATAGTCGAGCACATTATGTACAAGCACTGCGTAGACTTGTCGAAGACGGCAAAGTCAGTTCGGAATTCACTGACAACAAATCGCACTATGTTTCCGTACTACTTTCCAGGCAATGTATTCTAACCTTTAAAAACAATGGCTAATAGCAAAATAGAATGGACTGAAAACACGTGGAATCCCGTTACTGGTTGTACGAAGATTTCCCAGGGTTGCGAGCATTGCTATGCAGAAGTGATGTCTCGACGCTTGAAAGCTATGGGGAAACAAAAATATGCTAACGGTTTCAGCGTTACATTACACGAAGAATGCCTAAATGAACCGTTAACTTGGCGGAAACCACATACAATTTTTGTTTGCTCTATGAGCGACCTCTTCCACAAGGATGTGCCATTTGAGTTCATCAACCGTGTGATGGATACCATCCGTCGAACCCCGCAGCATCGCTACCAGTTGTTGACTAAACGCGCCGAGCGTATGGCCGAGTACTTCCATACGCACGACGTCCCTGCCAATGCTTGGTTAGGTGTAACTGTCGAGGCGCAATCCTCCAAAACGCGTATTGACTGCCTGCGTGATCTGCCTGCTCCAATACGATTCCTCTCCTGCGAACCCTTGATTGAAGACTTGGGAGAATTGAACCTCGACAACATTGACTGGGTGATAGTCGGTGGCGAAAGCGGCCCCCAAGCCCGCCCGATGAAAAAAGAGTGGGTACTCTCCATCCAAGAACAGACAGAACGGCAAGGCTCCGCTTTCTTCTTTAAACAATGGGGCACTTGGGGTGCTGACGGCGTCAAGCGCAACAAGCATGCTAATGGCAAACTGCTTTTCGGCAAAGTCATTCAACACATGCCAGAAGAAGTGGTGATATGATGTATCTACCTAAAAAAGATGGACGAATTAGATAATATCCAATATTCGCCGATACTAAACTATCGATATGAAAGATTCTTTCGGGATACCCGCTATAATGGGAACCGTCTCGACGAAGCCACCCGAAAGAAACTTATATCTATTATAGACGAAGATGTAGCTCAGTACTCGGAAGGTTTGCCAATGCTGGCCAAGATGTTGGGACAATTTAAAAGCTACGATGACGATGGCCACCATGTATATGGTGTCATTGTCTCTGTCATGCAGTTTGCGATAATAACGATGATTGACTGTATGGTCATCGGCAAATATTTTATGCTGGCAGACAGCGACTACGACAAACGTTTTATGCGTGGGAAAATGAAGGTCGTTCTTAACGAGGGGTTCAAAAAACTATATGGGTTTGAAGGAAATACAAAAATGAGGTCTGAATGGAATAAAGTTGGTACCATAATTAATTATTTCCCTACGGAATTAGAGCTTCAATATAAACAGCTATCATCATTGCTCGACCATCATGCCCGAACCTCATCTTGGTGGAGAGACGAGCGCAATATGGAAACTCATCTTGATACAGAAAAACTATATGTAAGCAGATGCGAGGAAGTTGTAGAAGCCCAAGTGATGCTTGACTCCCTTAAACTTTTTGATGCTCTCTTTGCAGTGAACCTGTTTTTAGGCAATCTGCATGCATATTTACGAAACGTCCTTATTGACAAATACAAACGAGGAGAACTATCCGAGGAATAGTAGTTCTCTTATGAAATGATATAATCGCTATGGCTAAAAGAACAACGAAGAAAGAAGAACCCCTGAACCTTGACAACATTTTGTTCAAGTGCAGGGATATACTCAGACAAGCTAAGAACTCCGGCTCTTTCTTCGAGAAGAGAGATATGATGCTGACGCTCGTGTTTCTCCGTTTCATTGGTGAGAAGTACGAGGATGGCGTGGAAAATCTACGCCAGACACTTATCAAACAAGGGTTAGACCCCGACGATGAGGAAATCCGCAAGGCATTCTTCGATGATGCCACCTTTGCCGACGGCACATTCGACCTGCCAGAAGAGGCACGTTGGTCAACCATCATCAATACGGCGGCGCCACAACTGAATGTGGCACTCGACACAGCATTGCGCAGCATTGGTGAGACCAACCCCACATTGAAGGGTTGCTTTGTGGAAGGTACGTTCACCCAGCGCAACCTCGGTGCCAACGATATGAAGAAGATTGTGGATGAGGTCAACAAAATCAGCCACAAGGCTTTCGGCACAGAGAAAGACCTGATAGGCCGGGTGTATGAATACTTCCTGAAAGAGTTTGCCGTCAATGCCACTAAAGAGGAGGGTGAGTTCTATACGCCTCACGATGTCGTTCAGCTCATTGCCACTGTCATAGAGCCATTCGATGGAACACTCTACGACCCTTGCTGTGGCTCTGGTGGTATGTTTATCCAGAGTACAGAACTGGTGAAGGCCAAGCAGGGCGACATCAGCCGCATCAACGTGTATGGGCAGGAGAAGGAGGCTGCCACCTACCGGCTGGCCAAGATGAACCTCGCCCTGCGAGGCATCAGCCACAACCTGGGCCCGGAGAGCGATTCAACCTTTACCAACGACCTGCACAAGGGACTCTATTTCGACTACATCATGGCCAATCCACCTTTCAACCTGAAAGGCTGGTATAACGATAATCTGAAAAACGACCAGCGTTGGAACGACTATGCGACGCCTCCCGAAAGCAACGCCAACTATGCGTGGATTCTGCACATGCTTTCACATCTGAAGCCACTTTCGGGTGTGGCGGGATTCCTGTTGGCCAATGGTGCTTTGGGCGATACCGATGCTCTCGAGATACGAAAGAAACTGATACAAAACGACAAGGTGGAGGCCATCATCATTCTGCCAAGGGAGCTGTTTATTACGACTGATATCAGCGTCACCTTCTGGATTCTGAACCAGAACAAGAAAGGTGGCAAATATCATGGTCGGCAGCTTCGTAACCGGGAGAACGAAATCCTCTTTATGGACCTGCGCCGTTGGACGGAAAACCCGGTGAAAGGCGAACAGAAGAAAAAAGTTCAGCTCGTCACCGAACAGATTCAGCGCGTGGCAGACCTCTATCATCAATGGCAGAGTGTCGGTACCGACGGCACACATTTTGAGGAGCCAGAACTGTACCGCAGCGTAGGCATCGAGGAGATTGAACAGAACAACTGGACGTTGGTGCCGAGCAAGTATATTGAGTTTATCGACCACGATTTGGAAATCGACTATCCCAAGGAGATGGCACGCATTCAAAAGGAGATGAAAAAACTAATGCAAAGGGAGAAAGAATCGCAGCGGATGCTCGAAGAGGCATTTAAAGGCATTGGATATGGGATAGAGTAACTAACAAGAAGGAACACAAAATATGAGTAAGGCAATATCTATCATTGATAAAGAATACCAGCAGTGGTTGGAGACTTTGGTTTCGCGTTATCGGCTGTGCCAAGTCAGAGCCGCGCTAAAAGTCAACACCGAGCAATTGATATATAACTTTCTACTTGGGCGTGACATCGTAGAAATGCACGTGGAAGAGCGCTGGGGCGAAGGGGTCATCGACCAACTCAGCAAGGATTTGAAGAAAGCGATGCCCACTGCCGAAGGACTCTCGTCAACTAATTTAAGATATTGTCGCCGTTTCTATCTCCTTTATTCTAAGACGGTTGAGTTTTGCCCCCAGCTTGGGGGCAAAATAGACGGGAACAAGGAGACTTTAATTTGCCCCCACCCTGAGGGCAAATTATTGCCCGATTTGCCGCAGCATGTTCAATCGCCAATATTCATGGTGCCTTGGGGGCATCACAAACTCATCCTCGACAAGGTGAAAGGCGACGTGAACAAGGCGTTGTATTATGTACACCAATCCATAGAAAACGGCTGGAGCCGTTCTATTCTGCTCAACTGGATCGATACGGGAATGTATGAGCGTTCTGGGAAGTCTGTTACTAACTTTGCCACTACTATGCCCGACACCTCGAGCGACTTGGCACAAGAGCTGACCAAAGACCCCTACAATTTTGCATTTGCCGGTGTTGCCAAACAGCATAACGAAGCAGAGCTGAAAATGGCGCTGCTCAATAACATCACCGCTTTCTTGGTAGAACTGGGTACCGGGTTTGCCTACGTGGGTAGGGAATATCGGCTGCAGATTGGGCATACCGAAAACTTTATCGACTTGCTATTCTATAATTTGCGTCTCCGCTGTTATGTCGTTATTGAGGTGAAAATTGGCAAGTTTACCCCTGCCGACATAGGACAGATTGGCTCGTATGTGGTCGCTGTCAACCATCAACTGCGGGAAGAAGGCAAGGACAACCCCACCATAGGACTGCTTATTTGCCGAAGCAAGGACAACACACAGGCTAAATATGCTTTGGAATCGAGCAGTCAGCCCATAGGCATATCCGAATATGAACTGGAGCAATTCTATCCCGCAAAGGTAGAAGGAACCATTCCAACCATTGAAGAAATCGAGGCAAAACTAAACCAAGAATAGCGTTATGGGATTGAAGAAGTACAAATTGGGGGAGCTCATAGAACTCTGTGATGAACGTAATTCATCTAACGTATATACGTTAGATGTCGTAAAGGGGATTTCTATCAAGAAAGAGTTTATTGAAACAAAAGCAGATATGGCAGGCGTTTCACTTACTCCATATATTCTCGTACGGCCTGATAGCTTCGCTTATGTAACAGTAACCTCGAGGAATGGTGAAAAGATTACTCTGGCTCATAACACTTCAAAAGATACTTATATCGTTTCTTCCTCCTATGTTGTATTCAGAGTAAGCCAACCAGATTTGTTGTTGTCCAATTATTTGTTTATGTTTTTCAACCGTCCAGAGTTTGACAGGTATTCACGTTTCAATTCATGGGGCAGTGCTCGTGAGACTTTCTCATGGGAAGATTTCTGTGACATAGACATCACTCTCCCAGACATTGAGCAGCAGCGCAAATACGTTGATGTTTATCTGTCGCTCCAAAACAACCTCGCCGCCTACCAAAGCAAAGTGGATGATCTGAAACTCGTCTGCGACGGGTATATTGAGGATTTGAAGAGAAAAGTGCCTTTCAAAAAAATTGGCGATTACATTCTTGAATCGAATGTTAAGAACAGCGACAACAAAATTAAGGAGGTTAGAAGTGTTTCCGTTACAAAAGAGTTTAAACTTACCAATGCAAAAGTAAACAAGAATGAACTGAGCAACTACCTCGTTGTTCGCCCAAAAGAAATCGCTTTTGTCCAAACTACGGGCAACGAAAAAGTATTGGCTTTTGCTTATAATGACCAGGACTATCCTGTAGTTGTTTCTTCAGTTGATAAAGTATTCAAATCAAAGGATGAGAGTGCTTTAGATTTACAGTTCTTATCTCTTTATTTGTCAAGAAAGGAGTTTGACCGCTATGCACGTTTCAATTCTTGGGGCAGCGCTAGAGAGGTTTTCACTATGGACGATATGAACGATGTGGCAATTCCGATTCCAGATATCTCTGTTCAACGTGAAATAGTCAACATTTATAAGTGCTATCTTGAGCGTTAACGTATAGCCACCCAACTAAAGGAACAGCTGAACAATCTCTGCCCTATCCTTATCAAAGGTTCACTTCAAAACTAATCAAAGTATTATGGCGAAACCAAAACTGAAACAAATGGACGGCCATTTCGTGGAGAGCGACTACGAAAATGCTCTTATCATCTTCTTGGAAAGAGAAGGATGGCAGTATCTGTATGGTGATTCTATGTCCAGAGCCAACAGAAAAGAGGTGCTGAATATGGACGACTTGCTTCAGTTTCTGAAAGACAACCACGAGGATGTGAAGGAGGAGGAGCTGCAAAGAATAGCCGATAACGTCAGGTTGGTGGGTGCCGACACAGATTTTGCCACCTTGCACAAGGTATATAAGTGGATGGTGGATGGACTGTCTGCCATAGACAAAGACGGTCAACCAACGACGGTCAACCTGATAGACTTCGAGAATCCCGAGAAAAACATCTTCCGCGTTGTCAACCAATTCACCGTCGACTATATCAATAATGGGGTTACGAAAAACCGTCGGCCCGATGTGCTATTGTATGTGAACGGTATGCCCGTATGCGTGATAGAGCTGAAAAATCCTGCCGACGCAAATGCAACCATCGAAGATGCCTGGAAGCAAATCAACATCCGCTATTGGCGCGACATTCCCGGCTTGCTGCACTATTGCGCCTTGGCTTGCATAAGCGACGGGGTTAAGACCCGCCTCGGTACGGTACGCACCCCATACGAACACTTCTACGCCTGGCGCAGGGTGGAAGACGGCGACAAGGTCTCGACTATGCCTTTCGGGGAGGTGGAGACGATGGTGAAAGGTGTCTATCGCCCCGAACGTTTCTTGGAGATATTCCGCGACTATGTCTATTTTCAGGACGAAATCTACGACAGCGACGAGAAGGAGATTGTCTGCCGCTATCCGCAGTTCTTTGCCTCCCGCTTGCTGAGGGAGAGCATCGTCAAATCGGTCAAGACAAAAAGCGGTAAGGGTGGCACCTACTTTGGTGCTACAGGATGCGGAAAGACCTATACGATGGCTTTCCTCGCCCGCCAGCTATCGCTCCGTTGCACCAAGGAGATAGGTTCGCCCACCATATTGATGATAGTGGATAGGGACGACCTTCAGAAGCAAGGTGCAAAACTATTTACCAAGAGTACCGAGTTTCTGGGATTGGGCGAAGTGTCGGTAGTGAAGAGCCGCAAAAAACTTCGCGAAGAGCTGGGGGCACGCGAGAGCGGCGGCTTCTTTATCTGTACCATCCAGAAATTCTGCGACCGCAAGGACGACCCCATCGGACTCATCAATACCCGCTCCAATATCATCTGCTTCAGCGACGAGGCTCACAGGACACAGATAGAGGGCTCGAAGCGCATCAAGTTCAGCGACGATGCCGACGAGAATATGAAGGCCATGATATCCAAGCCCTACGCCAACGTGCTGCGCGAGGCGTTGCCCAATGCCACCTTCGTGGGCTTTACCGGCACCCCTATCGCTGAGACCTACCAGACCTTCGGCGACGAGATTGACCGATACACGATGGATCAGGCTGTGGCCGACAATATCACTGTTCCCATCAAGTATCACCCCAGAATAGCCAAAGTGCTTTTGAATGCCGAGAAGGCCAAAGAAATAGAGGACTACTATTCCAAATGTGCCGAAGAAGGCTCTACAAAAGAAGACATAGCCAAGAGCAAGATGGCCATGAGCTCGCTGGAGGTGATATTGGGAGAGCCCGAGCGACTGGACAGATTGGCAAAAGACATCCACGACCATTATGTCTCTTCTGTGGCCAACGACCCCGACAGGGTACAGAAAGCCATGATTGTCTGCTCGAAGCGCGAGATTGCCTATAATCTGCTGTTGAGATTCAAGGAGCACTATCCTGAATGGTTTGTGGAACGCAAAACGCCCGAAGGGGTAGTGGCGACACCCGAAGAATTGAAGAAACTTGAGAAGATGCCCACCATCGCTATGGTGGCCAGCGTGGGCAGCAACGACGAGAAGGGAATGTACAACTATCTGGGCGGAGTGAAGAACGACGAGCGCTCGGACAAGTTGGATGCTGCCTTCAAGCAGGAGAAATCCAATTTCCGCATCGTCATTGTAGTCGATATGTGGATTACAGGCTTCGATGTGGAATGCCTCACATATATGTACAACGACAAGCCTTTGCAGAAGCACTCTCTGATACAAACCATCAGTCGTGCCAACCGCAAATATCTAGGCAAGGAGTATGGCTTGATTGTGGATTACATCGGCATCCGCGACCAGATGATGGAAGCCCGGAAGATGTATGGCGGCGACAACTCGGTGGCACTCACCAAGGACGATATAGAGCAAGCCACCTTCCTCTTCCGCGAGCTGCTGGAGGTGTTGAAAAACCTCTTTAAAGAATACGACCTGACGCCCTTCCTCGATGTCAATACCGATCCTGCCACGCGCTACATTCTTCTGGCGAAGGCTGCAGAACAAGTGTTTAAGTCGACAGAGAGTTTCAATACCCAAAGTAAGGACGAAAAGAAGACAAAGAAGGTGGGCTTTAAAACCTACTTCCTGCAATACGTAAGGAGAATGCGAAAAGCCTACGACCTTTGCCAGCCATCCGGCGAACTCGACGAAGAAGAATCGGCATTGGCACAATGCTTTATGGCCATTGCGGGTATGGTGTATAAGATGAATGGCACAGATGCACCCGACACCGACACCATGAACAGGCGTGTGGCCAAGATGGTTGAGGAAGCCCTGAAATACAATAATGTGGAGAGCATTCTTGAAGATGGCGAAGAGATGGATATTTTCGGGCCAGAGTTTACCGAGCGGTTGTCTGACATCAAAATGCCTGCCTCCAAGTTGGAAATGCTCGTCAAGATTCTCCGCAACCAGATTACAGAATATGGGAAGACCAACCAGATAGCCTCCAAGAAATTCCAAGAGATGCTGGAGGCAACCATCAAGGAGTACCACGAAAGACGCAAGTTCCTATCTGAACAGGAAGCCGGCGCAACACAGGAAGAGACAGCGGAAAGCATCATACAGAAAGCCACCGAACAGGCAATGAATATCCTCAATGGGATGAAAGCCGACAGAGAAAGTTTCCGCAAGCTGGGGCTTACATTTGAGGAAAAAGCATTCTATGACATCTTGATTCACTTGAGAGACAAAAACAATTTTGTCTATGGTGAAGACAAGGAAATAGATGGCATAGTAGTCAATGAAAAGTGCAAGAGTTTGGCGTGTAAGATACGCGAGATAATCGATGCCAAGTCGTCATTTACTGATTGGTTAAACAATGACAGGGTAAGGGAACAACTGAAGTTGGATATCAAGATTTGCCTTGTGAAGAACGGCTATCCCCCACAATACACTCCTGAGGTATTCCGCGAAGTGATGGAGCAGGTAGAGAATTTCAAAGAGAACGAGACTACCACCACTCACACGAATGTAATCCCCTATGTCTCCGATGACGACGACTCGTTGCCGATGGCGGCGGAAGACTATGAATGCTATCAATGGGACAGACAAGAACATTGCATCACACGCCTGTTCGATGACAGAGAAACTGTGCTGCTGGGTTGCTATAAAGACAAGAAACACTTTGATTGGATACAGGAACACGGAATCTACAATATCCGATTGGGAAAACGAAAAGGCTCTATGAGTGGGGAGTCGGAGATGTTTGAACGGGCGTCACATCTTGTGCTATATGATTTAAAACATCCCGACAAACAAACGGTATATGACATTGTGTCGTGTGCAGAAATGAGCGGTGGCCAACTAAAGGATATTGGCTATCCGACTAAGAAGCCCGGAAAAACATATATGACGTTCAGCCTTGCCGAATCTACCGTGAAAGCACAATCCCTTGACGGTAAAAGCCTAATAGAACAAATAACCGAATCCCATCCCGAACACATCAACGGAGCTCCTGTATTTTTGGAACTGGACTCATCGGAAATGCTTTCGATAAAGAAATGAACAAATACACAACAAATATGGAATACATGGATAATACACCTACACCTCACATTGGCGCACGGAAAGGCGAGATTGCCGACACCGTCATCATGGCTGGTGACCCGCTGCGCGTCAAGTTCATGGCGGAGAACTACCTGGAGAACCCTGTGCTCTTCAACCAGGTGCGCGGCATGCTGGGCTACACCGGCATGCGCAACGGTCGCCGCATCAGCGTCATGGGCCACGGCATGGGCGGCCCCTCCATCGGCATCTACACCTACGAGCTGTTCAACTTCTACGACGTGCAGACCATCATCCGCGTGGGCTCCGCAGGCTCCATCCAGGAGGACCTCCACGTCGGCGACCTCGTCATCGCCACCGGCGCCTGCACCAACTCCAACTACGCCGCGCAGTACGAGCTGCCCGGCACCTTCGCCCCCATCGCCGACTTCCAGCTGGCGCGCCGCGCCGTGGAGGCTTGCGAGCGCATGGGCTACCGCCACATGGTTGGCAACGTGCTCTCGTCCGACTTCTTCTACGCCGCCAACGCCCACAACGACCGCTGGCAGCGCATGGGCGTCCTGGCCGTGGAGATGGAGATAGCGCAGCTCTACATGAACGCGGCCTACGCCAAAAAGAAGGCCCTCGGCATCTGCACCGTCTCCGACCATCTCATCACCGGCGAAGCCACCACCGCCGAGGAGCGCCAGACCACCTTCACCCGCATGATGGACGTGGCCTTCGCCATAGCGCTACAGTAGTCTTACAATTCAACCAGGCGGTAATGGCTGCTGCCGAGACCAAGGCGCTCGGCGTGGGTGATGATATGGGTGCCGTGTTTCTTGTTGATACGCTCCTGTAGGGGGCCTGCGTTGTCGCCGTCTGTGTCCTCATGGCCGAATACCAGGTCGAGGCAGGCTTTGTCGAGGGCCACGGGGTCCGTCGATGCCAGTATGCCCACATCCTTCATGCGGGGTTTTGAAGGACGACCCATGCAGTCGCAGTCTACAGACAGGTTGTTCATGACATTGATGTATACGATGTTGCGCCCTTCTTGTTTGAAGTGGCGGTGCACCGCATCGGCGGCAGTGGCCATACACTCGAGGAAGGCGTCCTGCTCGGCGGTCTTCCAGTGGCTGTCTGTCTCGCCGGCAGAGTGGATATAGAACTTGCCGCTGCGCGAAGCTACGCCTATAGAGAGGTTCTTCAGTGCCCCGCCGAAACCTCCCATGGCATGACCCTTGAAGTGCGAGAGGTCTATCATGAAGTCATAGTTGGCCAGATGGCTCCCCACCTCGTCGTATTTGATATAGGTGGTGTCAGCCACCGGCAGGCGCATGGTGCCGTCGGCATCCATGATGTCTACATATTCGTAGCCGCGTTTCTGTACCTCTTTGGTGTGGCTCGAGGCGTTGCCACGGGTAGTGAAGGGGTAGGCTGTGTTGCATTCCACCAGGGTGCCATGCACATGCTCCACCAGCGGCGCTATCAGCATCGGGTCGAGGTTGTGGCTGTGGTTCGACTCGCCGGTGCTTATCTTCACCGCCACGCGTCCGGTCGCTTCTACGCCCAAGGCTTCATAGATGCGTACCAGTGCGTCGGGACTGATGTCGCGCGTGAAGTAGACCGCCGGCCCCTCGTCGCCGACGCCGGGCTGGTAGGGGAGTGTTGCGGCTTTTTGCCCGCTTTGGGCACAGGCACTTAAAACGACAGTCATGGCAAATACCGCTGCCATAGCGGAAAACCGGTGTTTCATTTTCGTTGTGTGTTGGGATTTCTGGGTGCAAAAATACTGGTTTTTTCTTTTTTTTCTCTCTTCTCGAATAATATTTTTTCTAAAGTTTCGTTAAACGGGCATAAAGTTAACCTTAAAAACCTATCATTATGAAGATTTGTAACAAAATGTTTGCCGAATGTCTGGGTACATTCGTGCTGGTTCTGGGCGGCTGCGGTACCGCGCTGTTCGGACATGTCGGTTTCCTCGGTGTGGCCATCGCCTTCGGCCTCACTGTCATCGCTATGGCCTATGGCATAGGCCACATCAGCGGCGCCCACCTCAACCCCGCCGTCTCGTTCGGCGTGTGGGTCAACGGCCGTATGTCGTTGAAGGACATGCTCCTCTACTGGGTGAGCCAGTGCGTCGGCGCCATCATCGCCGGTGCCGTGCTGCTCTGCATCTGGAACGCCGCCGGCCTTGGTGCCACGGGTGTCTTCGCTGCCAACGGCTTCGGCGCTGACTTTGCCGCCGCCACGGGCAACCCCGACTATCTGAAAGTCTCCATGGGCGGTGCCTTCCTCGTCGAGGCCCTGCTGACCTTCGTCTTCCTGATGGTCATCCTCGGTGTCACCGACGACCGCCACGCCAACGGTAAGTTCGGCGGCCTGGCCATCGGCCTCACCCTGGTGCTTATCCACCTCGTCAGCATCCCGCTGACCAACACCAGCGTCAACCCCGCCCGCTCGCTGAGCCAGGCCCTCTTCAGCAACGCTGAAGGCTGGAACGCCTGCAGCCAGCTCTGGCTCTTCATCGTCGCCCCGCTTGTCGGTGCCGCCCTCGCCGGCCTGGCCTACAAGTGCCTCGGCGGTTGCTGCAAGAGCTGCAAGAAAGACTGACCCTGACCTAAGTCCCTAAAATCCCCGCACCTTGCCCAAGGTGCGGGGATTTTTATCTTCCCAATTGGCATTAGGTAGGCATTAGGTAGGCATTAGGTAAGCATTAGGTAGGCATAAGGTAGGCAGTAAGTCCGTGTTAGGTAGCTATCCGCTGGCTGTCAGCCGGGCGTTAGGTCTGTGCTGATATGCTGTTCTCGGTCCCAGAAGTGGTTGCTCCCGCTGGTCCAGCCATTGCCGGTCTCATAGTTTTCCATGTTCTCCTGCGAGTTGTCTTCCCAGAACATCAGGTGGTCTATGACGCCGCTTGTTGCATATCCGCGCTCGGCCTCCAGCTGCATACCTAAATCATTGATTTGCTCCTTTTGGCATGCGCCGAGCAACGCCAAACAAACTACTGCCAAAACCCTGCAGGGAGGGGGGCAAACTGCTTGAGTTTTATGCTGTTATGTGTCGTTTGATGGGGCTTTTGTTTCCGCAAATGTACAAACAATATCTGACTCGGCCAAATATTCATTCCATAATTATCCCCAATGGGATTATATGGCATCGCGGACAAGGTTGGCGGGCTCGACGGTCTCGGGGGTGACGCTGTTGACCAGCGCGGCGTCGTAGGGGCGGCAGAGGCGTATGTAGTTGTCGGTCCAGCCCTCCATGAATGTTGTTACGTTGACAGGTTGATGGGTTGATAAGGTATCGGGACCAATCGACTTGTCAACCTTTTTGCTTTCCCATAGGACAGGGCGGGTCTTGCCGAGCTGACTTTGGATGAAGGCCTGGTGTTTCTGCTCGCTGAGTTCCAGCAGGCGGGCGGTGTGCTCGTGGCGCACGGGGATGGGCACCTTCTCGCCGAGGCGGAGCGCGGCGGTGCCGGGACGGTCGCTGTAGGTGAAGACGTGGAGGTAGGAGATGGGGAGCGCATCGACGAAGTCGAGGGTCTTCCGGAACTCCTCCTCGTTCTCGCCGTTGAAGCCCGCCATGATGTCGGCGGCAATGCAGGCGTCGGGCATGACGGCCTTGATGCTCTCGAGCTTGGCGCGGTAGAGGGCTGTGTCGTAGCGGCGGTGCATGAGGGAGAGCACGTGGTCTGAGCCGGCCTGGAGGGGTATGTGGAAGTGGGGGAGGAAGGCGCGGCTGTGGGCCACGAAGTCTATGATGTCGTCGGTGAGGAGGTTGGGCTCGATGCTCGATATGCGATAGCGCTCTATGCCCTCGATGGCGTCGAGGCCGCGCAGCAGGTCGAGGAAGCTCTCGCCCCGCTGCTGGCCGAAGGTGCCGGTGTTGACGCCGGTGAGCACCACCTCGCGTGCCCCTTCGTCGGCAATGCGGCGGGCCATGCAGAGGGTCTCCTCGATGGTGGCAGAGTGCGAGCGTCCGCGGGCGAAGGGTATGGCGCAGTAGGTGCAGAAGTAGTCGCAGCCGTCCTGTATCTTGAAGAAGGTGCGCGTGCGGTCGCCGGAGGAGTACTGCAGGTGGAAAGTGGAAGGTTGAAAGTTGAGAGTTGAGGGTGGTTTGGGTGCGGCAGCCTCACTGCCCACTGCCCACTGCCCACTGCCAACTATCTCCGGCAGCAGGTGTTTGCGGTCGTTGCCGAGGACGAGGGTGACGCCGGGGATGTGCTCGATGTCGCTGGCGGCCACCTGTGCGAAGCAGCCCATGACGACAATCTGCGCCTTGGGGTTGCGGCGGTGAGCCTGGTGGATGGCGGTGCGGCATTTCTTCTCGGCCACCGCCGTCACGGTGCAGGTGTTGATGATGTAGAGGTCGGCTTCCGTGTCCCACTCCACGATGGTATGTCCTGCGGCGGCGAGGCGGCGCAGGGTGTCCGACGTCTCGGCAAAGTTGAGCTTGCAGCCCAGCGTATGTGCTGCAATGGTCATTCCTGGCCCAGGACGGGTTCGTCGTCGAAGTGGCGGCTGCGAATCATCTTCTTGCCGTCCTCGTCGGGGAAGATGGAGTAGTCGGGCTGCGGTTCGAGCAACAGTATCTCGCGTCCGTCGGCGTCCTTGCCGAGGCCCTGGATGGCACGGCGTGCCACCATGATGCGGCTTTTGCGGTTGGCGCAGTCGAAGAGCTCGTCGCCCAAACGTTCATAGACCAGGTCGGCGCTTTCCAGCGTCAGGCGTTTGCTGCCGTCGTTCAGCAGCAGCGTCACCTTGTTCTTGCCCTGTGGCGCGAGGCACACGATGTCGTACACCGAGACAAACTCCTCCTGCGGCAGCAGCAGGCGTATGCGCCGGTCGAGCATCAGGCCGTGTTCCCAGCGTTCGTCGATGGTCAGCTTGCCGCCTTCGTAGTAGCGGTAGGTGCCGTGCTTGAGGCCGTCGAGGTAGTGGCCTTCGCGGGCCAGCAGGCCGTCTTCGTCGTATTCCACCAAGCGTCCTTCAAGGCCGCCGTTGACGTAGGTGCCTGTGATGTAACCCTTGTGGCCGATGCGTTTCCACCAGCGTCCGTGGCGGTGGTTGTTGCGCCAGTGTGTCACCTCGGCGGTGTCGCCCTTGGAGGTGTAGATGACGTGCAGGCCGTCTTTGATGCCCATGCGGTAGCCGGCTTCTTTCACCAAGCGTCCGTCCTCGGCATAGAAGAGCCACTGCCCGTCGCGGTTGCGGCGGTCGTAGTGTCCCCGCACAAGCAGGTGTCCCTGCTCGTCGTAGGCCTCGTGGTCGCAGCGCACGCCGGGTTCGGTGTATGTGTTGCGCATGCGCACGGTGCCGTCGGCGTAGTAGTAGGTGAAGGTGCCCACCTCGCGGCCGTCCACGAAGTCGCCTTCGTAGATCTTGGTGCCGTCCTTGTCGGTGCGTATCCAGTGCCCCTGGCGGCGGCCTTGCTGGTCGATGCTGTTCTGGGCGGTGGCGCCGGTGCCGGCCAGCAGCAGCGCGGCGGCGAGCAGTAACGATGCTTTACTCATATTGCGGTCTTGTTTCTTGTTGGTGCTTTACTTTTATCGGGGTGCAAAATTACGAAGATTTCCCCATCCGGCCAAATTTTATTTTCGTTTGGCGCCCCCGGGTTGCCATTCCCCGTTGTATCAGAGGGTTGCCTCGTAGCCCACGCCGATGGCGTGCAGCTCGGGCTTCGACGCCGAGGTGCCGTAGAGGTAGAAGAGGTCTATGGCATGGGTTTTGCCGAGGCGCAGGCGTGTGCCGGCGAAGTGGTGGGTCTGGCGCCAGTGGTCCCATCCGTAGACTTCCACAGCCACGTAAGGGGTCAGCACCGACTGCGGCACCGTGTAGGCCACCTTGAGTTGCGAGCGGAACAGGTGCCCCACGGTGCCCGAGTGCACATTGCGCGACAGGATGTAGCGTTCGCGCAGCGATGCCGTCAGGGGGCCTTGCTTGAGCGTCACCGTGGCCGAGAGCAGGCCGCGCAGCTGCACGGCCGAGGAGGTGGCGAACCGGTCGGCTCCCAGGTCCACTTTCAGCCACGGGGTGAGGCGGCGCCCCACGGTGGGGCGTACAAACCACAGGTCCAACCCTGTGCCGCGCTGCCGGTATTCGGCGCGCACGTTGGCATACCAGCCGTTGCTCCAGCTGTGGCCGGCCTGCACGCTGCCCCAGACGCCGCCGTCGGGGGTCTGGGCCTGCGCTGTGGCCGCCAGCAGCAGGGCGGCGATCCATATCATTCTTTTCTTCATCACCCTCCTATTACGCAGAAAAAACGCTTTTAGTATGCGCAGGGGTGGAAATGTTTTTCTGCAGTTCGCACCCCGAGTTTGCACCGGCTCCGGACCGCCCTTGGTCCGGATTTTGACGGACCGTCTCCGGACCACCCTCGGACCATCCCCGGACCATCCCCGGACCGAGAGTATACAGCGGGCTGTGGATCAGGCTGTTGAAGGTTCGGGGAAGCGTGTCTGCAAAGGGATGATTTTTTGCGGTTCTGATACAATAAAATGGTGCGTGCGTCGTTAGTAGGGGGTAAAAAGACGGTGTTGTTATGAAACGACTGCTTGTTTTATTGATGTTGCTGCCGATGGCGGTGATGGGCAAGCCTGGCTACAAGATCAGCCTGCAGATTGACGGCAATAGCGATACGATGCTGATCCTGGGCTATTACTATGCGCAGCACACTTACGTCTGCGACACGGCCTACAACAACGGCCACGGCAAGTACTTGTTCCAGGGCTCGCGCGATTTGCTGCCGGGGCTCTATTTCTTCACCAACAACCGCGGGCGGTATGTGGATTTTGTGGTCTATCACGAGAAGGTGGACTTCAAATTCCGCACCGACGAGCGCGACTGGATGCGCAACATGACCGTCAAGGGGTCGAAGCAGAATGCGCTCTTCTACAATTTCCACCGCGCCTCGGATGCCATCTATGACGACCTGGAGCAGCACCGCCGCGAGCTCGACTCGGCGGCTTTCGCCACCTATCGCCGCGAGCGGCTGAAGAGCCTCGACACGCTGCGGCTGAGCACCATTGCCGACAATCCCGACGCCATGCTGTCGCGCATGATGCTTGCCACGAAGGATCCTGCCGCGCCGCCCGACACGCTGGAGGGCAACGACCGCTACTTCTACTTCATGCATCATTTCTTGGACAATATGCCTCTCGACGACGACTTCATTGTGCGCACGCCCAAGGCCGTCTTCTACCAGCGCATCATGGAGTATACGGACCAGCACATGCGGGGCCTGCCGCCGGCGATGATCATACCGCTGATAGACACCATGATTGACCGTGCCGAGCCTGCGCCGGAGGTGTATAAGTGGCTGGTGCACACGATGACGGAGAAGTATCTGCAGAGCAACGTGATGGTCTACGACGAGGTCTATGTGCACCTCGTGCAGCGCTATTATGCCACGGGTAAGGCTTTCTGGTCGTCGCCGTCGGTCATCGACGAGCAGGTGGAGCGCGCCACCAAGTGGGAACGCCTGCTGGTGGGCCGCGAGGCGCCGGAGCTGATCCTCTTCGACACCACGCACCGCGCCTGGTCGCTGCACCACATGCCGAGCCGCTACACACTGCTGCTCTTCTGGAGTCCCACCTGTGGCCACTGCCGCGATATTATCCCGGCCGTCTACGATGTCTTCGAACGCGTGGCCGACTCGCTGAACATGAGCGCCTTTGCCATCCTCACCGAGCCCGACGAGCACACGGTGGTGAAGTGGAAGAAGTTCCTTGCCGACCACGGGATGACGAGCCGGCGATGGGTGAACCTCAACGGCGGCGAGGCCAACGTGGATTGGCGCGAGGTGTACGACGTGCAGACTACGCCGCAGATATACCTTATCGACAACGAGACGCACAAGTTTCTGGCCAAGAAGCTGAGCGCGGAGTTGCTGGAGCAGATATGTAAACAATTATGAACAATATGAAAAGATTGCTTATCATGGCCGCCGCAGCTTTGGTGCTGCTGGCAGGCTGCAAAAACAAACAAGACATGGAAAACCCCTTCTTCAGCGAGTGGAACACTCCGTATGACATCCCCGACTTCCAGCGCATCAAGACTGAGCACTACATGCCCGCCTTCCGCGAGGGCATGAAACAACAGAAGGAATGGATTGACAATATCGCCAACAACAGCGAGGAGCCCACCTTCGGCAACACCGTCGTCCCCTACGAGTACAGCGGACAGCTGCTGCAGGAGGTCAGCGCTGTCTTCTTCAACCTCAGCGAGTGCGAGAACAGCCCCGAGATGGAGGCCATCGCCGAAGAGGTGACGCCCCTGCTATCGGCCCACGAGGACGATATAGCCCTCAACCAGAAGCTCTTTGCCCGCATCAAGGCCGTCTACGACCAGCGCGAGAGCCTCGACCTCAACCCCGAGCAGCGCCGCCTGCTGGAGGAGACCTACAAGGATTTTGTGCGTGGCGGTGCCAATGTGCCTGAGGCGCAGCAGGCCCGCTTCCGCGAGCTGAACGAGCAGATCGCCTCGCTCACCCTCCGCTTTGCGCAGAATGTGCTGAAGGCCACCAATGCCTACAGCAAGGAGTTGGCCGACGGTAGCAAGGTGACGCTCGACATCCCCACGTGGGAGCCTTTCATGCAGACCTGCTCCGACCGCAAGCTGCGCGAGGAGGTGTGGCACGCCTATGCCGACCGCTGCAAGGATGGCGAGTTTGACAACACCAAGATCATCGACACGCTGGTCAACCTGCGCCTCGAACGCGCCAATATCCTCGGCTTCCCCACCCACGCCGACTATGTGCTCGACGATTGCTTGGCCAAGACTCCGGCCAATGTCTACAGCTGTCTGATGGACATCTGGGGCCCCGCCCTCAAGGTGGCCAAGCAGGAGCGCGACCTTTATCAGAAGATGCTCGAGAAGGACGAGCCAGGCGCCAAGCTGCAGCCCTGGGACTGGCGCTACTATGCCGAGAAATATCGTGCGGAGAAGTATGCCATCGACGATGCCGAAGTGCGTCCTTACTTCTCGCTCGACAGTGTCCGCGAGGGTGCCTTCATGGTGGCCAACAAGCTGTACGGCCTGACGTTCAAGGAGCGTGGCGACCTGCCCACCTATGACAAGGAGGCCCGCTGCTTCGAGGTGATGGAGGGCGACTCCACGGTGGGCATCCTCTACATGGACTTCCATCCCCGCGCCTCCAAGCGCAGCGGTGCCTGGATGACCGAGTTCCGTGGGCAGCACCGCGACCGCAAGACCGGCGAGAACGTTATGCCCATCATCCAGGTGGTCTGCAACTTCACCAAGCCCACCGCTGATGCCCCGTCGCTGCTCAACTTCGACGAGAGCGAGACCCTCTTCCACGAGTTTGGCCACGCCCTGCACGGACTGCTCAGCAAGTGCACCTATCCCTCGATAGCCGGCACCAATGTGCCGCGCGACTTTGTGGAGTTGCCCTCGCAGGTGATGGAGAACTGGTGCCGCCATCCGCAGGTGATGAAGATGTATGCCCACCACTACCAGACCGGCGAGGCCATTCCCGACGCGCTGATAAAAAAGATTGCCGCTGCACAGACCTATGGACAGGGCTTCATGACCACCGAACTGCTGGCCGCCTCGCTGCTCGACATGGACTACTACTCCATCACGGAGAAGCAGACGATAGACCCAGTGGCCTTCGAGGAGGAGCACATGAAGAAGATAGGCCTCATACCCGAGATCATCAGCCGCTACCGTAGTCCCTACTTCCAGCATATTTTCACCACGGGCTACGACGCGGGTTACTACAGCTACACGTGGACGGCCATCCTCGATGCTGACGCATTCGAGGCTTTTGCCGAGAGTGGCGACCTGTTCAACCCCGAGCTTGCCGCCAAGTTCCGCCACCTGCTGGAGAGCGGCAATACCGTGGAGCCTATGGAACTCTACCGCCAGTTCCGCGGCAAGGATCCCAGCCCCAAGGCCCTCCTCAAGAGGAAGGGGATGCTCTGAAAAAGTGTTTAAGATTAAAAGTTTAAAGATATGGAAGACAAGAATTATCGTCGTTTGACCCGTAGCACTACGGACCGGCGCATCGCCGGCGTGTGTGGCGGTCTGGCCAAGTACCTCAACATCGACCCCACGGTGGTGCGCATCCTCTTCTTGGTGGCGCTGCTCTTCGGCAGCATAGGCTTCTGGGCCTATCTCATCATCTGGATAGCGGCCCCGGAGGACAACCGGATAGATCAGTAAAAAGAAAGAGTGAACCCTATAAGTCCCTTCGGGGGTGTCTTGACTATTGAGACGCTCGCAGTTATGTGATGGAATGTTATAATTTAGGGAGAAAAATAATATAGATATCAGCAATAAAATGTATCTTTGCATCTTGACACAGGATGACAATGTATAGAGTGTATATTCTTAACTTACTGGTTATCAGTACCCCCCCCTGTCGGTTCGATAAAGATGCAGTATCGGAGACAGTTACTGTAGTCCCTGTTTTCGTACCCTTACACCCTGTCGCGTATCGCGCGGCGGGGTGCTCTTTTAATGTCATTTATTCACCAAAAACACACAACACATGAAACAAAAAACTATGATTTGGGGCATAGTGCCCATAGCCGTGGCTGCACTGATGGCCACGAGCTGCAACAAGGAGGCTGAGGTGCGCGGTCTCCGCATTGTGGAAGAAGGCATGTCCGGCGGGCATGGTACAAAGGTGTATGTCGACACCGCCGCGCGCCTCAGCAACAGCTGGGTGACAGGAGAGAAAGTCGGCATCTACTATGGTAATTCTGATGGTCCTTATACTATCTATTATGGCGACAACGCTCATTACATCTATTACGATCCCTATGAGGACTTTGTGGCGTGGTATCCTCAATACTATGGAGCAAACGGCGGCGACGTCTACAGCGCCAATATCCAATTCAGTCCGGACTTGATATATGAGGACCTTGCCTACCCGAACATCCCGTTCTCCATGGTGGCCTTTGGCACCAGAGAGAGCCAGTCGCTGATGTTCCGCCACGTCACTGGCGCACTCACTTTCACTGTGGTGAACAACACGGGCGAAATCAAGAAGATTTCAAAGGCCAATGTATGGACAGATCGTCATGATATCTGGCCTCGCTACAACAAGACGCTTCACTGCGACAATGCGTACAATCTATCGACTACCGGCACGATGCAAGATCAGTGCGAGTTCTTTTTCCACCCCAGTTCTGATTATGAATTCATGTCCTCGGAGGATGATTGTATAACGTTGGCTTCGGGCGAGAGCTTCCGCTGCATCCTCCCCGTACCCGTCACCTCCGAATCCACCAACTTTATGATTACCTTTTACGACAACTCCGGTCAGGAAATCTGCTACAGGACCATCTACGGCCTGACCATCGAGCGCAACCACATGTACAACCTCGGACAATACAACCTTCAGTAATCAACCATAAAAAAACAAACACAGTCATGAAAAATGAGAAAAAAGAATACACCGCCCCCGAGCTTACGGTGGTGACCTTCAAGACAGAGCATGGCTATGCAGCCAGCGGCCTTGGATTGAACTACGAATTTACATCCGAACCCTGTCAGGAGAGCCAGGAATCGTGGACCAACGATGACTCCTACTTGGGTAACAGCTGGAGTTGATAATAGTTACAGCGCGGGAGTCTCAATAGAAGGCTCCCGCGCTGTTTTTTCAAATCTCTTTGCGATAGGCCCGTCGCCGCATGTAGGGCTCGGGGTGGTAGTCTCCGAAGAGGTTCTGCACCTTGTGGTTCTCCTCCAGTTGGGGGTTGAAGATGATTCGCTCAATGCCGCGGGCGATGCAGTTCTCGTGCAGGTACTTGAAGAGCAGCACGGGGATGCCGCAGCCTTGCATCTCGGGTTTGACGCCGATGAGCAGAGCCTCCAATGTGTCGTTGTGCTTCAGGGCTTGCATGATATGCGCCAGCCCCGTAGGGAATAGGCGCCCGTGGGCGCGGCGTATGGCTTGCGACAGCGACGGCACGCAGATGAGGAAGCCCACCGGCCGGTCGTCGCCATCGACGGCCAGCGCCACAAAGTCCTTGTCCAGGATGGGTATGTAGGTGGACAGGTAGTCCTTTATCTGTTTGTCTGTCAGGGGCGAGAAGGCTTCCAGCGGTGCAAAGGCATCGTTGTACATGTGGAAGATCTCCATGCCGTAGCGTTTGCCGAGCTCGCGCATGCTGCGTGGCCGCACTACGTGGATGCCAAAGCGTTCCTCCACCAGGTGTGCGAACTGGAACATCGGTGGCAGCTCGTGGCTGACGGTCATCGCACGCTGTGTCCAGTCTACATCTTTGGTGTAGCCTTGCTGCTGCAGCAGGGTGTCGTAGTACGGGTAGTTGTACAGGCATGTGAAGGGGCTAAGGTGTTCGTAGCCCTCCACGAGGAGGCCTTCTTTATCCATGTCGGTGAAGCCCCACGGCCCTTTGACGAGCTGTGCGCCGCGTTGTCGACCCCACTGCTCGACGGCGCCGAGCAAAGCTTGCAGCACCTCGGCATCTTCGATAAAGTCGAGCCAGCCGAAGCGCACGGCATGTTCGCGGTCGTCGGCCTTGTGGTTGACGATGGCAGCCACGCGTCCCACCACCTTGCTGTCACGGTAGGCCAGGAAGCAGTCGGCTTCGCAGAATTCGTAGGCGCCGTTCTTCCGGGGGTTGAAAGCGGCGTATTCGTCGCCCCGCAGGGCCGGAACCCAGTTGGGGCAGTCGCGGTAGAGGTGTTCGGGAAAGTCGATGAACTGCCGCATCAGCCGTCGGCTGTCGACCTTGACAATGCTGACGCTGCTCATACGTTCTTCCCGATAAAGTCGATCACCTCGCCCACGGTGCTGAACTGGGGCGCTCCTTTGAATTGGAAACCGAAGTCTTTCTCTATGGCCAGCGCCAGCAGAAGGATGGTCAGCGAGTCAAGTCCCAGGTCGCGCACAAGCTGGGTGTCGTCGGTGATGCTGGCGGTGTCGATAGAGGGTTTGATTTGTTTCAGTATGGTGGAGAGCTTTTCAAAGATGGCGTTCTTATCCATGATGTGTTGTGATTTGTTAGTTGCGGGCCACTTTCATGGCGCCGGTGCGTTTGAAGTCTTCGTGACGGACGGTGATTTTGGCGATGCGGTGGGTCGAAGGCAGGGTGGCGTTGATGCGGCCCACCAGCTCATTGAAGTAGGCTTCCACTTCTTCCCAGGGCTTGCCGTCGAATTCGTCCATGCGGGGCAGTATCTCGATAGCTATCACCTGGCGGCCGTCCAGCTCGTCCTCCTTCACCATGCAGTCGCGCAGTTTGGGGTCGGCATAGAAGGGCTCTTCGATGCTTTCGGGGCTGACATTCTCGCCGTTGGCAAGGACGATGATGTTCTTGATGCGTCCCACGATGTACATGTAGCCTTCGTCGTCGAAGCGCACCAGGTCGCCGGTCTTCAGCCACCCGTCAGGGGTCAGCGTCTCGGCGGTCTTCTCTGGGTCGCCGTAGTAGCCGAGGAAGACGTTGTCGCCACGGAACCACAGCTCGCCGTCCACTACCTTGACTTCCTGGCCGGTGTATATCTGGCCCACCGAGGTGGGGCGTGTCTTGACGTCTATGTTGCCCGAGGTGAGGTTGGCGCCTTCGGTCATGCCGTAGCCGGCGAAGAGGTGTATGCCCAACTTGTCGAATTCGGCGATAAGCTTCGGGGGCACGTTGGCGGCGCCGGAGATGATGTACTTCAGCTGTCCGCCGAGGAAGTCCTTGCCGTACATCTTCACCAGCCCCATCATGATCTCGCAGATGCCGGGCACGGCCACCATGCTGGTGGGTTTGATGAGGGGCAGTTTGGTGATGGTCTCCTTGACGTTGGCGGCAGCCACCCATTCGGAGCCTGTCTGCAGGGCCGAGAGGGTGCCACGGATGAGGCCGAAGACGTGGCTCAGGGGCAGCACGTGGGCGTAGCGGTTGCAGGCCAGCTGGTGGCCAGGGGCGTAGCATCCATTCAAGGAGCCGCGCATCAAGGCGCGGTGGGGCAGCACGGCACCTTTGGGGGCGCCGGTGGTGCCGCCGGTGAAGAATATGGCGGCGGCTTCGTCCTTGTCGCACTGTGCCACGGGAGCGCGGTGGTCGGCGCAGTCTGTGATGGGTATCACGCGGCAGGGCACGCCTTCTGCTGTGTCCATAAAGTCGGCTCCTACAGCCAGCAGCTTGACGCCGAACTTCATGCAGCATCCTGCCACGGCCTGTGGTGGCAGCTGCGAGGGCAGGTTGATGGCCACCATGCCGGCCGAGGTAACGGCGAGGAACATCTCCACCGCCTCGGGCGTGGTGTTGTCGAGGATGGCCACGTGGTCGCCGTGCTGCAGGCCGGCATCGACCAGCAGGGCGCGCTTGCGCGCCACGGCGTCGCACATCTCGCGGTAGCTGATGTGGCGCACCGTGTCAGACAGTGCCGGCAGGTCGCCCCATTTTTGCTCAATCCATTCCACAAACTCCGACAGTGTCGGGATAAAGTGCAGTTGTGCCAGCTCGTCGGCAGGCAGCATGTTTTCGAAGTATCTTTCCATAGGTATTGAGGTGTGTTGTTTCAAATCTGTTGTATCACCTGTTGTGCCAGCTCGTTGGCCCGTTGCTCGGTGGCGGCTTCGCTGTAGATGCGGATGATGGGCTCGGTGTTGCTCTTGCGCAGGTGCACCCAGCCGTCGGCGAAGTCTATCTTCACGCCGTCGATGGTCGTCACTTTCTCCACACCGGCCATGCCATTGTAGAGCTTGGCGACCTTGGCCAGCAGCGCGTCCACGTCCATGTCGGGCGTCAGGTCCTTGCGGTTCTTGCTGATGATGTATTCGGGATAGGTCTTGCGCAGTTCGCTGACCTTCTTGCCGCTCTTGGCCAAGAGGGTGAGGAAGAGGGCCACGCCGACGAGGGCGTCGCGGCCATAGTGCAGGGCGGGGTAGATGACGCCGCCGTTGCCCTCGCCGCCGATGACGGCGCCGGTGGAGCGCATGAGGGTGGTGACGTTCACCTCGCCCACGGCGGCGGCGTTGTATTCGCAGCCCGCGTAGCGGCGCGTGACGTCGCGCAGGGCGCGGCTCGAGGAGAGGTTGCTGACGGTGTTGCCCGGTGTGTGCTGCAGCACATAGTCGGCCACCGAGACCAGCGTGTATTCCTCGCCGAACATCTCGCCCGTCTCGCAGACCAGTGCCAGGCGGTCCACGTCGGGGTCCACCACCACGCCGAGGTCGCAGTGGTTCTCCCGCACGCAGTCGCTGATCTGGGTGAGGTTCTGCGGTATGGGTTCGGGGTTGTGGGCAAAGTGGCCCGTGGGCTCGCAGTTGAGCTCGACGACCTCCTTCACCCCCAGGCGGCGCAGCAGGCGCGGTATGGCCAGGCCGCCGGTGCTGTTAACGGCGTCCACGGCCACCTTGAAGCCCGCCTTGCGGATGGCCTCCACGTCGACCAGCTCCAGGCCCAGCACGCGCTCAATGTGGCGGTCTATCCAGTCTTCCTCGACGGTTACCACTCCCAGGTCGTCGACCTCGGCATACTGGATAGTTGGCAGTTGGCAGTTGGCAGTTGGCAGTCCGTCAAGGGTCTCTGCCAAGCGCAGCACTTCCTTGCCCTCCTTGTCTGAGATGAACTCGCCGCGGGCGTTGAGCAGCTTGAGGGCGTTCCAGTGCTTGGGGTTGTGCGAGGCGGTGATGATGATGCCGCCGTCGCAGTGGCCGTCGATGACGGTCATCTCGGTAGTCGGCGTGGTGCTGAGGCCCGTCTCCAGCACATCGACACCCATGCCCTGCAGGGTGCCCACCACCAGGTGGTCCACCATCGCGCCGCTCAAGCGCGCGTCGCGCCCCACGGCCAAGCGCAGCCGGCGGCCGGGGTTCTGTTGTTTCAGGAAGGTGGCAAAGGCCGATGCAAACTTCACGATGTCGAGGGGCGTCAGGCCCTCGCCTGCGGGTCCGCCGATGGTGCCGCGGATGCCGGAGATGGATTTGATAAGGCTCATAGTCGTTCTGTGTGTGTTGATTTTTATGGTTGCTTAACGCGCATGTGTTATAAATATTGTATAAAACCATTAAAAAATCTTGCTGTTTTTGCACAAACGTCAGATATACAGCGTCTTGGTTTTGTGTTTTTTGTTAAATTAACATCCACTGCTTGTCCACTGCCCGTCCGGTGCCCGTCCGGGGATGGTCCGCCGCCCGTCGGACCACCACCGGACCATCCCCGGACCATCCCCGGACCAAGAGCGGAGGAAGAGTTGATAATAAGTTGATAGGTTGATAGGGTGGGGGATGTGTTTTCTTGAAAAAATATTTTGCCGGTTTCGAAAAAGGTTGTATCTTTGCAGTCCGTCAGATAACTGACGAAACATAATAACAAATTAAAAAACAAACAATTATGCCTGCAAGAATTAGACTTCAGCGTCATGGTAAAAAGAATCAACCTTTCTACCACATCGTTGTTGCGGATGGTCGAGCACCTCGCGATGGAAAATTTATCGAGAAGCTGGGCACTTACAATCCGCTGACCAATCCTGCCACCATCGACCTCAACTTCGACCGCGCCGTCGAATGGGTGAAGAATGGTGCACAACCGAGCGATACGGTGCGTCGTATCCTCTCGTATAAGGGCGTGCTGCTGCGCCGCCACTTGCAGATCGGTGTCGAGAAGGGCGCCATCAGCCAGGAGACTGCCGACGTGCGTTTCAACGAGTGGCTCCAGGCCAAGGAAGCCAAGATCAACAGCAAGAAGAGCGACCTCGAGAACGAGGCCCGCAACACGCGCAAGAGCCGCCTCGAGGCCGAGAAGAAGGCCAACGAGACGAAGGCTGCCGCCGTCGCCGCCAAGCGTCAGGCTGCTGCCGAGGCTGCCGCCGCTGCCAAGGCTGAGGCCGAAGCCGCCGAGAACGCCGAAGGCGCCGCCGAGACCGAGGCTCCCGCCGAGGCTTAAGTTTGAATTGGAAACCAGTAATAGGAATTAGGAATTGGCTGTCGCAGCCCAACCCTAATTCCTATTTTATTTATCTCATCTATGACTATTGACGATTGTTTCTATCTGGGTCGCGTGACCAAGCCGTGGGGCGTGAAGGGACAGCTGCAGCTGTTTCTCGACGTCGATGCGCCGGAGGACTATGCCGAGCTTGACTCGGCCTTCGTGGAACAGAAGGGAAGCCTCGTGCCGTGCTTCTTCCACATCGACCAGCTGACCGGCAACCGTGCCGTGGTCACGGTCGAGGAGATGGATGCCGCGCAGGTGCAGAGCCTGGTGGGGCACGAGCTGTACCTGCCGTTGGCCATGCTGCCGCGGCTCGACGGCAACCGCTTCTACTACCACGAGGTGGTGGGCTTCCGCGTGGTGGACAGCACGCACGGCGACATTGGCACCATAGCGCAGGTCGTCGAGTATCCCGCCCAGCCGCTTTTCCAGATCGACAAAAACGGCACCGAGGTGCTTATCCCCGTCATTGACGAGGTGATAGACCGCGTGGACCGCGCGTCGCGGACGATTTTCATCACGGCCCCTAACGGGTTGATAGAATTGTACTTGGGTGAAATCAACACAGAATGTTGAAATAATTTTTCTCGCTGTGTCGAAAAATATACATACTTTTGCACCGAAAGAAAGGAGTATGATATGGAAAAGAAAACCGTCAAGAAAGCCGAGCCGTCAGTGGAGAAGAACAAATACTCCCCCGAGGAGTTGCAGGAGTTCAAGACCCTGATACTGGAAAAGATAGCCAAAGCCGAGAAGGATTTGGAGATGCTGCAGCAAGCCGTGGCAGGCAGCGAGAACGACGTCAGCGACACGGCGCCCACCTTCAAGACCCTGGAGGAAGGCAGCAATGTGCTGCTCAAGGAGGAGAACCAGAAACTTGCCGCCCGCCAGCAGAAGTTCATCCGCGACCTGCGTGCCGCCCTGATCCGCATCGAGAACGGCACCTATGGCATCTGCCAGGCTACCGGCAAGCTTATTCCGAAGGAGCGCCTGCGCATTGTGCCGCACGCCACCATGACCGTCGAGGCCAAGGAAGCCAGCAAACGGCGCCGGTAGCGGTGAAAGTTTTTTTTGCCGTATTTCGGAAAAGTTTGTATCTTTGCAGTTGATTAATCTTGACGACGACTGCGATGGTACGCTGTAAATTATTGATAATCAGCCCCCCCCCCTCGTTTGGTGCAGCCTAAACGGGAAGACTTCTTTTGCTTTTGACCGATGATTGCCAACCGTGCGGCCACATGTACCGTGCGGGACTTTTGTTTTTGTATCTATAATCCACAAAATAAAGACACAATATGGAAAAAACAATGAAAAGACAGTATGAATCCCCGCAGCTGACCGTCGTCAGGTTCCGGACGGAGAGGGGCTATGCCATCAGTTCGGCATTTCTGATTGAGCAAGATCAGCAACGTCTGTTTGAGTTCGAGAGCAGCAATCCCAATGTGACTCAGTACAATGAGGACGACTCCTGGGCCGGATACAGTTGGAATTAAATCATGTCAGTCACTTTAAACACTTCAAGCAATGAAAAAGCATAGCATTTCAATATCGTTTGTCGTGGTCATGGCGATGGTCTTCGGGGCCTGCCAAAAAGACGACAATGGACTCGTTTCGCTCAATGTCGAAGTTGGCAACTACGCAGGAATCAGCAAGATGTATGTCGACGCCAGCCGCTACACCCACTGGACCAGCGGCGACCAGGTGAATATCAATGGCACGAGCAACACCTGCTCTGTTGACCTCAGCGGCGACAAAGCCAAAATCACAGGTGTGCCCAGCAGTACCGGAGGTTATCTGGCTGTTTATCCGGCGGGAATTGCCAGCTATTTTGGTACGTATTCTTCTTACTTCAATGTGACGCTACCCACCACCCAAACCTATTCGGAGGACGGCAGCGGCAACCAGATCATCAAGGCCCCGATGTATGCCTACTGTGCCAACGGCGAGACAACACTTACATTCCATAACCTCTGCTCGCTGCTCAAGGTGACGATTAACAATGACCGTAGCGAAGATATCACGATGCAGAGCATCACCGTCACGTCGAGTAATGGTAAGTTGAGTGGTGCGGGAACAATATATGGAGTGAAATCAGACTCCCCAAGTTTGTCTATGGAGTCGGGAGCCACCTCCTACGACCACGTAACACTTGATTTTGGCGACGGAACATATACTGTGAGCCAGGGCACCAGTAAGGACTACTACATCGCCCTGCCTGCGTTTGCCACGAGCGACATCACTGTCTCTGTAGTTGCTACCGGTGCTGGCACCCTTGAACTCGACAAGACGGCCGCCGGTGCCGCTCTCACGGCCAATAGCATTGTGCAAGGTCCGATACTGGCATTGAACGGCGTGGCATATATCGGCACTGAGGAGAATCCATACAAGATTAACAATCTCGATGATCTTATTGATTTCCGTACAAAAGTGAATGGTGGAACCACCTACGAGGGGCTCTTCATTAAATTGATGGATGATATAAACTGCGGTTCTACTTGGACGCCCATTGGAACATCCTCCAATAACTTTAAAGGAACCTTTGATGGAAACAATAAGACCATTACGTATGTAATTCCGTCAACATCAACAGGCTACTTGGGCCTTTTTGGATATACGCAAAATGCTACAGTCAAGAATCTCAATGTTGATGCCACAATTACTCAAACAGGAAACTACTCCGGCAATGTTGGATGTATTATTGCTCGACAAGAAGGTGGAACCGTTACAGGCTGTTCGGCCACTGGAACAATTACCACAGAATCCAATAATATTGGAGGTATTGTGGGAAGAAATTATGGTAGCGTTAGTAATATATCATCATGTACAAGTAGTGTAAATATTACCAGTAGTAGATCCAATATGAATTATATGGGGGGCATAATAGGATATTTCTACATCGCAGGTACGATTGTAGAATGCTCGGCCAGCGGTAATATATACGCTCCCGTTGAGTCGGGTACCTATGTTGGTGGTATAGCAGGTGGAACTACAGGTGCATCAAGCATAACAAATAGCAGCTTTACAGGAAATGTGCGTGGTGCCAGCAACGTAGGCATGATTGCGGGATCCAAGGCAAATAATACTACGATTTCTGGCTGCACATACAGTGCTGCTAATGCTGGCGAAACCTACAAAGGAGTGGGAGTAAGTGGCACTCAAACCGGTAATGACACTGGTTGCACTGCGGAATAATTGAGTATCTTATTCTTAGCAAAACTGCACTCGGGGCATACAATAAAACGCCCCGGGTGTCGTTATAGACAAATAGTATAATAGTAAGAAGATAAAACAAATAACAGTGTATTTATGAAAAAGATTGTATCCCTTGTCATGCTCCTTGCGGTCGTTGGCTCTCTCGGGCTTCGTGCGCAGGGGGGCTGCAGCGTCACGTTGCCGTGGAGTGAGGATTTTGAAGGCTACCCTACGGGGGGTGCCAGTTTTCCTGACTGCTGGACGCGCGTGGACTCGATAACGCCGCCGAGCAGTTCGGCGGTGTATCCCAACCTGTTTCTGCGTAGCGACGCGCATGTGAATGTGCTCAACTTCAGCAGCCAGTGTTCGTCGTGCAGCAACACCTATATCTATGCCGCTACGCCGCGCATCCCCGCCCCGCTCAATGAGCTGGAGATCAGCTTTGCACTGCTGAGGGGCAGCGTCGAGGTGTATGTCACCGATGACTTGCAGGACAAGGAGGGCTATATTCTGGTGGGCGCTTTCGAGAACAGCAGCTACACGTGGAGCACCTGCGAGCTGCGCACGGACACCACGATGGCGCTGCCCGACACGGGCTATGTGGTCTTCGGCAAGGCCGTGACGAGCAGCTACAATGTGGCTTATGTGGACGATGTCAACATCATGCAGTCGAACCCCTGCCCGCGGCCCAACTGGGTGCGAGTGGATGCTGTGACGACTGCCAGCGCCGCCCTGTCGTGGCCCGCCGTCGACGGTGCGCAGGGCTACCGCGTGAGCTACAGCACGGAGGAAGACATGACGGGCGCCGAGGTGCTGACCACCACGGCGACCAACATACTGCTCAACAACCTGGATGTGAACACGGAGTACTATGTGTGGGTGCAGACCCTCTGCACGGAAAACACGGCCAGCGATGCGCGCACAGCCACCTTTGCCACCCAGCTGCCGTGCTACCCGATAGTCAACCTGCGGTTAGTCAACGTCAACAGCTATGCTGCGTCGTTCGAGTGGGAGTATGACACGCGGGGCTATGAGGCCAGTGCTGTCTATGTCACCGTGCACGACCTGACCGACCCCAGCATCGACGATGTGGAAGAGGTCAGCGTAGGAGCCACCTACCATTTCGTTGTGGGGTTGGATCCGACGCATACGTATGAGGCTGTATTCCGCACGCTGTGCGGCGCCGACACTGCCGACGGAGTGAGTCAGTCGATTGTGTTCAGGGGCTGTGGCGAGAGCCCACTTAGCAACGGCGGTTACGACCGTAGCGGATACTGCCCTATCGCTGCAGGATACAACACCGGCAGCAGCGCTATGCTCTACGACTACCAGATTGTGGCCGACATGGACACCATCGGCGGTATCGCCCTCCACCGCTACGTGGGCGACAACACGGTCAATGTCACCCGCACGCTCAATATCTATATGGGCAACACCACCCTCGACTCGCTGACCTCCAATCCCAGCACCACGGGGCTGCAGCAGGTGGCCACGGGGGTGCAGTATACCCTTGCCGCCCAGGAGTGGGACACGCTGCTCTTTACCACGCCGTTTGTCTATGACGGCACCTCGAACGTCCTTGTCGTCATCAGCGACATCACGGGCACCGCCGGCACGGGCAACCCCACCGAGTGGTACTGGCACAACGCCGACACCAAGACCTACCACACCACGGTCAACAACTACGGAAGCTTGACAAACAGCGACTACAACCGTCCCGACATACGTTTTGTCGGCGAGTGTCAGGACAACTTCAGCTGCGACGCGCCGATTGCCGTTGTCAGCGCTGTGGACAGCACCAGTGCCAGCCTTGAGTGGACCGGCGGCACGGCGATAGGCTATGTGGTAGAGTACCGCACAGAGGGCGGCGACACGTGGACGGTGGTCGACACCGTCACGGGTGAGAGCTACACCCTCACGGGCCTCACGCCCAGCATGCACTATGAAGCCCGCATAGGAGCCATCTGCGACATGCCGACGCGCTACACCGGTCCGGTGCATTTCACCACGCTGTGCAGTCCGTTGCACATACCATACCATTTTGCGCAGAGCGACATGGTGGCTGCCGTGACCAACGGCTTCACGCCGTGCTATGGCCATTCGCGCTACTTCTACCGCAGCCGCCTGACGCTGAGCAATCGCGCCATGGTGTACAACGCCGGCAACGGCGAGTGGTTTATGCTGCCGCCGATTATAGAGCCACTGGCTGGCGCGCGCCTGCGCACATGGGCAGCCTGCTCGTCGACGAGCCAGGTGCTGGTGGGTGTGGCCAGCGAGAGCGATGCCTCGGATGTGGAATGGGTGGACACCCTCACCATCAACGGCGGCAACCCCAACACCGACACTGAGGAATACATTGCCTACCTTGACCGGTACACGGGCAGCGGCGACAGGGTGGTGCTGAGTCCGGTGGTGGACAACAACTATACGTTTGTCTTTTTCTTTGACTTCCATATAGAGCCCATCGAAGGCTGCCGTCCGCCGGTGATGCTGACGCTTGACTCGGCCGATGCCGGCACGATGACGGTCAGCTGGTCGCCTGTGGGCAGCGCAACGGAGTGGGTAGTCTATGTCGACGGAGTGGAGAACGGCGTGGCCAACACGACCTCGTATACCGTCACGGGTCTGAGTCCCTATACCGACTACGAGATCACGGTGCGCGCCGCCTGTGACGGCGACGAGACCAGCTTGCCGGTCAGCGCCACCTTCCGCACGGGCTGCGAAGGCGAGTCGTGTCTGTTCACGGTGGCGGGGCACTCGTCGACCGCCAACGGATGGAACGGAGGGATGCTGGTCATCAACACGGGGGACACCGTGGTGGGCAGTATCAAGATGACCAACGGGCGGCATACGAACCGGAGCTTTATGGTCTGCGACGGCATGGCTCTTGAATTCACGTGGCTTTCGGGCAATGCCGACGAGGTGTGCTCGTTTGAGATACTCAACGCCAACGGCGACACGGTCTATCAGGTGGCGTCGGCATCGGGACTGGACACTTTGTCGCCCTTCGTGATTGACAGCATCTGCAGCACTGGCGGCGGCGACGATCCCGAACCCGGTCCCGGCCCTGGTCCCGGTCCCGGCCCGGAGGGTATTGACGACGTGGATGCATTGGCCTCGTTGCTGCTGGCCCCCAATCCGGCCAGCGGCGTGGTGAAGGTGACGGGCGTCGGCGAGCGCGCCACGGTGAGCATACTGGACATCAACGGACGCGAGATATTCCGCCAAGAGAAGGTGGCCGGCAGCGTAGAGGTGGATGTAGAGCGCTATGCCAGAGGTGTGTACTTTGTGAGGGTGGTGACCGAGAAGGCCAGCGCGGTGCGCCGGCTGGTGGTCAGATGATGCGAGGGATGGCATCCAGCAGGCTGCGCGTGTAGTCGGTCTGCGGGTTGCGGAAGAGGTCGTCGGGGGTGCCGCTCTCGACGACTTTTCCCTTCTGCATGACGAGGATGCGGTCGGCCATGTAGTGGACCACGCTGAGGTCGTGGGTGATGAAGAGATAGGTGAAGCGGTAGTGCTCCTTGAGGTCGTTGAGGAGGTTGAGGACCTGGGCTTGCACGCTGACATCGAGGGCGGAGACGCTTTCGTCGCAGACGACGAGTTCGGGCCGCAGGATGAGTGCGCGGGCGATGCATACGCGCTGGCGCTGGCCGCCGCTGAGCTCGTGTGGGTAGCGGCTGTACCAGTCGGGGGATAGGCCTACCTGCTGCATGAGGTCTCTGACCAAATCGTCCGCGGGGAGCTGACTCTGCAGGGCTTCGGTCTTCGCGGTCAGTGCTTTGCGATGCACCCGCAGGGGTTCGGCGATGGCATCGCCGATGGTGATGCGTGGGTTGAGGGAAGAGTAGGGGTCTTGGAAGATGATCTGCAGTTTGGGTCGCAGGGCGCGCATCTCGTGGGGGGAGAGGGTGTCGAGCGAGCGGCCGCGGTAGGAGAGGGAGCCGTCGCTGTGGTCGATGAGGCGCAGCATGGCGCGGCCGAGGGTGGTCTTGCCGCAGCCGCTTTCGCCGACCAAGCCGAGGGTTTCGCCCTCGAAGATGTCGAAGCTGACGCCGTCGACGCCTTTCAGCGTTTGAAGGGGGTGCCCGAAGAGGTTGCGCTTGAGGGTGTAGGTGACGGAGAGGTCGCGGACAGAGATTAAAGGAGAGAGAGGGGAGTGAGGGAGGGGGGGAGTGAGGGGGGAGAGAGGCTGAGAGGGAGTGAGAGGGGAGTGAGGGGGACGATTGTTTTTGGCGTTCAGGAATTCCTCGACAGTGGGCAGGCGGCGGGGATGGCTGTCCAGCGGCGGGCGGCAGGCGAGGAGGCCTTGTGTGTAGGGCTGCCGGGGGTGGTGAAGGATTTGGTCGGCGGGGCCTTGCTCCACGACTTTGCCGCGGTACATGACCATGATGTCGTCGGCGATCTGTGCGATGACACCGAGGTCGTGGGTGATGAAGATGATGCCGATGCCGTGCTTCTGCTGAAGAGAGACGAGCAGTTCGAGGATGGTTTTCTGCACCGTCACGTCGAGGGCGGTGGTGGGTTCGTCGGCGATGATGATGTCGGGGTGGTTGATCAGCGCCATGGCGATCATCACGCGCTGTTTCTGTCCGCCGCTGATTTCGTGAGGGTAAGAGTCGAAGATTTTTTCGGGGCGAGGGAGTAGCACCTCGCGGAAGAGTTCGATGACGCGCTGCTTGGGAGGAATGGGGGAGGGGGTGTTGTCAGGGTGGGCGTTGAGCATCTCGAGGACTTGGGCACCGCATTTCTGGACGGGGTTGAGCGAGGTCATGGGCTCCTGGAAGATCATGCTGATGCGGTGGCCGCGGATGGCGCGGAAGCCGTCTTCGTCGAGCGCGAGCAGGTCTGTGTTGCCGAGGCGTACGCTGCCGGAGACGGAGGCTGTCTTGGGCAGGAGGCCCATGAGCGCCAGGGAGCTGACGCTCTTGCCGCTGCCGCTTTCGCCGACGATGCCGAGGGTGCGGCCGCGGCGGAGGGTGTAGTTGATATTTTGCACCACGCGGTTGCTGCCGAAGGCCACCGAGAGGTCTTTCACTTCGAGGATAGTGTCGTCCATGCTATTGTTGCGGTTTCTTGGGTTGTGCTAATAATCAACAGCCTGCGGGATAGTCAGGTGTAGGTGGAAAACGTTAATAGCCATTGATTTATTGTGTGGCTTCGGCAGATGGTGAAAAAAATATGATTATCCGCACAATATTCGAGAAAACGAAATAGCGTCTCTGCGAGACGCGCCTAAGGGGTTGTTTCCAGTCCCCCACACTGCGAAAAGCGGAGATTTTCTTGTATGGGGTTATTGAGATTGAGCCTCTTCGAGGCTTTTTCGGCATCATGCGGATAGTCGTAAAAATTGGCGGAAGGGGGAAAAAAAATTAGGCGGAGGGGTGGAAATTGGGAAAAAAGTGTTATCTTTGCAGCGGATTTTGGGAGAAGGGAGGTGTCATGGTGAGGAGCGGGAAGCGAGAGTGGACCGAAAGTGAACCGAAACTCGACCGAGAGTGGAGGCGTGGTAGAGTAGTGTTGGTGCAAGGGGGAAAGGGCGGGGGTGCCAAGGGGTGGCGGCGGCGGTGCGGAAGGACAGGCTTGGCGGTGGGCGGCCGGAGGGGTTGGAAGACCAATATATTAATGAATAAAACATATCAAACATGGGAAGAGCGAAGGGGATACTGGAGGATATAGAAGGGCGGATAGGCGGCCTGACGGTGTACCGGCGGTGCGGGGAGACTTTTGTGAGGCCGACGCATATAGAGCAGCCGCGGCGGTTGTCGCGCAAGCAGTTGCTGCTGCGGGAGCGGCAGAGTCACAACAACGCTGTGTGGCGCGCGCTGAAGCGGTCGGGGCGGGTGTATTTTGAGGGGGGTAAGACGCCGTATAACCGCTTCATGTCGGTCAACCTGTTCTCGCCGGTGCCGTATCTGCAGAAGCATCAGTATGACAAGGACAATGCGTTGCTGCTGCCGGAGATGGTGGTCAGCGATGGTCCGCTGCCGCCGATAGAGTACCAGATAGGAGAGGTGGAGGGCCGGGCGGCGCTGCTGACGGACCTTACGAGGGCGCGGGCCGAGGGGATGGAGATGCTGCTGTATGTGCTGAAGCAGACGGTTGAAGACGGGCCCGGGGAGGAGGAGCGGTTCCGGCTGAGCATTGCGGTGGAGGAGCTTGGGGCGGAGGATTTTGAGGAGGTGGAGTCGTCGCAGGGGGATGGTGGCGGCACGCTGGCTCTTGTGGGCGAACGCTATGCCGACCCGATGATGGGGTTCGGGCTGGTGCAGGTGAAGGAGGGTGTGGCGTCGCACCAGAGGGTTGTCACCCGGTGCCCCTACTACGAGCGATACACCACCGAGGAAGCCCTGCAAGCCGCCGCCAAGAGTTACGGCGGCCTGACGGGGGAGTGGAGAGTGTAGGGGTCGGGAGGTGTCGGGCAGAAAGGGTCATGTTAAAAAAAATATTTGTGCGGATTAAAGAAAAGTGTGTATATTTGCACCCGAGAACGAAGAGGACAAGTTAACAACATAATACATATTAACTATGACAAAATCAGAACAATTCATGGAGATGGAAGCCCGCTACGGGGCTCACAACTATCATCCGCTGCCCGTGGTGCTGGCCAAAGGCGAAGGCGCATTCGTATGGGACTGCGAGGGCAAGAAGTATTTCGACTTCCTGTCGGCCTATAGTGCTGTGAACCAGGGGCATTGCCATCCGAAGATTGTCAAGGCCATGTGCGACCAGGCCCATGAGCTGACGCTCAGCAGCCGCGCGTTCTACAACAACTGCCTGGGCGAGTGGGAGAAATACGTAACCGAATACTTCGGCTACGACAAAGTGCTGCCCATGAACACCGGCGCCGAAGCCGACGAGACGGCCCTGAAGCTGGCCCGCCGCTGGGGTGTGGTGAAGAAAGGCATCCCGAACGACGAAGTGATGATCGTCTGCTGCGAGGGTAACTTCCACGGCCGCACCATCACCATCATCACTATGAGCAACGACCCCGAGAGCTATGCCAACTACGGCCCCATGACCCCGGGATTCCTGCGCATCCCCTACAACGACCCCGACGCACTGGAGAAGTGCCTGGCCGAGCACGGCAAGAAGGTGGCCGGCTTCCTGGTCGAACCCATCCAGGGCGAGGCTGGCGTATACGTGCCGGACGAGGGTTACCTCAAGAAATGCTACGACATCTGCAAGAAATACAACGTGCTGTTCATGGCCGACGAGGTGCAGTGCGGCATCGCCCGCACCGGCAAGATGCTGGCCTGCGACCACGAAGGCGTGCGTCCCGACCTGCTCATCCTCGGCAAAGCCCTCGGCGGCGGCGTCATGCCCGTCAGCGCCGTGCTGGCCGACGATGACATCATGCTCAACATCAAGCCCGGCGAGCATGGCTCCACCTTCGGTGGCAACCCCATCGCTGCCAAAGTGTCCATCGCCGCCCTGCAGGTGATCAAGGACGAGCACCTGATGGAGAACGCCGAGCGCCTCGGCAAGATATTCCGCGAGGAGATGAGCGCCTTCAAGAGTCCCATGATCGAAAAGGTGCGCGGCAAAGGCTTGCTCAACGCCATAATAATTAAGCCCCACAACGGCAAGGAGGCTTGGGACGTGTGCTTGAAGATGCGCGACCTGGGCGTGCTGGCCAAACCCACTCACCAGCACATCATCCGCTTCGCTCCCCCGCTGGTCATCACTGAGGAGCAGTTGCGCGAGGCCATGGAGCTCATCAAAGAGGCCATCAAGTCGTTTGAATAATATACATCGTATAACACGAGGGGTGGCAATGGCCACCCCTTTTGGTTCCCTGTAGCCTTACATCGAGGCATCGCATTATTTCGTCAGCCGCCAGGTGAGGTCGGTGACGTTGCCCACGCCGTCGGTCACCTCGACGCGCAGTTTGTTTACTCCGCTCTGTAGCTTGCCGCTGGCGTCGATAACGAGAGTGGCCGTTTTGCCGTCGTATTCGGCCAGTATCCAGCTGCCGTTGAGGTAGCAGTGGTAGGTCTCGATGCCGCTTAGGTTGTCGCCGACTTTTAGTCTTATGGCGCTTGATTTGAAGGGTTTGCTTTCGCTGAAGTTGACGGGTCGCACGGTGGGCGCTGTGGTGTCGGCGGCCAGGGTGAACTCGCCCCAGTCGCGTACCTGGGCGGTATGCCAGCCGTCGGCATAGGTGGTCTTGCAGGCCGTGTGCTTGACGGTGCCAGCCTTGCGCGTTACACGTACCACCACCGTCTTCTGCTGCGGTATGCCGGGCAGCGACCCTTTGATGCCCAGTGTGTAGGCCACGTGTGGCGGAATCTCGTTCACCGTCGGGTTGATTTTCACTGTGGCCCCGCTGTCCGAGCAGTCCAGCCGGTCGTCGGCATAGAGGGTGTAAGGTTTAAGTTGAATGCTAAAGATTGATTGCTGAAGGTTGAAAGGCTGGTTGTACTTGACGGGGTGGGAGGTCGGGCTGGTCTGGCTGGTCTGTCCAGTCTGACCCGTCTGGCTGGTGACGACCTTGATGGTGCGTTCAGCGCAGTTGCCCATGACGTCGTAGACCTTGATGCCGATGTGGTGGGTGGAGCCCGCCTTGAGGCGGAAGATTCCGTCACCCATGCGGATGGGTATCCACGGTCCCTCGGCGCCAGGCAGACCGCGGGTGAGCAGGTATGCCTCTCGGGTACGTGCCAGGTGGGGATAGTCGACAAGGGCGTTCACCATGCGGCTGCTGTCAACTGGCACGGCCTCGGTGGTGTATTGGAAGAAGAGGGTGCCGTCGAGCAGCACATCGATGCGATCCACACCGTTCTTGGCCGTCGACCCTTCGGCGGCGTCAGTGGCATAGATGCCCAGATAGAAGGGACTGCTGACGGTCACGGTGCCGTTGGCAGGTACAGCAAAGGGCTCGCTATCCTCTGGATAGACCCGCACCCCGCGGATGGTGGGCTTGATGTTGTCCTTGTATGGCAGGCCGCAGTGCAGGGGGTTGAAGATGGTGGCGTGGGTGTGGAGGTCGGCCATGCCGCCACGCCGCACTTCGAAGTGCAGGTGCGGGCCCCCGCTGCTGCCGGTGTTGCCGCTGAGGGCCACCAGCTGCCCTTTTTTTACCGGCAACTCGTTCGGACCGAAGAGTTTGGTGATGCTGTAGCTGCGTTGCGCATACTGCTCCTTGAGGACAGCCCTGCCGATGGCGCCGGCGTAGCTATTTAGGTGCATGTAGACCGTCGTGTAGCCGTTGGGATGCTTGATATAGAGTATCTTGCCTCCACCCCAGGGCGAGATGCTCACCTTGGCCACATAGCCGTCGGCAGCGGCGTAGACCGCCTTGCCCGTGACGCCGCCGGTGCGCATGTCGAGCCCCGCATGGAAGTGGCCCGAACGCAGCTCGGCAAAGGTGGCCGAGAGGCCTATCTCGTGGTCCATCGGATTGCGGAAGTAGCCCTGCAGAAGCTCCTGGGAATTGAGATTTGAGAATTGGAAGCTGATAATTATGCTTGCGCAGACCAGTAGTGTCAATCTGTGTTTCATTTGGCTGAATTATAGAGGGCTATGCGGTTGATTACGGGCGGTGCCATACCTTCAAACTGGAATATGACCCGTCGCCATTTGACAGGGTTGTCGAGTCGGATAATTCGCTTGTAACCAACTGTGGTACACGTAGGTTCATCTCCTAAGGTGTATGAATACAGTCCGTCGCCCATATCATACAGCAGGTTGACAGCCGTAATGCGCTGCCCCAGAGGTATATATTCTTGTATGACAATGATATCGAACTCCGTAACGCTGTCCAGCTCCAGCGTCAGCTCGGCGCTCTTTCCCGTGGCGGCCCAATAGGTGTGATAGGCGCTGTCGAGCACGTTTCTTGCGCCGTGGCCCGGATGGTGCCAGGCCCGTGCTTTAGCTCCATGCGCCAGGTCGTGGCTGAAGATGCGCTCCCTTTCAGCGCGGAAGGCCACCAGCACGGCACTGTCCTCGGCGGGGATGCGTCCCGTGGTATCAGGAGGCACATTGAGCAGCATCAACCCATTGTGCCCCACCGAGTTGTAGTATATCTCCATCAGCTCCTCCACCGTCTTGGGGTGCTCCTGTGGGTGCCAGAACCACCCCGGCCGGATGCTGACGTCGCACTCGGCTGGAACCCAGTTCGGAGTTGGCAGTTGGCAGTTGGCAGTTGACAGCGGGGCGTGGCCGGTCTCGAGTTCGGCGGGGGCGGGCTTGTTGTCGCTCGGCGTGGCGCCGTCGGTACAGAGGGTACTCCAGCACGTCTCGCCGGCGCGCCCCTCCTCGTTGCCCACCCATCGGCAGCCGGGACCCACATCGCTGAAAACAACGCATTGCGCGTTCAACTCATTCATTGTCTGCATATAGCGTGCCCAGTTATAGCGTTGGCGACGTCCGTTGGGACCCTCGCCGCAGGCCCCGTCAAACCACTGCTCGAACATCGGCCCGTACACTGTGTGAACCTCGCGCAACATGCTGTCGAACACGTCGTTATACCTCTCTGTGCCATAAGCCGGATGGTTGCGGTCCCAGGGCGAAATATATACGCCGGCTTTCACCCCACCGTCGCGGCATGCGTCGGTGAACCGTCGCAGCACATCGAGCGTGTCGGCCACCGTATGGCTGCTGAAACGGCTGGGCCACAGGCAAAAACCGTCGTGGTGCTTGGCAGTCAATATGATGCCCCCCATGCCGGCCTGCGACGCCACGTCCACCCATTGGCGGCAGTCCAGCCCCCTGGGAGCAAACAGCCCCTCGGCCTCTTGCCCCGTGCCCCACTCGGCCCCGCTGAACGTATTGGGCCCGAAGTGGCAGAACATATTGATTTCCATCCGCTGCCACGCCACCTGTGCCTCGCTCGGCACCGGTCCGTAAGGCTTCAGAGGCTGGCAGGCAACGGTCAGCACAACGGCTGCAAACATGATTGTGAGGCGTTTCGGCATACTGTCCATGTATCTATGTCGGTGCAAAAATAACAAAAAAATCGCACAACGACACCCCTTTTCGCTCAACATTCTACTTTTTCCATAATTGATCCTAAGCTCATCCTAAGCTCATCCTAAGCTCATCCTAAGCTCATCCTAAGCATATCCTAAGCACAACATAGGCATCCCCCAAGCATCGCAAAAATGCAAAAAAAATGCAATGCCGGCAACAGGCCATTTTTCCGAAAACAAGGCGTCGCCACCCCCCTTTTTCCGCAATCGCAGAGGAATAAAGTCGAAAAATATTACGCAGACAATCAGTCTGTTGTAAAATATTTTTATCCAAAAACGCGCTATGTCGAAAAAAAAGTGTAATATTGCGCTTTGATAATTGGCCAAATTATGTCAAAAACACTACTACAAGGGAAGATGAAAAAAGCGCTCGCAGGCATCCTGCTGATGTTCTCGGCTGCCGCCGGAGCGCAGGATATAGGTTTCTCGCAATTCTATGCCAATCCGTTGTATCTGAACCCCGGTTTCGCCGGCTCCGCCATAGCGCCGCGCATCTCGCTCACCTACCGCGCACAATGGCCAGGCCTCGTCAGCGCCTTCACCACCGTGTCAGCCTCCTATGACCAATATGTCGACGAACTCCACGGCGGCATCGGCGCCATCGTCATGACCGACCGCCAAGGCGACCACGGCGCCCTCTCCACCAACATGTTAGGCCTCATGTACGCCTTCCGCTTCCAGCTCTCTCGCGACATCTTCATCAGCGCCGGCCTCCAAGCCTCCCTCGTCAACAACGCCCTCAACTGGAGCAACTACCTCCGCTTCCCTGACCAAATCGACCAGGAACTCGGCTTCTCCTATGCCACCGGCGCCACACCCCCAAGCAACCTCAGCCGCTGGAGCGCCGACTTCAACGCAGGCGTCCTCGTTAGCGGCTCGCAGTGGTATGCCGGCCTCTCCGCCTCGCACCTGACCCAACCCAACCAAGCCTTCTACTCCGAAGACCGCGTGCCAATGAAAATCACCGTCCACGGCGGTGGCTTCCTCAACGTCTCCGAAGAATCTCGCCGCCAATCCTCCCTCGGCCTCGGCACACCCGTCGTCTCGCCAAACCTCGTCTACCAATACCAAGGCGGCTTCCACTACTTCAACTACGGCCTCTACCTCGACTGGATGCCCTTCCTCGTAGGCGTTTGGTTCCGCCACGGAACACACAACGCCGACGCATTCATCTTCCAAGTCGGTGTCCAACAAGACTACTTCAAGGTCGGCTACAGCTACGACGTAACTGTCAGCAAACTCGCCAACAGCACCGCCGGTGCCCACGAACTCACCGTCGGCATCATGCTGCCTGTCCCCGAACACAAGAAGAAAGTAAAAGCCATCCGCTGCCCCTCCTTCTAACCAAATCTCTGAAACAAAACAACGCCATTTTGCGTTATATATTATATTGAAAAATACAAAAGTCAAAAATATATGAAGATTTTCAGGTTTTCATGCATGATGCTGGCCGCTGTAATGATGCTGGCCGCATGTTCCAGCAAATCATCCAAGACCTCCTCGGCCACGGGCTGGAACTACAATGACCCGAAATGGGGTGGCTACGACGTTACCGGCGCCCCCGAGCAAGGCACCGCCCCCGGCCTCGTGTTCATCGAAGGCGGCTCCTTCGTGATGGGCCATGTCAGCGAAGACAATCGCTACACATGGAACAACTCGCCCCATACCGTCACCGTCTCCTCGTTCTACATGGACGAGTGCGAAGTAAGCAACAAAAACTACGGCGAATTCGTCTACTGGATGGAACGCGCCTATGGCGAAGAGTACCCAGAAAAAGTCGCCGCCATCATGCCCGACACCGCCGCCTGGCGCGACCGTCTGGCATGGCGCGAAGGCTTTGTCGACTACTACTTCCGCAGCCCCAACTACGCCGACTACCCCGTCGTGGGCGTCACCTGGGAACAAGCCCAAGCCTACTGCATCTGGCGCACTGACCGCGTAAACGAAAAAGTCCTCGTCGACAAAGGCATCATCCTCCTCGACCAGGAAAACCTCGGCACCAACGCCTTCCAGACCGATGTCTACCTCGCTGGCCGCTACGAAGGCGAGACCCGCAAAGGACTCACCGACCTCAACCCCGCCAACGGGGGCGAAGAACGCCAAGTCCGCAAAGCCGACGGTCTCCTCTATCCCTACTACCGTCTCCCCACCGAAGCCGAATGGGAATTCGCTGCCCTCGGCATGATCGGCAACACCTACGACGAGCGTATCACCGAACACAAAACCTATCCCTGGAACGGACAAAGCCTCCGCTCTGCCAACAAGAAATACTACGGCCAGTTCCTCGCCAACTTCAAGCGCACCCGCGGTGACGCAATGGGCGTGGCCGGCAACCTCAACGACGGCTGGGACTACACCTGCCCCGTCAAGTGGTACTTCCCCAACGACTACGGCCTCTACAACATGGCCGGCAACGTCAGCGAGTGGTGCATGGACGTCTATCGTAAAACCGTAGCCCCCATCGGTGGCGACGACATGGATCCCTACCGCGGCAACATCTACGTCACACCCGAACTCGACGAGGACAACGAAGTCTTCATTGGCGACGACGGCAAGATGCGCTACAAGGAAGTTGACTACCAAGCCAACCGCCGCAACTACCGCCAGGCCAACAACGTGAACTACCTCGATGGCGACCGTGCCTCCAACCTCGACAACTGGCGCGACGAAGTAGAGGACGATGAAGAGGAAGGCTATGGCGAAGAAGAGGAAAGCTATGAAGAAGAAACCGAAGAAAGCGACGAAGAAGCCATGAGCCCCGACGACGAGTCTACAAACCGCATGTATCGCCGCATCTCCGACAACCAGAAGGAAAACCCCACCTCGTCGCTGATCAACAACAAGGTGCGCGTCGTCAAGGGTGGCAGCTGGAAAGACCGCGCCTACTACCTCCAGGCAGGCACCCGCCGCTACTACGACCAGAACAAGTCCACCTCCTGGATCGGCTTCCGCTGCGCCATGGATCGTCTCGGTTCACGTGTGAAGTAAGCCCGCTTCGAATTTGAAAAAGATTGCGATTATAGTACTCTTACTGAGCCTCGGCGTTTGCGCCGAGGCTCAGAAGTTGATAGAGTACACCTCCGGCATGGGCTCCCGCGACCCGGAGAACACCGACATCTGGATCCTCTACCGCCGTGTCTCCGCCTCGCACGAAGGCATGCAGCTCGATGCCGACTCGGCACACTACAACACCCGCGAAAACAGCTTCACGGCTTTCCGCAACGTCGAAATCCAGCTTAGCGACACCACCTTCATCTACGGCGACCGCCTCTTCTACAACGGCAACACGCGTGTGCTCGACATCTGGGCCGACACCGTCGTCCTCATCGACGGCGGCACCGTCCTGCTGGCCAACCATCTCACTTATGAGCGCAACCGCGAAACGGCCTACTACACTCAGTGGGGACATGCCACAAGCGAAGACCGCACCCTCGACAGCCGACAGGGACAATACAACTCTGTGCTCAAGCAGTTCTACATCTACAACAACGTCGTCCTGACCGACTCCACTATGCGGCTGGTTACGGACACGCTCATCTACAACACCGAGACCACCGTGGCCCATTTCGACAACGCCACCCATATCTACAGCGACTCCTCGACCATCTATAGCGAGCTGGGCGAATACAACACCGACACCCGCTTCGCCATCTCCTACAAGGCTTCGCATGTCGACAACCAGGGCCGGACGATAGACAGCGACACGCTCTACTACGACGAGGTGCGCGAATACGGCAAGGCCTATGGCAATGTGGTGATTGTGGATTCTGTGAACAACCTCACCTGTACTGGTCGCTACGGCGAGACTTCCCAGTCCGAGCATTTCTCTTTTGTCACTGACAGCGCCCATGTGCTCTTCATCGACAACGGCGACTCGCTCTTCCTCCATGCCGACACCATCTATGTCACCAACGACAGCACAAACCGCATGCAGTCGGTCAGCGCCCACCACCACGTCAAAGTCTTCCGCCGCGACGCGCAGGCCATGTGCGACTCGGCCTTTTATTCCTCGCCTGATTCGACCTTGCTCCTCTATCAGGACCCGGTCCTTTGGTACGAACACTACCAGTGCGTGGCCGACACGATAGAGATGCTGCACGATACGGCTGGCGTCAGGCAGGTCTTCCTCCGCAGCGACTGCTTCGTGGTGCAGCAGGTGGACAGGGAGAAATTCAACCAGCTCAAGGGTCGGCAAGGCGTGGTCTACTTCGCCAACGGCGAACCCCTGTATGCCGATGTGATTGGCAATGCTCAGATGGTCTTCTACCTGACCGACGAGGATTCTGCGGGGCGTTCAACCTTGATGGGGGTCAACGCCGGTGTGGGCACTTCGATGCGTATCTACTTCGACAGCACGCGGGCCCCCGTCCGTGTTGTCACCTACGACAAACCCGACATGCAGACCTATCCCGTCGATGCCTTGCCGGAGGAACTGAAACGTTTGCCCGACTTCCGATGGCTGTCGGCTCGCCGCCCGCGATCGCCGCAAGAGGTCTTCGTGTGGTGACAAAATGTCAGTGAGGACTGCCATTGGCAGTCTTTTTGCTATAATATTGGCAGTAAAAACACTATTGAAATGAGCAAAAAAGAAAATAATAACATCGAGGCCGAAGAGCCCACAACGCAAGAAACCATCGAAGAAACCCCTACCGATGCTCAACAGCCCGCCGAGGCAGCCGCTGACCTGTCAGACCAGGATCGGCTGCAGGAAATGGGCGAAAAACTGGCTACGCTCAACGACAAGTACCTGAGGCTCTATTCCGAGTACGAGAACTACCGCAAACGCACCAATGTCGAGAAGGCCGACCTCCTGCTCAACGGCAGCCGTGAGATGATGAAGGCCATCCTGCCCGTTGTCGACGACTTCGAGCGCGCCTTGGCTGTTTCGTCCGACGACGAGGGCGTGAAGCTGATCTACAGCAAGCTGATGAAAATACTGGAACAGAAAGGCCTGAAGGCAATGGAGGTGAAAGGCGTCAAGTTCGACGAGTCGCTCCACGAGGCCGTCACGCAGATCCCGGCACCTGCACCCGAGCAGAAAGGGCTGGTGATTGACGTTGTGGAGAAAGGCTACTACCTCAACGATAAGGTTTTGCGCTACGCCAAGGTGGTCGTGGCGTGCTGAGAAAGGAGATACGAAACATGGCAAAGAGAGACTACTACGAAGTGTTGGGTGTGGACAAGAACGCCACTCCCGAAGAACTCAAGAAGGCCTACCGCAAACTGGCTTTGCAGTACCATCCTGACCGTAACCCCGGCGACAAGGAGGCCGAGGAGAAGTTCAAGGAGGCTGCCGAGGCTTACGATGTGTTGAGCAATCCGGACAAGAAGGCGCGCTATGACCAGTACGGCCATGCCGGTGTCGACGGTGCCTATGGACAGGGCGGTATGGATATGAACGACATATTCTCGCAGTTCGGCAGCATCTTCGGCGATCTTTTCGGTGGCGGCGGCTTCCGCACCGGTTTTACCGGCTTTGGCGGTGGCGCCACCCGTCGTGTGCTGCGTGGTACCAATCTGCGTGTCAGGGTCAAGCTGACTCTCGAAGAGATAGACCGCGGATGCGAGAAGAAAATCAAGGTCAGCAAATATGTACCCTGTAAGACTTGTGGCGGCAGTGGTGCCCGCGACGGCAAGACCGAGACATGTCCGCACTGCCACGGTAGCGGTGTGGTGACTGAGACCAAACGTACCATCTTGGGCATGATGCAGACCCAGAGCGCCTGCCCCCATTGCGGGGGTGAAGGGCATGTCATCAAGGACAAGTGCCACGACTGCCACGGCGACGGCATCGTGAAGAGCGATGAAATCATCACCATCAATATCCCCGCCGGTGTCCAGGACGGTATGCAACTGGCTATGCAGGGACAGGGTAATGCGGCGCCGCACGGCGGCATAGCGGGCGATCTCATCGTCCTCATTGAGGAGCAGGAACACGATGTCTTCGAACGCCAGGATGCCAACCTCTACTACAACGCCTTCATCACCTTCAGCGAGGCTGCCCTTGGCGCCTCGGTCGAGATACCGACCCTCACAGGCAAGGTGAAGATTAAAATCGAACCCGGCACCCCCTCCGGACGTGTGGTCAGACTGCGCGGCAAGGGCCTGCCCATCATGAACGGCTACGGCCGCGGCGATCTGCTTGTGTGCCTCAACGTCTGGGTGCCCAAATCTCTCTCGAAGGACGAGAAGAAGACCCTTGAAGAGCTGCAGAAGCACGACAACTTCAAACCCAACCCGACCAAGCAGGAACGCGGCTTCTTCGACAAGATGAAAGAAATGTTCAACTGATGACGGAAGCCTTCCTACATTACATCTGGCAATATCAGATGCTCGATGGCGGGCTGACCACGACCGATGGCCAGCCTGTTGTCGTGCTGAAAGCCGGCGAGTTGAACAAGGATGCTGGCCCTGATTTTTTTAACGCGCGTGTACGTATCGGACAGGTCGAATGGGCTGGCAACGTCGAAGTGCATATCCGTACCACCGACTGGCACTGCCACCGTCACGACATGGACGCCGCCTACAACAACGTTGTGCTGCATGTGGTGTACGAACACGACGGCGAGATTTTCCGTCAGGACGGCCAATCTCCCGCCACTCTCGAAATCAAACGTTTCCTCCATCCCGCACTGGTGGCCAACTACGAGGCCCTCACCACCCCGCCGGCCGGCAATCCCTTCCCTTGTTTCAGCAAGGTGGCTGCCGTGCCGCAGTTCCTCCTCTCCTCTTGGCTTGAACGCTTGACCGTTGAACGCATCGAGGCCAAAGCTGAGACGGTCCATCGTATGCTCGACGAAAGCAAAGGCAACTGGTCTCAGACCTGCTATTGGCTGATGGCTCGCTACTTCGGTGGCAAGGTCAATGCGCTGGCTTTCGAACTCCTGGCCAAGTCGCTGGACCAGAAAATACTGGCTCGCTGGAACAACGACCGCGTCCGTGTCGAGGCACTGCTCATGGGCCAAGCCGGTCTCCTCGACCCTTATTTCGAGGACGAATACCCGCGTCGCCTGCAGTCTGACTATGAGCCTCTGCGCACCGCCCTCCGACTTTCGCCCATCGACCGTCACCTATGGAAGTTCCATCGTTTGCGTCCCTCCAACTTTCCCACCATTCGCATCAGCCAGTTTGCCGACCTCCTCTCTTCCTCGACCAATCTATTCTCTACACTCTTGGACATCACCGATGTGAAGGAACTTGAGCGCCTCTTCAATCGTTCCGCGGCACCCTATTGGGACAACCACTACCAGTTTGACCGGCTTGCAGGCCGCTCCTCCGCTAAGCACATGGGGCGCATGCAGGCCGACCTGCTCATCATCAATGCCTGGCTACCGCTGCTCTTCGTCTATGGTGCCGAGCATGGCAGCCAGCACTACAAGGATCAAGCCCTGCACCTCCTTGGCCAGCTGCCCCCTGAGGATAATGCCGTCATCCGTCAATGGCAGCAGGCTGGGGTAGGGGTGTCCTCTGCCGCCGACAGCCAAGCCCTGCTGCAGCTCTACAACAACTACTGCTCCTCGCGTCGCTGTCTCGAATGCAGGGTGGGCTACCATCTTTTGAAAAGCAAATAAACCTTGATTTCATCATGAAAGCAAACCAAATACAGACCATCGTTTCCGCTTCCCGTTGTCAGGTCGTCAGTCCTGACCTTGCCGTGGAGCATCTCCTCACCGACAGCCGTCGTCTTGGCTCTCCCGAGGGAACCCTCTTCTTTGCCATCCCCACGCGGCGCAACAGTGGCACCCGCTATGTCGACGAACTCTACCGCGCCGGCGTACGCTCTTTTGTCCTGCCGGCCGACTTTGATTGCTCCTATCCCGATGCCAACCTCTGGTGGGTCGATGATGTCATCCGTGCCCTCCAACTCGTGGCCGCCGCACACCGTCGCCAGTTCCATATCCCCGTCGTGGGCATCACAGGCAGCAACGGCAAGACCGTCGTCAAAGACTGGCTCGTCCAGCTCCTCGGTGCCGACCGCCGTGTCGTCGCCAGCCCTAAAAGCTACAACTCCCAAATCGGTGTTCCCCTCTCCGTCTGGCAGATGGCTCCACAGCATGACATCGCCATCTTCGAGGCGGGCATCTCCCAGCCGGGCGAAATGGAGGCCCTGCAAAACGTCATCCAACCCACCATCGGTATCCTCACCAACATCCGTCAGGCTCACGACGAAAACTTCACCTCACGCCAGCAAAAAGCCGACGAAAAGACCAAGCTCTTCCTCCACTGCCAAACCGTTATCTGTTCTGAAGAGTATGCCCCCTTCATCACCGATGAAGGGCTCCGCAGCCACCTCTTCGTCTGGGGCAAAGGTCCGCAGTGCGACATGCGCCTCCTCTCCGTAGAGACCCTCGACGGGCAAAGCCGTATCACCCTTGCTGACGGCCTCGCCGTCACCATCCCTTTCACTGACCGTGCCTCGCAGGAAAACGCTCTCCACTGCATCGCTCTCATGCACATCCTCGGCTGTCAGCCGCAGGAGATTGTTTCTCGTTGCGCCCACCTCTCGCCTGTCGAAATGCGGCTTGAAATCATCGAAGGCACCGGCAACAGCCTCCTCATCAACGACAGCTACTCCCTCGATACCGCCTCCCTCGACATTGCCCTCGACCTCCTCCTCCAGCAGCGCCAGCACGACAAGCGCACCGTTGTCATAAGCGACATCCCCCAGTCTGGTGTCCCCGAAACAGAACTCTACGACAGCGTTGCCCGCACCATACAACAGCGTGGCATACAGACCTTCATAGGCATTGGCCCTGCGCTTTTGCGCTGCCAGTCTGCCTTTGCCGCCATACCCCGCACCGCTTTCTACCCCTCCACCGACGACTTCCTGCGCCACCTCGACCCCGCCGACTTCCGCTCCCAAACCATCCTCCTCAAAGGAGCCCGCGCCTACTCCTTCGAACGCATCGCGCACCAGCTCCAGCAGCGCAGCCACGAAACCCTCATGGAAGTCAACCTCGACGCACTCATCCACAACCTCAACTACTTCCGCTCCCGCCTCAATCCCGGCACCCGCCTCATGGCTATGGTCAAAGCTTCCTCCTACGGCGCCGGCACTGTCCAGGTGGCTACCGCGCTCCAGCACAACCATGTCGACTACCTTACCGTTGCCTATATCGACGAAGGCGTCGAACTCCGGCGCAACGGCATCACCCTCCCCATCATGGTCATGAACCCTGAACCTGCAGGCTTCGACCAGATTATCCGTTACCGCCTTGAACCAGACATCTACTCCTTCCCCATCCTTGAACGCTTCTCCTCGGCTTATTCCCAACTCGTGCAAGGCGCATCCTCGGCCTATCCTATACATATCGAATTTGACACCGGAATGCACCGCCTCGGGTTCTCTGGCGACGACCTGCCGCAGCTCCTGCAACGCCTCGACCAGCTCCGAGGCCTTGTTGAGGTCAAAAGCGTCTTTTCGCACCTTGCCTGCAGCGAAGACCCAGCCATGGACGACTTCACTCGCCTGCAAATCACCCGCCTGCAGCAATGGGGTGCACCCTTCCACTGCATCAAGCACATACTCAACTCCTCCGGCATCAGCCGTTTCCCCGAAGCGCAAATGGACATGGTGCGCCTTGGCATCGGGCTCTACGGCATCGCTCCCGAACCCGACGTTCAGCGCAACCTCCGCCAAGTGTCCCGCCTTGTAACCCGTATCTCGCAAATCAAAGCGATACCCGCTGGCGACACCGTAGGCTACAATCGCCGCTGGCAAGCCTCGCGTCCCTCGCGCATCGCCATCCTCCCCGTCGGCTATGCCGACGGCCTCAGCCGACATCTTGGCAACGGCAACGGCCGCGTCGCCATTGCCGGCCTTGAAGCTCCTATCATCGGTAGCGTCTGCATGGACATGTGCTTTGTCGATGTCACCGACATCCCCTGTCGCGAGGGCGACCGCGCCGTGCTCTTCGGCGAAGGCGACCTGCTGCAACGCAATGCTGCCGCCGCCGGCACCATCCCTTACGAAATGCTCACCGCCGTCTCGCCTCGCGTCAAGCGCGTCTACTACCACGAAGAATAGTGAAACTTTTTTGGCCTTTTATACGTTAATATATCATTCTTTAAGCTAATTATACATGTTGATGAAAAGTCTCGATGAACTCGGGGAACTCTTTGCCCAAGGAATGAACATTCGCGCCAACATTGTCCCCGTCATAGATACCGACGACGAAGATATACTACTACACGACGAAGGCATCGAAAACGAGATGCCTATCCTGCCATTGATGGATCAAGTGCTCATGCCAGGAGTGCTGATACCCATCGCCGCACGCCGGCCCAAGTCGCGCCACCTGTTGAGCGATGTGACTACCCCCAACCGCCATATCGCCGTCTTCCTGCAGCGCGGCGACAGCGACGACCCCACCGAGCTCGACCTTGCTCCTGTCGGCGTTGTGGCCAAGGTGCTAAAGGTCTTTGACTTCCGCGACGATACCACCGTGGCCATCCTCCAGGGCGTCACCCGATGCCACTCCCTCATCGTGCGCAGCCACAACCCCTACATGGTTGGCTGTGTGACCGTTGCCCCAGAGAGCGAAGAAGGCATGTCCACGGCTACCTTCCAGCGCAAGATGAAACTCCTGCGCCGCGACTATGGCGAAATCATGCGCTCGCGCCTTCAGGACGACGAGCTTGTCTCGATGCTCCGCGGCATTGGCAGCGACAAAATCTATATCAACTTTGCCTGTACCCACATCGAGGCCGAGGCCGAAGCCAAATACAATCTGCTTGCTGCCGACAGTTATGTGGAACGTCTCAAACTGCTCCTCGAGCAACTCAGCACCCTGAAAGGCCTCGACGAACTACGGCGCGAAATAGACAGCAAGACCCAGGAAGTCATGAGCCGCCAGCAGCGCGAGTATTTCCTGCGCCATCAGATGGACGTCATACAGGAAGAACTTGGCAATGGCGCCACCAATCCCTGGGCCGAGAGCGACGTCAAAGCCCTCCGAGCCCGTGCCGAAAAGAAGCACTGGCCAAAGCCAGTAGGCGAGACCTTCGACAAAGAACTCACCAAACTGTCGCGGCTTCAGCCTATGTCGCCCGACTATTCCACGCAGCAGACCTACCTCGAGACCCTGCTTGACATTCCCTGGGAAGAGACTGCTACGGAAAAATACGACCTTGAGCAAGCCCGCAAGGTGCTCGACCGCGACCACTACGGTATCCAGAAGGTGAAAGACCGCGTCATAGAATACCTTGCTGTCCTCTCGCGTCGCCGGACCCACCAGATGCAGTCCAAGGCCCAAGTGCTCTGCCTCGTGGGGCCTCCGGGCACCGGCAAGACCTCCATCTGCCGTTCGGTGGCGGCGGCCCTGGGGCGCCCCTACCGCCGTGTGGCGCTGGGCGGGCTGCACGACGAGGCCGAAATACGAGGCCACAGGCGCACCTATGTGGGAGCCCTGCCGGGACGCATCATACAAGAGATGATCAAAGCCAAGGTTTCCAACCCTGTCTTTGTTCTCGACGAGATAGACAAGGTGCAGACCAACACCTTCCACGGCGACCCCTCCTCAGCCCTCCTCGAAGTCCTCGACCCCGAGCAGAACTGCCACTTCCACGACAACTTCCTCGGCATCGACTATGACCTCTCCAAAGTGCTCTTCATTGCCACCGCCAACAGTCTGCAGGACATACAGCCTGCGCTGCTCGACCGCATGGAAGTCATCGACTTCAGCGGCTACGTGATAGAAGAGAAACAGCAGATTGCCACCCGTCACCTGCTGCCTCGCATCATGCGCGAGAACGTAATGGATAGGCGCAAGCTGCGCTTTCCTGCCGAGACCATTCGCACCGTCATCAACGACTACACGCGCGAAGGCGGTGTGCGGCAGCTCGAGAAGCAGCTCTCCAAGCTGGTGCGCCACCGCGTGGTGATGCTGGAAAGCGGCAAGCGATGCCCCACCCAGGTGCTTGATGCCGAGGTGAAGGAAGTCCTCGGCCTGCCTATTCACAACAGCGAACGCGCCCAGCGCACAGCCCGCGAGGGTGTCGTGACGGGATTGGCGTGGACGCCCGTTGGCGGCGAAATTCTCTTCATCGAAGCCTCCCTCAGCCACGGCAAGGGCACCCTCACCATGACCGGCAACCTTGGCGATGTGATGAAAGAGTCGGCGACGCTGGCATTCGAATACCTCAAGGCCCATGCAGACACCTTAGGCATAGGCAACGACCTCATCGAGCAGAGCAACATCCACATCCATGTCCCGGAAGGAGCGACACCCAAGGACGGTCCCTCGGCGGGCATCACGATGTTTGTCGCCATGGTGTCGGCCTTCACCCACCGCAAGGTGCTTCCCAACGTTGCCATGACGGGAGAAATCACCCTGCGCGGCGATGTGACGCCCGTTGGCGGCATCAAGGAGAAGATACTGGCCGCCAAGCGTGCCGGCATCACCGATATAGTCCTTTGTGAAGACAACCGCCGCGACATTGAAGATATAGACAAAAGCTACCTTGACGGTTTGCGGTTCCACTACATCAACGTCATGAGTGAAGCGCTGCCGTTGGCGATAGAGAAAAAGAGAAGGAAATGAAACTGCACACACACCTTGCAGCGGCGGCGATGGCCGTGTTGACAGTGCTCCCCGTGGCAACGAGGGGCCAGGCTACGGCATTTCGCGATGTACATCAGGTGTCGGCGGTTGTTCCCGAGGGGGAGTCGACGCTCTTCATGCTCGACGGCACGCTCTATTGCTATACCAACGACGTGATACTTGCCGCCCAGCGGCGAGGCGACGACATCCTGCGCTTTGCCCCTGACACGCAGTTGGTCAAGCTCAACGATGCGCTCAGCCATGCTGTGCGCCATCCTGTCAGCGGCGACCTGTACTTCACAGCTCCCGACAAGAAAGGCTTGTCGGTGCTCTACTGCAGCCATGCCGAGGATGGCAAGAGCCCCAAGACCAAGCGTGTGGATATGGACGGCATGAGTGTGTTGCACCCCACCTTCTCGGCCGACGGCCGGTATATGGTCTTCTCGTCGACGGGCCGTAGCAACAGCGGCCGCGACTACGACCTGTGGTACTCGCGGCTTGGCAAAGAGGGGTGGTCGGCACCGCGCAACATGGGGAACCGAGTCAATACACGCCTTGACGAGACCCATCCCGTTGTCTGCGGCGAGTACCTGTACTTCAGTTCCAATGGCCATAGCAGTGTCGATCCGCAGGCGGCCCTGTATGTCACACCGCTTGTGGCGCGGCGCATCGAGGGCGACACGGTGGGCATGGTGCAGATTGGCCGGGGTCGCGTTATGCGTATGCCATCGCCTGTCAACCTTGCCGGCAGCACGACGACGGCCATAGCCTTCGACACAGCGCGTCAGTGCTCCTACTGGCTGCGCCGCGATGGAGGCGTCGCGTCGCTGACGCCTGTCCATTCCTTACGGGGCAACATAGAGGCGCGCTATCTGTGGGGGTATGTGCATCGCACCTCGGGAGAACCGATGGCGGGAGTGGGTGTGACGGCGTACAGCGGGAGCGATGCCGTGGCGACCACGGTCAGCGACAGCCTTGGGTTCTATGCCCTCTACCTGCCTGCTGCAGCAGGCTACACCCTGCGCTATCACCGCACGGGCTTCTATGCCGACACGGTGCGCATGGAGGCGATGGCGACGACGGGCGAGTATCCTATAGTCGAGGTGCAGCGTGACATTACCCTTGACGGGCTGCCGCTGCGGTCGTTGATCTACTACCACGACCTGTTCGAGCCCAACGTCAGCCTTGCGCTGAGCGGCCGCGGCCGTGCGATGTTGGCGCCGCTGGTGCGTTTTTTGAGGGACAATCCGGACTTCCATGTGCGGCTGCTGTTGACCAACGACATTACCGACAATGCGGAATTCAACGGTTTGCTCACCGAGCAGCGCTTGCAGGTGCTGCGCGAGTACCTGACACCGCTGTTGCCAGGGACGGTGAAAGTTGATTTTTGGAATGGTTGTCAGGGGGGCCAAAGTTGCGCTTCGGCCTCTGGAATGTCGCGTCTGGCGGTGGTTTTGCAGCCTTGATGGAGAAAAAAATCATCGGCAAAAGCGATTGAAAATCAGCGCGGAAGGGTGGATGGAAGGAGGGTGGAAGAAAAAAAATTTGGCTGTGTTTGAAAAAGTTAGTACTTTTGCACCCGTTTTCGAGAGAGAAAACAGGATGATTGTTCGGGGTGTGGCGCAGTTGGCTAGCGCACTTGCATGGGGTGCAAGGGGTCGAAAGTTCGAGTCTTTTCACCCCGACAATTTCAAGAAAAGGGAGCGTCTTCGAAACGAGGACGCTCTTTTTTTGGCGGTGTCCCGTTTTTTTTGTATTTTTGCATCGCGAAAAACAGATAGTGAGTTCCTACTATGGCGAAGGCAAAATCCTATTATTTCTGCCGCGAGTGCGGTTATCAGAGCAGTTCGTGGCTCGGGCGCTGCCCGGAGTGTGGCAAGTTTGGCACCTTTGAAGAGGAGGTTGTGAAGAGCGAGAAAGGCCAGGCGGCGGTGGCGAAAGGCGTGGGTGGTGCGGTGCCGCAGTTGATAGACGAGGTGAGTTACAGCGCGCAGACGCGCCAGAGCACGCATTGCGACGAGCTGGACCGAGTGCTTGGCGGCGGATTGGTGCCGGGGAGCCTGGTGCTGTTGGGCGGCGAGCCTGGCATTGGCAAGAGCACGCTGCTGCTGCAGGCGGCCCTTGCTGCCAAGGGGCGCAAGGTGCTCTACGTCAGCGGGGAGGAGAGTCCGCAGCAGATCAAGATGCGCGCGGACCGCCTAGCGCAGAGCGAGTCGCAGCTGTATGTGCTCAGCGAGACGGTGACGCAGCCTGTTTTTGACCATATAGACAGCCTCAAGCCTGACCTGCTCATAGTGGACTCCATACAGACCATCACGACGGGCGAGCTGGATTCGCCGGCTGGCAGCGTCAGTCAGATACGCCAGTGTACGAGTGACTTCCAGCATTATGCCAAGACGAGTGGCACGCCTGTCATCTTGGTGGGTCACATCACGAAAGACGGCACCCTTGCCGGGCCGAAGGTGATGGAACACATTGTGGATGTGGTGTTGCAGTTTGAGGGTGACCGCAATTATGGGTTTCGCATATTGCGGGCGCAGAAAAACCGCTTTGGGAGTACGTCGGAGATAGGAATTTTTGAGATGCACAGCGGCGGTCTGCGCGAGGTGGCTAACCCGTCGGAATACCTGCTCAGCCAGCGGGACGAGACGCTCAGCGGGAGTGCGGTGGCGGCGACCCTTGAGGGTGCGAGGCCGCTCTTTATCGAGGTGCAGAGCCTGGTGTCGTCGGCTGTATACGGTACTCCGCAGCGCAATGCCAACGGCTTCGATACCAGGAGGATGAATATGCTGCTGGCTATCCTTGAGAAGCGTTGCGGCTTCAAGCTTGGCGCCAAGGATGTCTTCCTCAATATTGCCGGCGGTTTGCGGGCTGTGGATCCAGCCATAGACCTTGCCGTGGCTGCGGCGATACTTTCCTCCAATGTTGACATAGCCCTCTCGCCGCGAGTTCTTTTTGCTGCCGAGCTGGGTTTGAGCGGGGAGGTGCGCCCTGTGAGCCGGATTGATGTGCGTGTTGCAGAGGCGGCGCGACTTGGTTTTGAGCGTATTTTTGTGTCCAAATATTCGCTTCGTGATATTGACAGAAGGCATCGTATTGAGGTTGTGCCGGTTAGTGTTATAGAGGAAGCTTTCCGGGCTCTTTTTGCGTGACGCGGACCATGTGCTTAGGATATGCTTAGGAAGAGCTTAGGATGCGCTTAGGAAGAGCATAGGAAGGGGTGACAGGGGGCTAATAATCAGTGGAGGGAGAACTTTTATTTTTCAAGTTCCAAATTATTTAGTATCTTTGCATTTTTACAAGGAGTGCCCTTATAAGGGTGAAGTATTTGTGTTATAGAGCATAAGGAAGAATATGGAAGATAAAAAGACAATGCCGTGTAAGGTAAACGTGTCGTCGGAGACGGGACGGCTGCGAGCAGTGTTGCTGCACCGTCCGGGGGTGGAGATAGAGCGCATGACGCCGCTCAACGCAGCCCACGCCCTGTATAGCGACATTCTGAATAAGCCGATAGTAGACCGTGAGTATCACTATTTCAGCGGTGTGCTGGAGCGGTGGACGGAGGTGTACTATGTGGAAGACATACTGGAGAGGTTGCTGGAGGACGACGATGTGCGCAGGCACCTGGTGCTGGAGAGTTGCGATATGGACAACTGCGACGACGATTTGGCGGAGCGGTTGCTGGAGCTGGACAATGGCGAGTTGGCGCGGGTGCTGATAGAGGGGTATGAGGATCCCGAGTGGAACGGTGTGGACGAGGAGCGCTACCTGCTGAAGCCGCTCTACAATCTGTTCTTTACGCGTGATGCGAGCAGCACGGTGTATAACCGCGTGCTTATCAACTCGATGAGCTTTGAGGTGAGGGAGAGGGAAACGTTGATTTACGAGGCTATATTCCGTCACTTTTTCAAGGTGGAGACGTTGAACGCCATGCAGTGGGACCGCGACGCGAGGACCGAGGGTGGCGATGTGCAGGTGGCGTCGCCGGATTTGCTCTGCATAGGTCAGGGTATACGTACCAACACAAAGGGTATCAAGTACTTGGCGCAGACGTTTGCCCGTGAGCGCGAGCAGTTCAATATACTGGTGCAGGAGTTGCCGCAGAAGCCCGAGTCGTTTATCCATCTGGACATGGTGTTTACCTTCCTGGGCAAGCACCAGTGCATGGCTTTTGAGCCGATGCTGAAGAAGACGGGTCTTTTTGCCGGCAAGGATACGACGCTGATCAGCATCTACAAGGGTAATATCAGCTACCGCAAGGTGGGTAACATCGTTGAGGGATTGAACAGTCTGGGGTGGGAGATGGAGCCTGTCATCGGAGGCGGGTGCGACCCGTGGGTGCAGTTGCGCGAGCAGTGGCACAGCGGAGCCAACTTCTTCTCGCTGGGAGACGGCAAGGTGATGGGATATCGCCGGAATACGCACACCATCGACGCGCTGGACAAGGCTGGTTTTGCCGTGCTCAATGCCGAGGATATTGTGGAGGGACGCGTGGATATGAACGGGTATGAGAAGTTCGTGGCGGCCTTCCCTGGCAGCGAGTTGCCGAGAGCCGGCGGGGGAGCGAGGTGCATGACGATGCCAATATTAAGAGACTAAACAAACTTTCGATATGAAACAATACCATTTGGCAAACAACATCATAGGCTGGGTGATAGGCATCGTGGCCTGTGCTGTGTACATCATGACGGCGGAAGCCACGGCGTCGTGGTGGGATTGCGGCGAGTATATCTCGACCGCCTTCAAACTGCAGGTGGGCCATCCCCCGGGAGCCCCGACGTTCCAACTGATTGGCCGCCTGTTTTCGATGTTCAGCAGTCCGGAGACAGCTGCACACGCGGTCAACATCATGTCGGCCGTGTGCAGCGGTTTCACTATTTTGTTCCTCTTTTGGGGTATCACGCTGTTGGGAAAGCACTTGTTGCCAGACCCGAAGAACCCGAGTTTGAAAGACTGGCGGACGTGGGCGGTATTTGCCGCCGGTGTGGTGGGTGCGTTGGCCTATACGTTCAGTGACACGTTCTGGTTCTCGGCCGTGGAGGGCGAGGTCTACGCTATGTCGTCGTTCTTCACGGCGCTGGTATTCTGGGCCATCCTGAAGTGGGAAGAGCAGAGCGATGACCCGCATTCGCTGCGCTGGCTGATACTGATCAGTCTGCTGGTGGGTGTGGCTATCGGTGTGCACTTGCTCAACCTGCTGACGGTGCCGGCCATATTCTATGTCGTGTACTTCAAGAAATGGCCCAAGACCACGTGGAAGGGGTTCCTGCTGACAGGTGTGTTGAGCATTGTTACGCTGGGCATTATCCTGTGGGGGATTATTCCGGGCATCGTCAATGTGGACTCGGCGGTGGACGTGTTCTTTGTCAATACCTTAGGGCTGCCGTTCAATAGTGGTACCATCTTCTTCTTCACGCTGCTGGCGGTGCTGGTGGTGTGGGGACTGTGGTACACGCAGAAGAAGCAGAAGGCAGTGTGGAATGCCGCTGTACTGAGTTTTGCGATGCTGGTCATCGGTTATTCCACCTTCTTTGTGCTGGTGATACGGGCCAACACGAATACGCCGCTCAACGAGAATGCACCGAAGGACGCCGTCTCGATGCGCGCCTATCTGGGTCGAGAACAGTACGGTTCGACGCCGCTGCTGACGGGTCAGTTCTATACGGCAGGTCGACCCATCGGTGTGGAGAATGGCTACACCAAGTATATCCGCGGCAAGAGTGAAACGGGAAAGGACCGATATATTGTGGCCGCTCATGCGCAGAAATACAAATACCGCGAGCAGCACACGGGAGTCTTCCCCCGCATGTGGAGCGACGACACCGACCGTCAGCATCCGAAGTATTACGAGTACTGGGCTGGCAAGGTACATGGGGATCAGCGCCCTACAAGTGCGCAGAACCTTAAGTTCTTCAACCGCTACCAATTAGGTTGGATGTACTGGCGTTACTTCATGTGGAACTTTGCCGGACGGCAGAACGACGAGCAAGGCCACTACTTCAACGATGACGGCACGCGTGACTACCTGAAAGGCAACTGGATCAGTGGTATCAAGTTCATTGACGAGGCCCGCCTTGGCCCGCAGGATGAGTTGCCAGAACATATGGAACAGAACAAGGCCCGCAACAAGTACTATATGTTGCCACTGCTGCTGGGTATCATCGGGTTGATTTATCACATCCGCAAACACCCGAAGGATGCCTTCATCGTGTTCATCATGTTCTTTATGACGGGTTTGGCTATTGCCATATACCTGAACATGCCTCCGCGCCAGCCGAGAGAGAGAGACTATGCCTTCGTGGGATCGTTCAGCTTCTTCGCTATCTGGATAGGTCTCGGGGTGATGGGATTGGCGGAATGGATTACCAACCTGTTCAAGAAGAATCGCGAGCAGGTCTACAAGGTAGTGCTGCCGGTGGTCTTTGTCGCGTGTATGGCGGGAGTCCCCTGCCTGATGGCTGCTGAAAACTGGGATGACCACGACCGTTCGCAGAAGTATGCTGCTCGCGACTTTGCCCAGAATTACCTCAAGAGTTTGAACAAGAATAGTGTCCTGATTACTTTTGGCGACAACGATACTTTCCCGCTATGGTATGCCCAAGAGGTAGAAGGTACGCGTACCGACGTGCGTATTCTTAACTTCACCTTGAGCGGCATGTACTGGTACGTGGAGCAGCTTTACAACAAACTCTACGAGAGCGAGGCATTGCCCTTCACGTTACCCAAGGAATTCTATGGATTGGGTAAGGACGCCTACTACATCATGGATCGTAGTCAGGACTACATGGAAGTGACCGACGTGCTGTCATTACTGCGCGACCATCCCGACCGCTTCACGTTGAACTCGGGGGGCGAGAAAGTGATGTACATCCCCACCAAGCGATTCAAGATAACCTTGGATATCCCAGCTTTGGTCGAGAAGGGTGTCATCCCGGCTGAGCTGGCCGACAAGGTGGATCCAGTAATCCGTTGGGAAATCAACCGTCCAGTGCTGTACCGTCATCACTTGATGTTGCTTGACATTTTGGGTACCAATAAATTCATGCGCGACATTAACGCCATGAACCCCAACACTCAGGGTATCCCTGATGTCTTCCCGCCAGTGCGCAACTACTGTGTGCAGGACGGTATGAACTACAAGTTCCTGCCCTATCCGCGCCAGCAGCGCTACACCGACCGTACGGCAGATTACTTTATCCACGGCACCAACGGTGAACCGCTCAAGTGGGGCAACCTCAACAGTGATATCTATGTTGACCCCATCAGCCTCAATATGGGAACCGTGCAGCGCCAGCTAATGCTGACAGTTGCCTCGAACGAGTACGATAAGGGCAACGTCGAGAACGCCAAAGCGTTGGTTGACCAAGCTCGCGAAATGTTCCCGTCGAAGAACTTCCCCATCGACGTCTATGCTGTCTATATCTACACTGGAAACAATACCCATGTCGATGTTGTGGATCTCTACCGCAAGATTTATGGTGAGGAGGAAGCGGTGCGGCTGTGGAAGGATGCGTTCAGATATTACAGCGGGGAGATTGACTACCTGCGCCGTTTTGCTGGCGAGAAAGCTCAGGGGGTCCGTGGTACTTTGCAAAACGACTTGCAGATTGTGGCCCTGTTGAATGAAATGGCACAATACACGCTTGGTAATGCGACGCTGGCCGAGGAATCGGCGGCGTTGCTCAGGCAATTTGAGCCTCGCTACAGATAGCAGAGCCATGAAGAGGATGCAGAAGGCCCATGCAAAGAAGTACACCCTGACGCTCAGTGAGGTGGAGGTGCGGCGTCTGTCGGCCTATGCCGCCGCAGGTGGCATGGAGCGGCCGGTGGCGCTGCACCGCATCGTCAGTCAAGTACTGCGCGAGTATGCGGCAGCACCTGCTACGTGCCACGACAAGCGTCAGTTGGGCCTTTTCGACACAGTGCAGATAGACATCTTCAACAATACAACAAAGGTAAACAACAAGGAATCGTAGATAACATGAAAAAACTGTTTCTGTGCCTGTTGGCAGTTGCAATGACGGCTGTGCCGTTAGTCGGCCATGCCGAGGACGACGAGGATGCGGGTTTCGACCCTGGGTCTGTCATCATCGGCCATGTCACTGACGCTCACTCCTGGCACATGTTCGACTATCAGGACAAGGACGGTGTCGAGCATGCTGTAGCCATCCCGCTGCCGGTCATCCTCATCAATGACGGTCATCTGGATATCTTCAGCTCCGCGCGTTTCCATCACGGCCATGCCGACTACAAAGGATACAGGCTTGTGGGTGGAGGTGCTGAGAAAGAGGAAATTGTGTGCGTTGATGCCGAGGGCAACCTGACAGGCACTAAGCCGGTAGACCTGAGCATCACCAAGACCTCGGCGGCCATCATGATTGCCGTCATCCTGTTGCTGGTTATCGTCTTCATCGCCCGCGCGGGCTACAAGAAGCGCCCCAATCAAGCCCCCAAAGGCTTGCAAAGCCTCGTCGAGATGCTGGTGGTCTTCGTGCGCGACAGCATCGCCCGCCCCATGATAGGCGAGAAGCATTATCAGCGCTATCTACCGTACCTGCTCACCCTCTTCTTTTTCATCTTCTTCTGCAACATCCTTGGCCTGATACCCTTCTTCCCCGCCGGAGCCAACATCACGGGCAATATCGCCGTCACCGCTACTCTGGCTGTCATCACCTTCTTTATCACCAACATTAGCGGCAACAAGCACTATTGGACCGATATCTTCAACACCCCTGGCGTTCCCGCATGGCTCAAGATATTCCCCCTGATGCCGGTGGTGGAACTGGTGGGTGTCTTCACCAAGCCCATCGTGCTGATGATACGACTCTTCGCCAACATGACGGCAGGCCATATCGTCATCCTCGGCTTCATCGTCATCATCTTCATCCTCAGCAACCTCTTCGGCATGGCCGTCGGGGGCGCTGTCTCCGTGGTGAGCGTGTTCTTCAGCGTCTTCATTTCTCTGCTCGAATGCCTTGTGGCCTACATCCAGGCCTTTGTCTTCACCATGCTCACGGCCCTCTACATCGGCATGGCTGTCGCCGAACCCAATCACGCCCATTAAACCCATAAAACCCAATACCCATGAAATCGATTAAAGATATCAATTTTGCCGGCAAGAAGGTCTTGCTGCGCGTGGACTTCAACGTCCCGATGAACGATAAGAAAGAAATCACCGACGACACCCGCATGCGCGAGTCGATGCCCACCATCGAAAAGCTGCTGCGCGATGGCGCCGCCGTCATCATCATGGCCCACTTCGGCCGTCCTAAGAAGGGTGGCTTCGAGCCTGAGCTGACCCTTGAGCCGGTGGCCAAGTACCTTGAGACCCTCGTGGGCCGTCCCGTGAAGTTCACGCAGGAACTCCTCGGCAGCGGCAAGCCCGAGGCTATGGCCAAAGAGCTGAAGGGTGGCGAGGTGATGCTCCTCGAGAACATCCGCTTCTACCCCGGCGAGACCAAGGGCGACGAGGAACTGGCCCGCCAGCTGGCCGCCCTCGGCGACTGCTACATCAACGACGCCTTCGGCGCCGCCCACCGCGAGCACTCCTCCACGGCCGTCATCGCCAAGTTCTTCCCCAACGACAAGTACTTCGGCTTCCTGATGGAGAACGAGGTGCGCAACCTTGAGAAACTGATGCAGAATCCTCCGCGCCCCTTCACCGCCATCATCGGTGGCTCCAAGGTCAGCAGCAAGATCGGCATCCTCGAGAACCTCCTCGACAAGGTCGACAACATGATCATCATCGGCGGCATGCGCTACACCTTCACCAAGGCCCTCGGCGGACGCATCGGCAACTCCATCTGCGAGGACGACAAGCTCGACCTGGCCCGCGAACTCATGCGCCGCATGGACGAGAAGGGCGTGCGCTACTACCTGCCCGTCGACAGCGTCATCGGCGACAAGTTCGGCAACGACGCCAACACGCAGATCGTCCCCTCCGGCGAGGTCCCCGACGGCTGGGAGAGCATGGACTGCGGCCCCGAAAGCTGCCGCGCCATCCGCGACATCATCATGCAGAGCAAGACCATCCTCTGGAACGGTCCTGCCGGCGTCTTCGAGCTCGAGACCTTCGCCAAGGGCACCAACCACATCGCCCAGAGCGTCGCCGACGCCTGCAAGCAGGGTTGCTTCGCCGCCGTGGGCGGTGGCGACAGCGTTGCTGCCGTCAAGCAGATGCACCTCGCCGACCAGATGAGCTACGTCTCCACCGGCGGCGGCGCCATGCTCGAATACCTCGAAGGCAAAGTCCTCCCCGGCATCAAAGCCATCCAGGACTGACAAACTGATAATCAACAATCTCAAGCCAGGCGCACCATCCGGTGCGCCTGGCTCATCATATACCCCCTCCCCCTCTAATCCTAAGCACATCCTAAGCATATCCTAAGCACATCCAAGGCATATCCAAAGCACATCCAAGCTACACCCACACCCTTCCGCCGCAAGGTCTCCCTTTATTTGTTGCCCTCACCATAAATTAATTTTGCCAATCCCCAAAGATTTCGTATCTTTGCACTTTAAAATATTGAGTAAGAAAAAAAGATGGCAAAGAAGAATGAAGTCATAGAAGAACCGTTAGAGAAGCGCCTGTGGAAGGCGGCGGACAAACTGCGCAAGAATATTGATGCTGCGGAGTATAAGCACGTGGTGCTGGGTTTGATATTCCTGCGCTATATATCAGTGTCTTTCGAACGTCTATACGCCGAGCTGGTGAAGCAACAGGCCGACGGTGCCGACCCCGAGGACCGCGAGGAATACTTGGCCGAGAATGTGTTCTATGTGCCGGAAAGTGCCCGCTGGTCTTACTTGGTGGCCAATGCTAAAAATCTGCAGATAGGCAAGCTGATTGACGATGCGATGGATGCCATTGAGCGCGAGAACCGCTCGCTGAAGGGTGTACTGCCCAAGGTCTTTTCCCGTCCCAACCTCGACCCTACGTCGTTGGGAGAACTGATAGACCTTATTGGCAACAGCACGTTGGAGAACACCAGCACGAAGAGTGCCGACCTGTTGGGCCACGTGTTCGAGTATTTCCTCGGCGAGTTCGCTTTGGCAGAAGGCAAGAAGGGCGGGCAGTTCTATACTCCGCGCAGCGTTGTGGAGCTGCTGGTGACGATGCTGGAGCCTTATCAAGGCCGAGTGCTGGACCCCTGCTGCGGTTCGGGCGGTATGTTTGTGCAGAGCGACAAGTTCGTGCGCCAGCATCAGGGACGCGTGGAGGATATCTCTATCTATGGGCAGGAGAGTAACCAGACCACCTGGCGCCTGTGCAAGATGAACCTCGCCATCCGCGGCATCGATGCCTCGCAGGTAAAGTGGAACACCGAAGGATCGTTTCTCAACGATGCCCACAAGGACGTGAAGGCCGACTATGTCATCGCCAATCCGCCCTTCAACGACAGCGACTGGAGCGGCGACCAGTTGCGTGGCGATGCCCGCTGGCAGTATGGTGTGCCGCCCACGGGCAATGCCAACTTCGCCTGGATACAACACTTCATCTATCATTTGGCACCCAAGGGACATGCAGGCTTCGTGTTGGCCAAAGGGTCGCTGACATCCAAGACCGGCGGCGAGGGTGAGATTCGCCGCGCGCTTATCGACAAGGGTCTTATCGCCTGTATTGTCAATCTGCCGGCCAAACTGTTCCTCAACACTCAGATTCCCGCCTGCTTGTGGTTTGTCAGCCGCAACCGCACCAAGAGGGCGGGGGAGATACTTTTCATCGACGCCCGCAATATGGGTCATCTTATCAACCGCCGCACGCGAGAGTTGACCGAGGACGACATCAGCACCATTGCCGACACCTACCACCGTTGGCGCGATGAGTCCAAGGATTATACCGATGTGCCGGGCTTCTGTGCCTCTGTTCCCGTTAGCCGTGTGGCCGAGCTGGACTATGTCCTCACCCCCGGCCGCTACGTCGGTCTGCCCGAAGAGGAGGATGACTTCAACTTCGCCGAGCGCTTCACCGCCCTCCGCACCGAGTTCGAAGAGCAACTGAAAGAAGAAGAACGCCTGAACAAGCTGATACTGGAGAACTTGAGTAAGATAAAAATAGATTAAGATTATAGACATGGAAGAAAAAAAGAACAATATTATCATATATAACACCGATGACGGTAAGGCTCGTGTTACACTATATGCCATTGACGGAACGGTATGGATGAACCAAAAACAGATGGCTGAACTTTTTGACACCTCTGTACCAAATGTCAATATTCATATATCTAATATATTGAAAGATGGTGAGTTGGGTGTTGATTCAGTTGTTAAGGATTACTTAATAACTGGTTCTGATGGGAAACAATACAATACCAAGTTCTATTCTCTCGACATGATTCTTGCCATCGGTTTCCGGGTGCGTAGCAAGCGTGGCACTCAGTTCCGTATGTGGGCCAACAGGAACCTGAAGGAGTTTATGGTCAAAGGATTTGTGATGGACGACGAGCGACTAAAAAATCCCGACGGCCGCCCCGACTACTTCGACGAGTTGTTGGAACGCATACGCGACATACGTGCCAGCGAGAAACGGTTCTATCAAAAGGTACGCGATTTGATGATGCTCAGCAGCGACTACGACAAGACCGACAAAGCCACGCAGATGTTTTTTGCCGAGACGCAGAACAAACTGCTCTATGCTGTCACCCATCAGACGGCTGCCGAGATAGTTGTCAGCCGTGCCGATGCCAGCCAGCCCAATATGGCGCTCACTTCTTGGAAAGGCCGGATTGTACGCAAGCAGGATATATATATTGCCAAGAACTATCTGACCAACGATGAAATTGACACCTTGAACCGTTTGGTTGTCCTCTTCCTCGACTCCGCCGAGCTCAGGGTGAAGGAACGCCAAGACCTAACCCTCGCGTACTGGCGCAGCAATGTCGACACCCTGCTTAATTTTCAAGGCAAGCAAGTGTTGCTTGGTGCAGGCACAGTCTCCAAGCAGCAGATGGAAGAAAAGGTTGACGCAGTCTACGCCGAGTTCGACAGACGTCGCAGAGAATATGCAGCACGTGAGGCTGATGCAATAGAAGCTGACGAGCTGAAACAATTGGAAGCAGAGTTAAAATCCCGAAAAAAATGAGAACGGTATGAGTACAGAAACTGCAAATCTGATAGTGGCGTGTGCATCGTTGGTGGTGATGGTGGTGACGTTCTTCATCACATTTAAAATGTATGTGTATATGAAGAAGAGCGACCTGTTGAAAAGCAGGAATGAAGATAAGCGGAGGAGGAAAGATATCATGGCGCAGATAGACAGTAAAAAGAAGCATTTGGAACATTTGAAACTTATGGCAAATCTTAACGGGAGCGGCCCTGACTCCCAAGAGATCATTGATTTAGAATTTGAACTTTATGAATTATCAAAAAGACTATAATTATGAGCGAATGGAAAGAGTATAAGTTGGGAGAGATTTGCTCTTTTGTGAAGGATAAAATCTCGATGAGGGATGTAAGTACAGACGTTTACATCTCCACGGAGAATATGCTGCCCGACAAGGGTGGGATAACACGTGCTTCATCTATTCCTATGGACGGAATGGTTACGAGATATTATCCAGAAACAGTCTTGATTTCTAATATCCGTCCTTATTTTAAAAAGATTTGGTTTGCAGATAAAGAGGGTGGTTGCTCAAATGATGTACTGTGTTTTAAAGGGAATGATGTCCTAATAAATAGTAAATATTTGTATTATCTATTAGCGCAAGATATATTCTTCGATTATGTGATGCTCGGTTCAAAAGGAAGCAAGATGCCAAGAGGCGACAAAGATCACATTATGAAATGGAAGGTTTCAATACCTCCTGTTGACGAGCAGAAGCGGATAGATAGGGCGTTGAGTTCGTTGGATGATAAGATAGATTTGTTGCATCGGGAGAACGCGACCCTCGAAGCCCTCGCCGAAACCCTCTTCCGCCACTACTTCATCGAAACCCCCAACCCCGAATGGAAAGAAATGCCTGTTTCGTATTATGGAAAAGTAATCTGTGGAAAAACGCCATCTAAAAAGAATGAAGAATACTATGGTGGTGAAGTGCCGTTTATTAAGATTCCCGATATGCATGGTAAAACGTATGTGTTTAATAGCGAAGATACATTGTCGGAAAAAGGGAAAGCATTGCAGAAAGAAAAGACCTTGCCGGCAAATTCTATTATGGTAAGTTGCATTGCAACGGTAGGCTTGGTATCTATGAATGCAATTGAATCACAAACAAACCAACAGATAAATTCAGTAGTGCCAAATAACGAGCAGTATCGCTATTACTTATATTGTTGGTTTAAGTTGATGTATGATGAACTGAATACAATGGCAAGTGGTGGTACGGCAACACTCAATCTCAACACAGGTGATTTCTCTCGAATAGGTATAACTTTGCCGGATGATGATGCAATAAAAGAATTTCATTTACATGTGAAACCAATATTTGCAAAAATCAGATCCAACCAACAACAAATGCAAACATTGACCATCCAACGAGACACCCTTCTTCCTCGACTAATGTCTGGCGAAGTGAAAATTGAAGAATAATAAATTGCAGATAAATACGTTGTTAAATAACCAAATAAAGGAATATGGAAAAAGAAGATAAAATTATAGTTTATCATGACCCATCTGAGTATATTAGGAATCTACAGCAATTGTTAGTTTCTGACAAAAAACGTATTGGTTTTTTGTTTGGTGCAGGAACTTCAATGGTAACAAATCCCAAAACAAATGATTCTTACGTTCCTGCAATCTCTAAAATGACTTCGCAGATTATCGAGAACATTAGTGAGAAGAAATACAATGATGCTATTGCTGAAATAAAAGTGGAAATTGAAAATGAAGGGAAAACATTTACCATTGAAACTTTGTTGTCAAAATTGGAATTAAAGCAGCAAGTAGTTGGTTGTGGGATGATAAATGGATTGAATAAAGAAAACTATGCGAGTCTTATTAATGAAATCAAGACAAGAATACACACAATCGTATCGGTTCATAAACAAATAGACTGCGAGAAACTAATTCACACGACTTTCGCAGAATGGATTCAAAAAGCTGATAGAAAAACTGCGGTTGAAGTGTTTACCACCAACTATGATTATTTGTTTGAAGTCGCTTTTGAACACAAGGCGTTGCCCTATTATGATGGATTCACAGGTGCATACGAACCATTTTTTGATGGGCAATCTGTTGATGACATGTCATTCTTGCTGAAGCAGACGAAACTGTGGAAAATACATGGTTCCTTGGGCTGGCATTATGATAAAGAAAGAGGAAGAGTTCTAAGACGAGATCCTGATAACAACGATATATTGATATATCCTTCAACATTGAAATATGACCAGTCAAGGAAGCAGCCATATACTGCACTGGGTGACCGTTTGTCGAACTTTATTAAACAGGATGACACCATTTTGATTGTTTGTGGATACTCTTTTGGAGATGAACATATTAATGAGAGAATCAATACGGCCTTGTCAATGAATCCTCTCGGCCAAGTTTATGTATTATTATACGATACTATTTTGGAAAAGCAAGAGGATAACACCTATAAGAAGGTTGGAAATTCATTTAATGAGGATTGTGCTTTGGCCAAAATGGCCATGTCGAATAGTAAATTATCCGTATTGTCTGGACGATCGGCCGTGATTGGAGGGGTTTATGGAAAATGGAAATTAAAACGAGAGCCGGATAAAGAAGATACCATTAATGTCAATTTTTACTATGACGAAGATGCATATTCAAATAATGAGGATGCTATCAGTAGTGATAGTGAGAGAAAAGAAATACTTCAAGGTTGGAGCGGAGAAGGGGAACTGATAATAACAGATTTTTCCAAATTTGTTGCTTTTCTCAAGAATATGATTATTACTAATGGGAAGCCTCAGTCATGAATACAAAACAGACAGAGATAGGAGAAATAATAAGTGTTAGTGGCAATACTATCACCGTACAATTATTTGATACAATAAAGTCCAATATGCCTGTTATTAATGGCATTGTGTACAGGATAGGACAAATTGGGTCATTTTTAAAAGTTCCATTGGGATATGCAAATATTTATGGAATTGTAACCCAGATTGGAGCATCCGCCATCCCTGAAAAACTGAGAATAGATGAAGCTTTAATGGATTTCTCACAAATAAAGAATCGTCAGTTTCTCACAATTGCATTAATAGGAGAGCAAATGGGACGGAAGTTTAGTAGGGGTGTGTCTCAATCACCAACTACGGGGGACAAGGTCCATTTGGTTACGATAGAGGATTTAAATGTTATTTATGGAGGATACAATGAACTTAATTCAATAGACGTTGGCAATATTAGTATTTCTGAGAGCTTAAGTGCTAAAATAGATTTAAACAAGTTGGTTTCGAGGCATTGTGCAATATTAGGATCAACAGGTAGTGGGAAATCCAATGCAGTTGGTGTGTTGCTAAAGTCAATCGCTGACAAAGGATTCAAGAGCTCAAGAATATTGGTGATAGATCCACATGGCGAGTACAATAGTGTTCTTAAAGACCAGAGCACAGTATATAAAATCCGTGCAGATGTTGCGAATGGAGAAAGAGAATTGTATGTTCCATACTGGGCATTGCCTTTTAATGAGCTTATGAGTATCTTTTCAGGGAATTTGACAGATCAAAATAGAGAATTTTTTAGGACAAAAATAGTTGAATATAAAATAAAATCGGCCAAAGAAAATAATATACAAATAGAGGAAGAACTGATTACCCAAGATACTCCGATTCCTTTTAGTATAAAACAATTATGGTTTGAATTGGATGATTTTGAGAGGCAAACATTTCGGGAAAGAGCAAGACCGGAGACCATTACTGATAAGCAACAAGAAGGGAATGCGGAAAAACTAACTTCCAATATTTACCAACCAGCGGCAGCTGGTGGAGGATCACCATTTTTAAATAACCAAGCGAAAGGCATTTTGGGATTTCTTGACAGTATACGTTTAAAATTGAAAGATTCAACATACGGCTTTTTGTTTGCTCCTGACAAGTATTCCCCTAATTTAACAGGTAAGGTAGACTGCGATTTAGGCGATTTGTTGTTTGAATGGTTAGGAAGCGAAAAGCCTATTACAATATTAGATCTTTCTGGAATTCCTCAAGAAGTAATGGTATCTATTTCAGGAACCCTTCTTAAAATAATATATGATGCATTGTTTTGGGGACAAGATTTGCCCAATGGGGGAAAACAGCAACCATTGTTTATTATTTTGGAAGAAGCACATAATTACCTGAAAGCAGGGGAACATTCAATATCTTCTAAAACGGTACAATCTATAGCCAAGGAAGGTCGAAAATATGGTGTGGGATTGGCGTTAGTCACACAGAGACCATCGGAATTGGATGAAACCGTTTTAAGTCAATGCGGCACTATCATAGCGTTGAGAATGAACAATTCCAAGGATAGAAGTTATATTCGTGCAGCAATGCAAGATGAATTACAGACTATGGTGGATTTGTTGCCTAGTTTACGAACTGGAGAAGGTATTATTTCTGGTGAAGGAGTCAGAATTCCCTCTCGAGTTCAGTTCTATAAATTGGCAGATGCTCCGAAGGGCGCTGATCCTAATGTGTCGGAACAATGGAGTAAAGAGAACAGTTCAACGATAGAAACATATAATATACTATTAAATAATTGGAGAAATCAAAAACTAAACAATAATAAAAAATAGAATAAAATGGAATATCCAGAAATGCATCCAGTTAGTTCTTCAAATGTTGCAGAACTCGGTTATGATGAAAATAACCAAATGGTATACGTAAGATTTTTAAATAATACGTTATATAGGTACAGCAATGTTCCCATATATGAATATGAAGCATTAGATAATGCACCATCTATTGGATCATACTTGAATCGGAACTATAAAAATGTATATCCTTACGAGAGATTAGAATAGTTTTTTTTCGAAAGATCACCGAACCATCGCCGAAGGATCACCGAACCCACATAGAAGGATCGAAGAAGGAATACTAATAAAATCAACTGAATTATGGCACTGCCGATAAACATAGAAGACCTGTTGAACAGGAGAAAAATAGAGTCTAACCGTATTGAGTTCAAGAAGGGTTGGAATCCAACGGATATTTACCGAAGCATCGGGGCTTTTGCCAATGACTTTGATAATCTGGGTGGCGGGTATATCCTTATTGGGGTCGAGGAGAAGGATGGCGTTGCTCAAAGGCCTGTGATGGGTATTAATCCCGCTGCCGTGGATGGCATAATGAAACAGATGGTAGGTTTCAACAACTTGATAGAACCTTACTATATGCCCCGCACATCGGTGGAGGAGATTGATGGCAAGACAATCCTTGTGATATGGATTCCTGCTGGTGTGAACCGTCCGTATGCAGTCCCTAATGATGTACTGGCCAAGGTGAAGAAACCCGTCTATTGCGTCAGGGACGGATCAAGTAGCATTGTCGCCAAAGGCGAGGTGCTGGATGAGTTGCGTGATATGGCAAACCGTGTGCCCTTCGACGAGAGGCCAAATTCCAACATCAAACTGACGGATATCTCTATGGCATTGCTGCGGGACTATCTGGCAAAGGTGGACAGCAGATTGGAGAAAGTACTGTTCACGCAACCATTAGAACAGACATTGGAACAGATGGACTTGATGGACGGCCCGTCGGAAAACAGAATGGTCAAGAATGTGGCGGCAATGATGTTCTGCGAACACCCAGAAAGGATTTTCCGCTATACGCAAGTGGACATCGTCATATTCCCAGAAGGACGTATCAACGACCCCAACAATTTCAGCGAAACAACAATCTATGGCAGTGTGCCTCAATTGATACAGGGCTCGCTGACCTATTTGAAAAACAATATTATCAGGGAGTATGTAAAAAAGCAGAAAAACGTCCCTGAAAGCATACGGTTCTTCAACTATCCCATTCAGGCGTTGGAAGAGGCGATAGTCAATGCATTGTATCATCGAGACTATCAGCAGTATGAGCCTGTGGAAATCTCGGTGGAACCCGATGGCATACATATACTGAGTATTCCCGGACCAGACAGATCGATATCGCAGGCCGTGATAGACAAGGGGGAACGGATGATTTCGCGACGTTACCGCAATCGCAGACTGGGTGATTTCCTGAAAGAACTAGACCTCACCGAAGGTCGCTCGACAGGTATCCCTACCATTCAAGAAGAATTGAAAAAGAACGGCTCGCCGCGAGCTACAGTTGAGACCAATGGTGAACGAAGTTTCATCAATGTGTTTATTCCTGTACACAAAGGCTGTGGCAAACGTGTTGTTTTGAATGCACCTGTAAATGCACCTGTAAATGCACCTGTAAATGCACCTGTAAATAGCACTGCAAATGCAACTGCAAATGCAACTGTAAATGCAACTGCAAATGCAACTGCAAATGCAACTGCAAATGCAACTGTAAATCTCAACAAAACACAGAAAAGCATTATTGGAATGATTGCCGAAAACAATAGGGTGACATATAATGAAATGATTGAAAAAATAGGTGTTGATAGATCGAATATATATAGGGCTATTAAAACCCTTAAGGAAAAATGTATTCTGGAACGCATCGGAGAAGACAAAAACGGATATTGGAAACTAAACATATAGTGTTATGACCAAGCTGACGGAATCGGACATTGAGCAGATGACCATCGAGATAATGCAGAGCCGTGGGTATGAATACCTCTACGGTCCTGATATCGCGCCAGACGGACAGTCGCCTATGCGGACATCGTTGGGCGAGGTGGTGCTGCGCGAGAAACTGGAGGCTGCTGTGCGGCGGCTTAACCCGTCGCTGCCTGCCAGAGTGCTGGACGAGGCCGTCAAGACGGTGCTGCGTATCGGTTCCACCGATCTGTTGGCCGACAACGAGCGTTTCCACGAGCTGCTGACGCAGGGCGTGACGGTATCGGTCTACGAACAGGGCGAGGAACGCGGCAAGAAGGTGTGGCTGGTGGACTTTGACGACCCGTGGAACAACGACTTCGTCGTGGTCAACCAGTTCACCGTCGTGGAGAACGGACATAACCTGCGGCCCGACGTGGTGCTGTTTGTCAACGGTCTTCCGCTGGTAGTGATGGAATTGAAGAATGCCGCCGACGAGGAGGCCACCATCACCGCCGCTTACAACCAGATAGAGACCTACAAAGCGCAGATACCGTCGCTGTTTGTCTACAATGAGCTAATAGCCATTTCCGACGGTTTGGAAGCCCGTGCGGGCTCGCTGTCGGCGGGGGTGAGCCGCTATTCGGCCTGGAAGAGCGAAGACGGCGAGACCGTGGCCTCGCATTTAGTGGGCGAGCTGGAGGTGCTGTTGCGTGGAATGCTGAACAAAGAGACCCTGCTCGACCTTGTGCGCTCGTTCACCGTCTTCGAGAAAGACAAGCACGAGGACAAGGCCACAGGCCAACTGACTATCACCACGGTGAAGAAAGTGGCCGCCTATCATCAGTACTATGCCGTCAACAAAGCCGTGGAGTCCACCCTCCGTGCCACAGGCATCAACAGCACTGTGCCCAAGGCTGCCGAATCGCCAGAGAATTTCGGATTCAAGACCGTCAAGGAGCAACAGGCCGGCGACCACCGCGCCGGTGTGGTGTGGCACACGCAGGGCAGCGGCAAGTCGCTGTCGATGGTGTTCTATACAGGCAAGATAGTGCAGCGGCTGAACAATCCTACGGTGGTTGTCATCACCGACCGTAACGACCTCGACGACCAGCTCTTCGAGACCTTTGTGGCTTCCAAGCAACTATTAAGACAGACACCCGTGCAGGCCGATAGCCGCGACCATCTGAAGCACCTGCTGCAGGTGAAGTCGGGAGGTGTGGTCTTCACCACCATACAGAAATTCCAGCCTGAGGAGGGCAACCGCTACGACCTGCTGACCAATAGAACCAATGTGGTTGTCATTGCCGACGAGGCGCACCGCACACAGTACGGCTTCGGAGCCAAGACTCGCGAGGTGCGCAACGAGGCCGACGAGGTGGTGGGCTCGGAAATCAAATATGGCTTCGCCAAGTACCTGCGCGACGCGCTACCCAACGCCACCTATATCGGCTTCACCGGCACGCCTATCGAACTGAGCGACAAGAACACCCCTGCTGTCTTCGGCAACTATATCGACGTCTACGACATAGCCCAGGCTGTGGAGGATGGGGCCACGGTGCGCATCTACTATGAGAGCCGCCTGGCCAAGGTGGAGCTGAGTGCCGAGGGTCGCAAACTGGTCGAGGAACTGGACAAAGAACTCGATGTGAAAGAGATGGACGAGGTGCAAAAAGCCAAAGCCAAATGGACGCAACTGGAAGCCCTTATCGGCAGCCCCAACAGGGTGAAGAACATAGCGCGCGACATCGTGGAGCATTTCGAGGCGCGTCAGCAAGTGTTTGAAGGCAAGGCGATGGTGGTGGCAATGAGCCGAAGGATTGCCGTTGAACTGTACGACGAAATAGTGAAGCTGCGTCCCGAATGGCACAACGACGACTTGCGCAAGGGGGCTTTGAAAGTGGTGATGACCTCCGCGGCCTCCGACGGACCGGCCATAGCCAAACACCACACCACCAAGACCGAACGCCGTATGCTGGCCGACCGTATGAAAGACCCCGACGACGAACTGAAACTGGTCATCGTGCGCGATATGTGGCTCACAGGCTTTGACGTGCCTTGTCTGCATACCCTCTATATTGACAAACCGATGCAGGGGCACAACCTGATGCAGGCCATTGCTCGTGTGAACCGCGTCTATAAGGACAAGCCCGGTGGCTTGGTGGTGGACTACCTTGGCATCGCATCCGACTTGCGCGAGGCGTTGTCGTTCTACTCCGACTCCGGTGGCAAGGGCGATCCCACTCAGCAGCAGGAGCAGGCTGTGGCCCTGATGCAAGAGAAGCTGGAGGTGGTGCAGCAGATGTTGCACGGCCTCGACTACAAGCAATACTTCGTGGCCGATACGTCGGGCAAACTGTCGTGGATTCTCAAGGCCGAAGACTATGTGCTGGGATTGGACGACGGCAAGAAACGCTTCGTCAACGAAGTGACGGCATTGGGCAAAGCCTTCGCCCTTGCGGTACCAAATGATGCAGCGATGGATGTGAAAGACGAGGTTTCCTTCTTCCAAGCCGTCAAAGCACGCCTGTGCAAGTTCGACGCCAAGCCCGGCGGCCACACCAACGAGGAGATAGAGACCACCATCCGCCAGGTGATAGACCGTGCTTTGGTGTCGGACCAAGTGGTAGACCTCTTCGACGCCGCTGGCATCAAGAAGCCAGACATCTCTATACTCTCGGAAGAGTTCCTTCTTGGTTTGAAAGACATGGAGCACAAAAACATTGCCCTCGAGGTGCTGCGCAAACTGCTCAACGACGAAATACAGAGTCGTATGAAAACCAACCTCGTCGAAGGACGTACGCTGATGGAGATGCTCGACGGCTCCATCACGCGCTACCATAACAAGATTATCTCGGCGGCCGAGGTCATCGACGAACTTATCAATTTGAGCAAGCACATCGTGGAGAGCGACAGCGCGGCGCAGGAGATGGGCCTGGAACCCTACGAGTATGCCTTCTATAGTGCGGTGGCCGACAACGAGAGCGCCCTCGAACTGATGGGCAAAGAGAAATTGCGCGAATTGGCGGTGGTGCTTACCGAGACCATACGCAAGAACTCCACCATCGACTGGACCATCAAAACCACCGTACGGGCCAAGATGAAGGTGGCCGTCAAGCGGCTGCTGCGCAAGTATGGCTACCCGCCCGACATGGAGCAGCTGGCCACCGACACGGTGCTGAAACAGGCCGAACTGATAGCACAGGAGCTGATAAACGAAAAGAGCTGAGAGGCTATGGGACATTTCTTGCCGATAACGTTGGATGAGGTGAAGCGCCTGGGGTGGGAGCAGGTGGATGTGGTGCTGGTGACGGGGGACGCTTACGTGGATCATCCGTCGTTTGGGACGGCGGTGATCGGGCGGACGTTGGAGGCGGCGGGCTACCGCGTAGCCGTCATCCCGCAGCCAAACTGGAGGGATGACCTGAGGGATTTCCGCAAGTTCGGGCGTCCGAGGCTGTTCTTTGGGGTGACGAGCGGGGCGATGGACTCCATGGTGAACCACTACACCGCCGCGCGCCGTCTGCGCCACGACGACGCCTATACGCCTGGCGGACAGTTCGGCTTCCGACCCGACAGGGCGACATACGTCTACACGCGGATACTGAAACAACTCTACCCCGATGTGCCGGTCATCATCGCGGGCATCGAGGCCTCCATGCGGCGGCTGGCGCACTATGACTACTGGGACGACCGGCTGTTCCCCTCCATCCTCATCGACACGCCGGCTGACCTGCTCCTCTACGGCATGGGGGAGCGGACGACGCTGAAGATAGCACGCCTGCTGGACGAGGGGCGGGGGATAGAGGCCTGCTACGGGCTGCCGCAGGTGGCGTATGTGACGGCGGTTGCTTCTACGGAGGAAAGGAGAGAAGGAATAATTCCAAATCTCCAATACTCCGCAGAAACAAAAGAACTCCACAGCTTCGAGGAGTGCCAGCGGAGCAAGCGGGCAGAGGCTGAGAACTACCAAGTCATCGAGCGGGAGAGCAACAAGATTGAGTGCGCGACGCTGGTGCAGCGGCACGGCGACCGCCTGGTGGTGGTGAACCCGCCGGAACCACCGATGACGACGGAGGAGATCGACGCCAGCTTCGACCTGCCGTACATGCGTCTGCCGCATCCCAAATACAAGAAACGCGGCCCGATACCGGCCTTCGAGATGATACGGTGGAGCGTGAACACGCACCGCGGCTGCTTCGGCGGCTGCTCGTTCTGCACCATCAGCGCCCATCAGGGCAAGCAGATAGCCTCGCGCAGCGAGGAGTCTATTCTCAATGAGGTGAACCTCATCACCCAGGACCCGGAGTTCCACGGGGTGCTGACCGACCTCGGCGGCCCGTCGGCCAACATGTGGCGCATGAAGGGCAAGAACCCCGACCTCTGCCGCAAGTGCAGCCGCTACAGCTGCTCGATGCCCTCGATGTGCAAGAACCTCGACAGCGACCACAGCGCGATGACCTCGTTGCTAAAGAAGGTGGCCTCGCACCCAAAGGTGAATCATCTCTATGTCGGCAGTGGCATCCGCTGCGACCTCTTCTCCGAAGGCAACGGCGGATGGCAGTATTTCCGCCAAGTGGTGGTCAGCCACACCAGCGGCCGCCTGAAGGTGGCGCCGGAGCATACATCTGACGCGGTGCTGGCCTTGATGCGCAAGCCGTCGTTCAGCCTCTTCAAGGAGACCAAGCGCCGCTTCGACGAGATATGCCATCAGGCGGGCCTGCGGTACCAACTGATACCCTACTTCATCAGCAGTCACCCTGGCTGCCGTCTGCAGGACATGGCTGAGCTGGCGCTGGAAATGAAGCGGATGGGCTACCGCCTGGAGCAGATACAGGACTTCACGCCCACGCCCATGACGCTCAGCACCGAGATGTACTACACCGGCATCGACCCCACCACCATGAAGCCCGTCTACGTGGCCACCACCCCCGGCGACAAGGCCGACCAGCGCCGCCTCTTCTTCTTCTACCGCCCCGAAGAGCAGCGGGCAATCATCGACAGCCTCCGTCGCACCGGCAACGCTCGTTTCATCCCCTTGCTTTTTGCCAATGCGCCAGCCAAGGGACGCCGTCCGCAAAGCATTAGGTAAGCATTAGGTAAGCATTAGGTAGGCATTAGGTAAGCATTAGGTAGGCATAAGGTAGGCATAAGGTAGGCATCAACAAGGCATAGGGGTAAAAACGATGTCTTTGGTGCCTATGGAACCCCTGTTGAACGCTTTCCCATGCTGCGGTGACGATTTTTATAGTGTTGATTACCAGTGGTAAAAGAAATAATCTGAAAAAATATTTGGTCAGTTTCAAAAATGTTTGTACCTTTGCACCCGATTTCAAGCTAAGAACTGCCGCATTCGTCTAGTGGTCCAGGACATCTGCCTCTCACGCAGAAGATCATCAGTTCGACTCTGATATGCGGTACCAAAAGGGCCTCCTGCTTCAGGAGGCCCTTGCTTTTTCCCCTTTTTTAAAGGCCGTCTCACACTTTGCGCACCGGTTCCGAGGTGAGGCCGACGCCAAGCTTCTTGAATATCTTGCGGTCCACCTCACTGGCCATCACCGTCGTATGTGCCTGGCAACCATCTAACAAGGGCAGGCAGTCGAGGGCGCGGCGGCAGTTGTCGTCCAGCAGGCTCAAAATCGACAGCGTGACCAGCACCTCGTCGGTATGCAAACGCGGATTGCTGCCGTGCAGCATCGACACCTTCGTGTGCTGGATGGGCTCTATCATCTTCTGCGAGATCAGCTTCACGTCGTGGTCTATGCCGGCCAGGTGCTTCAACGCGTTGAGCAACAGGGCGGCACAGGCGCCGAGCAGGTCGCTCGTCTTGGCCGTGATAATGGTGCCGTCGGCCAGCTCGATGGCGGCGGCAGGCACGCCCTCCTGGTCTCGGCGCTGCTTGGCGGCCACCGTGGTGCGTCGGTCGTCGGTGGTAATCTTGGCCTGCTTCATCAGCAGGGCTATCTTGTTCACCTCGCTCTGGCTCGACTTGCCGACGGCATAGTCGCACAGGGCCGTGTAGTAGCGCCGGATGATCTCGTCCTTCGAGGCCTGGCAGCACACCGCGTCGTCGCTGATGCAGAAACCGGCCATGTTGACACCCATGTCGGTGGGCGACTTGTACGGGTTCTCGCCATAGATGCCTTCAAATATGGCGTTCAGCACAGGAAAGATCTCTATGTCGCGGTTATAGTTGACAGCAGTCTTCCCGTAGGCTTCCAGGTGGAAGGGGTCTATCATGTTCACATCGTTCAAGTCGGCGGTGGCAGCCTCGTATGCGATGTTGACAGGGTGCTTCAGCGGTATGCTCCAGATGGGGAACGTCTCAAACTTGGCATAGCCGGCCTTGATGCCGCGCCGGTTCTCGTGATACAGCTGGCTCAGGCACACTGCCATCTTCCCGCTGCCTGGCCCGGGTGCCGTGACGACAACCAGCGGACGCGTGGTCTCCACATAGTCGTTCTTCCCAAAACCCTCCTCTGACGCTATCAGCTCCACGTTGGTAGGGTAGCCCTCTATAATATAATGATAGCAGACGTTGATGCCCATGCGCTCTAAGCGCTCGCGGTAGGCCGTCGCACTGCGCTGTCCGCTGTAGTGGGTGATGACAACACTGTTCACCACAAAGCCGCGCTCCATAAACACTTCGCGCAGGCGCAGCACATCCTCGTCGTAGGTGATACCCAGGTCCCCGCGCACCTTGTTCTTCTCGATATCCACCGCGCTGATCACAATGACTATCTCCGCGTCGTCCTTCAGCTGCGTCAGCATCTTCAACTTGCTGTCAGGCTCAAACCCCGGCAGCACGCGGCTGGCATGGTAATCGTCAAACAATTTACCCCCAAACTCCAAATAAAGCTTGTTGCCAAACTTGCCAATTCTCTCCTTGATGTGTTCTGATTGTATCCGAAGATACTTTTCGTTGTCAAACCCGTATTTCATAATGATAATTTGTATATGTTGATTAACAAAAATACGGGATACAAAAGTAAGAAGAATTTTAATACTGGCCAAAAAAAAATCAATCTATTTTGTATCGTCCTGTAAACCAGCTCCTGATATCGGCGTTCGCACCCTTTTTCCTCTCCTGCGGGCACGCTCTCTCCCCCGCGATGTCAAAAAAATATCGTATCTTTGCACTCCCAAAAACAGGATACTATGTTCGACATCAAGATAACCGCCATCCGCAAGGCCGACTACAAGGACCTGCAAGCCATCTATGAGAACCCCATCGAGCACTCTTGCGATGTGCTCGAAGGCCAGGTCTGGATCAGCCGCAACGGGATGAAGCCCGAAGGCTTCTGCCCAAGCGCTTGGGAAAGCATGCAATGGTTCGTCGCCGAACTCGCTGCCGGACGCGGCAATTTTTACGACGGCTGGATGCGCAACCCCCATTCTGCCTTCATCTCCTGCAACGACGGCTTCCGCCCCGTAAGCTTCCTCCTCGAACGCATATAACGCCCGCAACGCAAATTTAGTCTCTTCCCGCACCTCTTTTCCACTTTTTGCAGCCCGTCGCCGCTCGTGCCTTTCTTGCAAAGGTGAAGAGCTTGTACTCGCAATGCTCTCTTGGCTTGCCCGATTTAACAATTATTATTTTGCCATTCTCCCTTTTTGCGCTATCTTTGCAACGATAAATGCTCACAGCGATGCGTGTTTTTATTAATTGTGTGTTGAGAACTTGTGCGGCGGTCTGCTGCCGGCTCTCGCCGGGCGGCAGGCTGCCGGCGCAGGTTCCAAATCAAACACCGCCGCATCGCCTCGGGCAATAAAAAAACTGAAATGCCGTTTATATCAATAATCAACTATTAAACCAAGTAGATATGTCACTATGTTTCAATGTGGTCCCAAAAGTGGACCCCCGTAGTCCACGCAGCGGTGGCCGCCGTTACTACGCCGTGCTCAAAAGCCTTGGTTTGCTCGACGAACGCGAGGTGGCGCGCCAGCTCTCCGAGGAGACGACGATGACACCCAAGGAAGCTGAATTCTCTATCCACCAGTTTGAGAAAATATTGATCCGCAACCTCCTCAACGGCCATACCGTCAAGGTGGGCGAACTCGGATCGTTCTCGCTGACCATCAACAGCTCAGGCTGCGATGCCGCCGAGGATGTCTCCGTCGATTGCATCAAGAATGTCAACCTCAACTTCCGCCCCAGCGAACGCATCAAGCAAGCCGTCAACAACGCCGAGTTCTATCCCTCCTCTGCCGACGACTGACTGAAGCCTCTCTTTTTTCGGCTTTTTTAGGAGCAGATTGTCAATAAAAAACGTATCTTTGCAGATGGAATCATGTGTGTGATATGTGATTAAATTATTGACAATCTGTTTTTAATATGCTCTTTAACTCGATAGAGTTCCTCCTCTTCTTCCCGACGGTCACGCTGCTCTTCTACCTCCTGCCGCACCGCTTCCGTTGGCTCTTGCTCCTTGCCGCCAGCTGCTTCTTCTACATGTGGTTCATCCCCAAGTATATCTTTATACTCCTCGTAACCATTGCTATAGACTACAGCGCCGGCCTCCTCATCGAGCGCTGGGCCGATGCCCCTGCCAAGAAGCGCACCTGCCTCGTGGTGAGTATCGTCTCCACCTGTCTCGTGCTTTTCATCTTCAAGTATCTCAATTTCTGCAGTGCCAACCTCGTCGCCCTGGCGCAGCATTTCGGCTGGGCGCATCCCTCCAAGGCTCTGAATATCATCCTCCCCATCGGCCTCTCCTTCCATACCTTCCAAAGCCTGAGCTATGTCATCGAGGTCTACCGTGGCCAGCAGCGCGCCGAGCGTCATTTCGGCTACTATTCGCTCTACGTCATGTTCTATCCCCAGCTCGTCACCGGCCCCATCGAGCGCCCGCAGAACCTCCTCCGGCAGTTGCACGAGGAGAAGCCTCTGCGCTACGAGAATATTGCCAATGGATTGAAACTCATTCTCTTTGGTCTGTTTCTGAAAATGGCTGTCGCCGACAATCTCGGCGTCTATGTCGACCGCATTTACGACAATCCGCAGCTCTACAGCCGCGCTGACCTCCTGCTCGGCATGGTCTTCTATTCCTTCCAAATCTATGGCGACTTCTTTGGCTATTCCACCATCGCCCTCGGATGTGCCTTGACTATGGGATTTACCTTGACCGACAATTTCCGCACACCTTATCTTTCCGACAGCGTCCGCGAGTTCTGGCACCGCTGGCATATCTCGCTCTCCACCTGGTTCCGCGACTATCTCTATATCCCCCTTGGCGGCAGCCGTGTGCCGCTGCCGAGGTGGATGCTCAACACGTTGATTGTCTTCACGGTGTGCGGCATCTGGCACGGCGCCAACTGGACCTTCATGCTCTGGGGCTTCGCCTATGGGCTGCTGCTCATTGTGGAGCGCGGCCTGCGCCACGTGCATCTCTTCGACCGGCTGAAGGGCTCTGGGGCCCGGACCGTCATCCGTTTGCTGAACATTGCCAAGACTTTCATCGTGGTCACTTTCCTGTGGACCATCTTCCGTGCGCCGTCGCTGGATAGCCTGCGCAGCCTCTTCAGCGCCCTCTGGCACAACGCCTCTGGCACCGAGAGCCTGCAGGTGGCCCCTGCCGTTTGGATTGGATTGGCGCTCTTCGTCCTCTCCGACCTGCTGACGCGCCGTTCGCGTTTCGACAGCTGGTGCTCGCGCCAGCATGGCGTCGTCCGCTGGGCTGTCTATGCGCTGTTGCTCTTCGGCGTCATCGCTTTCTCCTCGGTCGAGCATTATCCTTTCATCTATTTCCAGTTCTGACATGTCTCATACCACCCTCCATACCCTCCGCCGTCTGTTGCTCAAGGCTCTGCCGCTCTTGGCAGTATTGGTAGTGCTCGATGTCGTCTACCGCTACACCCTCTATTCGCGCGACCTCGAGGAGCATTGTGGCATGATGCAGTTGTCGCAGAAACCTCTCGTCGAAGGGGCGGATATGATCTACCTCGGCGAGTCGTCGAACCACAATTATCGCGAGAGTGATTCCGACAAGCGCACCATCTGCCAGATGATCGACGACCAGCTCCCGGGCCACAAGGTTGCCGACCTCGCCAAGAATGCCACCCATGCCGGTGTCTTCTACGACATCATGGCCAATATACCGCGTTCGAGCCAGGTGGGCACGGCCATTGTGACAGTCAATATGCGCTCTTTCACCAGCGAATGGATATGGTCTGACCTCGAGGTGCCGCTCCGCAAGGAGCAGGTGCTCATGAAGCGCGCCCCGGCTCTGTATAAGCGCATGCTCCTGGCTTTCAAGGCCTATCCTCATTGGGAAGAAGACGAGCGCTGGGCACTCGTGCGTCGTGGCATCCGCCACCAGACATTCTCCCTGCCCGCTCCTTTTCCCTACACCAACGCCGCCGAGTGGGACAGCCACACCTGGGACGAGGGGTGCCGCTTGGGGCTCAACGCCGACACCGTAGGCCTGGCGTGCCACTATATCAAGTGTTTTGCCACTACCGTGACCGACCGCAACCCCCGCATCCGCGACCTCGACCGCATCGTCAAGCTGTGTCGCCAGCGCGGATGGCAGCCGGTGTTCCATATCCTGCCTGACAATGAGGACCAGATGGCCCAGCTCGTCGGGCCCGAGCTGCTGCAGCTGCTCCACGACAACGCCCGCTTTGTGCAGCAGCGCTACGAGGCTATGGGCGTCCTGGTGGTCAACAACCAGGGATCCGTGCGTGACGAGGATTTCAACGATAAGGAATACCCCACCGAGCACTATGACCAGGTGGGGCGCAGGGCTGTGGCCGACGCGGTGGCGGCGGCCATCCGTGACAGACTACTGCTTTGATTCGAGCATGGCCTCGACTTCGTCGCGGTGCTCGTAGAGGGTGCATCCGCCAGTGTGTTCCCATGCCAAAGCGCTGGCGTTGCGCAGGTTGCTGAATAGGGGAGAGCGCAGTGCTGCGCGCAGGCCGTCGCGCGCGGCATTGGTGTCGCTGTGCGGCGAGAAGGGACAGGGCTCGGCAGCCCCGTCAGGGCCTATGTGGAAGAAACCGCGACCGGCTGCCATGCAGCCGTCGAGCAGCTTCTCGTCGCCAGGGAAGGAAACGAAGATTATGTCGTCGTGCGTCGTGCGCAGGGTGTCGACAGTCTGTTCCATCCACTGCACCTCGTCGTCGCCAAAGGCCAGGTGACGGGTGCTCTCGTCGATGGGCACATACTCCACGTAGAACACTATTTTGCATCCCAATGCGCGCAGTTGCTCGATGTATTCGGGTGCTGTGACGGCGTGCATGTTGGCTGTGGTGACGGTGATGCTCGTGCCGAAGAAGAGGCCCGCGTCGGCAAGCATCTGCATCGACAGCAGTGCACGCTTGTAGACTCCCTCGCCTCGACGGTCGTCAGTGGTGCCGGCATCGCCTTCAAGACTGATGACCGGTATCACGTTGAGGTGCTTGCGGAAAAACTCCACGTATTGCGGCCCTATCAACGTCCCGTTGGTGAAGACGGGGAAGAGCATCTCTTTCACGTTGGCTATCTGCTCCAGCAGGTCGCGCCGTGTCAGCGGCTCGCCACCGGCCAACAGCGCCACGCTGAACCCCATGTCGACAGCCTCCGTGAAGAGGGCGTTCCACTGTTCGGGCGTGAGCGTCGGTTTGGTGGGTGTGTCGCCGGCGATTCCGTTGTTGCGCGCGTAGCAGCCTTTGCATTGCAGGTTGCAGGTGGTGGCAATGGAGCAGATGAGGAACGGCGGCACCTCGAGCCCTTCTCTCTCAAGGATTTGGCGTCGCCGTCTGTCGCCACGGGTCATGATGCGTTGCATCTGTAGCGCAAAGCGGGCTTCGCGCGGGTTGGTCAACACGCTGCGATAGGCCGTCTGTACGAGGCTCCGCAGGTTGTCGGTCATAAAGGCAGCCAGGTCTTTCATCTCTCTTTCAGAGAGTTGATCATCGCGTCAAGCGCGGCAACAAAGGCGATGCCTTGCTGTTCGTCGATGGGGGCGCTCTGCCAGCTCTTGGCAAGGCACGAGGGAATGTCTTTGGCCTGCTCTTCGAGGTGGAGCCCCTTCTTGGTGAGGCTCACTAAGGTCTGCCGCCCATCGGCAATGCCGCGTGTGCGTATCACAAGGCCCTCTTTCTCCATGCGTTGCAGCAGCGGGGTGAGCGTGTTGGTGTCGAGCATCAGGTGCCGGCAGAGGTCGCCGACGAGCTGGTTGTCCTGCTCCCACAGCACCATCATGACGAGGTATTGCGGGTAGGTCAGCCCCAGCGGGTCGAGCAACGGACGGTAGGCCTGGGTGATGAGCCTCGACGCCGTGTAGAGGCGGAAGCACACCTGGTTGTCAAGTTTCAACTGGTCGTACATGGTTTCGTGGGTTTGGATGTCAAAGCATGGCCTCGATTTCCTTCTCGAAGTCTTTAGGTTCGGTGGTGGGAGCAAAGCGCTTGACGGTCTTGCCGTCCTTCGAGATGAGGAATTTGGTAAAGTTCCACTTGATGTCGCTGTCCTTGTCCACGCTCTTGCTGATGGTCTTGAACATGGCGGCGGCGGCCTTGGCCTTCAGCCCCTTGTACTCTTCCGTGGGAGCCTGTTCCTTCAGGTAGGTGAAGATCGGGTGCTCGTCCTGGCCGTTGACATCGACCTTCTTCATGATCTGGAAGGTCACGCCGTAGTTCATGCGGCAGAAGCCCTCGATTTCGCTGTCGCTGCCAGGGTCCTGGTTGGCAAACTGGTTGCACGGAAAGCCGATGCACACCAGGCCGCGGTCGCGATATTTCTCGTTGAGCTTCTCCAGACCGTCGAACTGCGGGGTGAAGCCGCACTTGCTGGCGGTGTTGACGATGAGCAGCACCTTGCCCTCAAAGTCCTTGAAATTGATTTCTTTGCCATTGCTGGCGGTTGCGGTGTAATCGTAGATCGTTGCCATTGTCTTTTCGTTTTGCGCCGCCGCACTGCTGCCGACCATCGCCAGCAGCAGCGCTACGGCAAGTCTAACCATTTGTTTCAGTTACATTTGCTTCATCAACCAGTTCTGTTTGCCTATCTGGGCAATGAGTTCTACCTGCTCCTCGTCCCAATAGAGGTCTTCCTCCTCGTCGGCAAGGTAGGCCTTTGTGATGTCGTAGGTCGTCGGGTCGGCGGCCAGGGCAGGCATCATCTTGTACAGCGCCTCCACGCCTTCGCGCTGCAACCTCATGTCGGCGTTGATGTACTCCACGGCATCGTTGATCAGCGCCGTCTCGTTGCAGACCTTCACCTGCGGCACGCAGCCCAGGTCCATCATGCGGTTGGCATACTTGTCGATCCACTCCTGCTCCTCGGCATAGTGGTCCAGATACTTCTGGCCCAGCTTCTCGAAGCCCTGCGATTTGAACAGCAGACCCTGCATCTTGTGCACGAATGAGCTCCCGGCGAGCTCGTTTACGATCATCTGTGCGACCTGTAATGTGGTGTTAAAATCCATGATGTTAAGTTTTTATTGGTTTATAATTTTATATCGTTCACGATGCAAATATACGACTTTATTCTTACATGCAAATTCATTCTCTGATATTTAACATCTTTTAACTTCTGTTCCTCTTCCGCCGATTTCCTTTTAATGCCCTATAATACTATATCATACTATATGTCTATGCTTAAACGCCTGATATTCACCTCAACGTAGGCTCTTGGTCCGGTGATGGTCCGGTGGTGGTCCGATGGTGGTCCGGTGGTGGTCCGACTTTTGACGGACCAAGTGCGGTGAGGGTCCGGAGTGGCTGCGAAAATGTCGCACACGATAAAGGTTGTTCCTGTGCTTTATTTTCGTATCTTTGCATCTCGATGGATATCGTAAAGTTTGAAAATTTGGACGACGAGGCCCTGGCACCCTATGTGCGCCTGACCGAGCGGCAGCTGCAGGACCGCCTGCACCCCTCCGAGGGGCTTTTTGTGTGCGAGAGTCTCAAGGTGATCAGCATCGCCCTGCGACAAGGGGTGGTGCCGGTGTCGTTTCTGTGCGAAGAGAAGTTTCTGCCGCAGGTGCCCGACTGCGGGGTGCCGGTCTATACGGCTGAACGCGCTGTGTTGAAGCAGCTTACGGGCTACGAGCTCTCACGTGGCGTGCTGTGTGCCATGCGGCGGCCCGCGCTGCCGCCGGTGGACGAGGTGCTGGCCCGTGCACGTCGCGTGGCGGTGATCGACGGGGTGGTCAACTCGGAGAATATCGGTGCCATCTTCCGCGCTGCGGCGTCGTTGGGCATGGACGCCGTGCTGCTCACCCGCACCTGCTGCGACCCGCTCAACCGTCGCGCCTGCCGCGTCAGCATGGGCACCGTGTTCCAGCTGCCGTGGACGTTCCTCGACAGCTATAGGCAGCTGAAAGATAATGGTTTCTGCGTGGTGGCGCTGGCGCTGAACGACCGCTCGGTGCCGATGGATGCTCCGTTGCTGAAAGAGATAGATAAAAAAGCCGTCGTCCTCGGGACTGAGGGCGACGGATTAAGTGACGATGTGTTGCGTATGGCCGACTATGTGGCCCGCATACCGATGCAGCGCGGAGTGGATTCGCTCAATGTCGCTGCCGCGGCGGCTGTGGCCTTCTGGGAATTAGGCAAGCCACCCGCAGGGCAAGCATTATAATAATAGGCAGTATAGCCGCGCTGAGTCCGCAGACGACGACCCACACCAGCGCCACGGCGAAGCAGCCTTCCTGCAGCCAAAGCCCCCATGCGGGGCTTTTCCGGTGCCGTATGGCGATGAGCAGCAGCAGCGGCGAGAGCCAGAGGATGTTGAGGTTCCACCGCGTGCACCAATGGTTGGTGCCGAACCACATAAAGCACAGGAAGAGACCGGCCAATCCGGCAATGCTGAACAGCAGGCGGTCCATCCAGGGGCGCCACCAGCCCTTGGCGGTCAGCAGCGCCACCACGGCCAGCAGCAGTGCGAATACCACCACCGGCGGAAAGCTGCGACGCAGCGGCTCGCGGTGGTCCTGCAGGTGCTGCTTGGCGGGTTGCACCATGCTTTGGCGGCAGTCGGCGCTGCCGGCCGTACTCTGTCCGAATGTCTCCATCATCCGCAGCGGGTGGAACATGGCTTCGCGCACTCCCTGGCTGACGTCGGTGCGGGCGCCGAGCAGCAGGTCGACACCCAGCGTCCACCACTGCTGGCAGGGGCCGGCCGACTCGTGCACCAGCTGGCGGTAGCTCTTGCCGTCGCACGGTGCATATATCGGTGTGCGGTGGCCGAAGGCGTTCTCCACCATATCGCGCACGCGGGTGGCGCAGTTGTCGCGGAAGAAGTCGTATTGGTAGTAGCGGTTCTCGGGCAGGTAGTTCCATTCGAGCATCAGGTACAGATTGTTGACCTCCTGCGGGGTGAGGTTGAGCCGTTGCTCCCACACGGCGCGCCGCTCGTAGTCGTAGGTGGCCAGGAAGTTGGGAAAGTGGCTGCGGCTCAGGCAGTAGTTCATCATGCCGCGGGCAAAGTTCCAATAGAAATGCGGCGCTCCGAAGTCGAAGGTGCCGTAGTTGTAGGCATAGTCGATGCCGCGGGCGGGGTCGCAGATGCGCAGTGCCGAGTGGCCGAAGGCGAGGTAGAAGTCGTTGCCGGGGCCGCAGGTGATGACGCTGGCATAGGCGCTGTCGCTCAGGGGCCGGGTCTGCGCCTGCGCAGTGCCTATAAGACCTATAAGACCTATAAGACCTATAAGACCTAAGTGCTGTCCTCTGGCTGCTCTCCGTCTCATTTTGTTTCTGCGGCTGGAGTGTCGGCCAGGGCTGTGCGGGCAGCCTCGGCGCGTGTCTGCATGTGGATGGGGGCGCCCTCTTTGCCGTTGTGCACAGTGACTTGCGGGAATGGAATTTCGATGCCGGCGTTGTTGAAGGCGATGTAGATGTCCTCGCGGATGTCTATCCAGAGGTCCCAATATTCTTCCACAGTGGTCCACAGCCACAGCGTAAGGTCGACCGAGCTGGTGTTCAGCTCGCTGACGGCGATGATGGGCTCCTTGAAGTCGTGATGCACGCGGGGGTCGGCGTTGACTACCTCCCACAGCACCTCTTTGGCCTTCTTGAGGTCGGTGCCATAGGCTACCGATGCCACCACGTCGAGGCGTATCTGAGGCTCCTTGGTGTGGTTGATGAGGCTCTTGGTGGCCAGGTCGCTGTTGGGGATGATGATGATGCGGCCGTTGAAGGGGCGCATGATGGTGTGGAAGATGCGTATCTCCTTGATGTAGCCCTTGTAGCTGCCGCACTCGATATAGTCGCCCACCTTGAAGGGTTTCATCAGCAGGATGATGACGCCGCCGGCAAAGTTTTGCAGCGTGCCCTGCAGGGCCATACCGATGGCCAAGCCCATGGCACCGAGCAGTGCAATGAAGGAGGTGGCCTTGATGCCTATGACATCCATTGCCATGATGATGACCATAGCTTTGAGCAGCACATCGACCAGCGAGCCGAGGAAGCTCTTGAGCGAAGGCTCGGCGTTGCGCTTGTCGAGGCCGCGCACGATGACTTTCTTCAGCCATTTGGCCAGCTTCATGCCGAGCCACAGGATTAGGACGGCTGCTATCAACTTGGGCAGGAAGGCTACACTGAGCTCGGTGAGTTGGTGCAGGCTGTCTTTGATGAAGGTGTTCTCTCCGGTGACTACAGCCTTAAGGTCGGTGACATCCATGTTCTTCAGGCTGTCTTTGATGGCGTTCGAGATGCTGTCCTGTGCTTTGACCATTTGGCCGAATTCATCCTTGGGCACGCTGTCCTTGACGGGTGCAGCGGCGGCGGCCAGCAATACGGGAGTTTTATCGTCTAATAATAACATAGGTTTTGATATTTTGCCATCTAAAACGCAGACCTATATATAAATATTGTAGAGGATGGTCGGTTTTTTAACAAAAAAAAGAGAGGACTGCCTTGTGTAGACAGCCCTCTCGATGGTGGAAGCAGCGTGATGCTTACTTCTTGATAATCTTCTCGGCGCGGATGCCGTCGGCGGTAACGACGCGAACCACATAGACTCCGCTGGCGAGCGAGCTCATGTCGATGCTGCCGCTATGCTCGGTGCTGATGACGTTGCGTCCGTTGACGTCGAGCACTTGCACCATCTGGATGCCTTCTCCCTCGACGGTCAGCTTGTCGCTGACGGGGTTGGGATAGAGTGATACCTTGATGTTGCTGATGGCCTCGATGCCAGAGGGATCAACCACCTTGATGTCGTTGAGCAGGAGCACATAGCCGCCTTCGCAGTCATAGTGGCGGAAGGCCACCTTGAAGTCGCCGCTGACATTGGCGGGAATGGCCACCTCGCGCTGCTGCGGCAGGGTATCGTTGGCGGTAAGAGTCTCAGTGAAGACCTCGGTGGTGTCGCCACCATTGATGATGTATACGCTATAGTGGTCGGTAGGATAGGCCGAAGTAAAGGTGGAAGCCTTCCATTTGATGCTGTACGATCCGCTCTCGGGCATGGTTAAAGGCTCAGTGATAAGCCAGTTGTCCTGATGGAGATCCATTATGAACATGCCCATGATATCCTGTGCCGACATGGAGTAGGCATAGGTGGTGCCGCCCATGGCAATGGTATCCCATCCTTCGTAGTCCCAGCAGAAACCGAAGCCTTCGTTGAGGTCAACGGTGTAGGGCAGGGTGTTGACTTCGCAAGCTACAATGTTGATGATCAGCGGGGTGGCATCCGTGGTACCCATGCTGTTGCCAACGGTCAGACCCACGGTGTGGTTGCCCTCCTCGTTGAAGGTGTAGGTCAGGCTCTCGCCGCTACCGGCGGCGGCGCCGTCAACGGTCCAGGCATAGGTTTCGGCCACAGTGGTGTTGGCGGTGAAGGTGTAGCTGTAGCCAACCTTGCCGCTGGTCGGACCTTCGATGCTGGCGCTCGGGGCGGTGAGTGCGTCGATGGTCAGGCTGTCAATATACAGATAGTAAGCATAGTCGCCATAGTAGTTGATGGCAATGTACTTGGTGCCCTCGGGCAGCACGTAGCCGGCCTCGGTCCATTCAGTGGCTACGGTCGGGTTGTCGCCCAGCACGGTGGTGAAGGCATCAACGTCGGTGGTGGTAGTGGAAGCCAGCACACGGAATGCATCTGACGCGTCGTAACCCATATACCAGAACTTGACCATGTAATGGCCGGTGGTGGGCAGCGTAAGTTCGGGGCTGATGAGGTACTGGTTGTAGTCGGTGGCTCTGGCATAGCTGCTGAGGGCGTAGGAACTACTGCCTTGGATGGCTTCGTCCGTCGTAAGACCGGTATTGCCGTCGTTGGCAGGGTCAACGCTGACAAACTGCCAGCAGGGATTTTCCTCCTCAAAGTTCTCGCTGTAGGGGAAGCTGGCGATGGCATTGCACTCGACAGCAGTCACCATCAGGCTGTCATAGGTAGTACCGGCGGCATTTGTGGCACCAACTTTGACCGTGTAGCTGCCAGCGGCAGGGAAGGTATACACCAGCGTGTCGCTGGTGGCGCTTTGGGCGACGCCGTTCACCTCCCAGCTGAAGGTGTTGACATCACCACTGTAGGCCACATACGTGGCAGCATTGCCGGCTATCACAATCGACGGGCCTGCAACACCAATCTCCGGCAGCTCCATCGCGCCAAGACGGATGTCGTCAAGCTGCATGAGGTATTCTCCACCAACGCTTGTGTTGTGGAAAGCAATGCGCACAGTCTCTCCGACGTATGCACTCATGTCGATAACGCGGCGCTCGTAGCCGGCTGGGGTAACGGTGGCATCGTCGTAGAGCAGCGTGAAGTCGGCAGTGTCGGTGCTGGCAGTCGTGGAGACAAGCACCTGAATGCTGTCGCTGGCCTCGCTGCGCACGATGTAGTAGCTCAGCGTGACATTGCTGAGGCTGCTCGGAATGGTGAGCTTGGGCGAGATAGCCCAGCCGTCGGCAACGGTGTTGTTGGTGTCGTTCATGAACACCACGAAGTTGTTGCCACTATGGGCATACTGAGCGGCAGAATAAATCCAGACAGAGTCGGTGGCGTTGCCAAAGACATAACTCCAGCACTCGGTATTCTCTTCGAAACCTTCCTCCCAGGGATTGGCAGTCACAGCCTCGTCGCAGCTATAGACATTGACATACAGGGTGTCAACTCCGGTTCCAACGTTGTTGGTGGTTTCGGCAACCACAAAATGGGGGCCGGTAGTGGTAAAGGTATAGGTCAGGGTATCACCCGTCTCGCTCTGTGCCGTGCCGTCCACACTCCAGGCATAGGTCGTGCCGCCGTTGGCGGTGAAGGTGGCAGGAGTATTGACCTCGATGGAGGTGGGACCACCCACGGTAACGCTGGGAAGTTCGGCACCACCCACGCGGATGTCGTCAATGTTCAGATAAAACACATCGGTGCTGTTCCAGTGGCGGAAAGCAACATAAATGGTCTGGCCGCCATAGGAACTGAGGTCTACAGTATGCTTGACGTAGCTGTCCGTCGAGGTACCGTCATAGACAGCGGTGGTGGCGCGAAAGTCGGCAGGCGTGTTGCCGGTGGTGCAGACGTAGACGCTGTAGTGCTCATTGGCATAGTCGGGATCCTGACCACGGGCAAACCACGAGAGGTTGAATTCGCTGGCATCTGTCGGCAGAGTGAAGGCGGGCAGAATCATCCAGTTGTCGGGGGTCAGAACGGTGCTGTTAAGCCACGAAGCGGAGAAGATGCATCCGTTGCCGCTGTTGCAGTTGAAATTGCTGCCTTGGCCGTCGTTGATGTGAATAGACCATCCGTTACCGTCGTTGTCGGCATCGATAAAGGTAAAGCCGGTGAGAGTGGCGCTCTCGAAACCTTCGGTCCAGGGGAAGGTGCTCACGGTGTCGCCAGCGGCTTTGAAGCCGTGGGTGAGGGGAGCCTGCATGACAAGACTCGCAACCTGTTTGGCAGGCATGGCAAAACGCCCACCATTATCGGTGCGGCGAACCATGTTCGGCTGCGCAAAGCCGGTCGAGGCCAGCATCGCCACAGCAGCAAAAAGCGTAAATACTTTTTTCATTGTTGGTTGTTGTTTTGGTTAATAATATTGTGTTTTAATATTTTATGCAAAAAAGTACCCTTCGGGTAAACATGCAAATATACACTTTTTTTTCTTATGGTGCGAAAAATATTTCTCGGCTCTGACAATACGCATCCAAGGCTCTTGGTCCGGGGATGGTCCGAGGGTGGTCCGAGGGTGGTCCGGGGATGGTCCGACAAAATCCGGACTATAGGCGGCCATGTGTCGAGGCGGCGCCAAGGGGTACACGGCATCTAAAAAGCGACAAGGGTACCCTTTCGGGCCACCCTTGCCGTTTCTGTTAATGGAACTCTCTCTCTTAGCAGAGCTCGTGGATCACGAGGCCGGAGCGCAGCTTGGGCTCGAACCAGGTGGTCTTCGGGGGCATGATGTTGCCGGTGTCGGCAATGTCGATAATCTGCTTCATGCTGACGGGATAGAGGGCGAAGGCCACCTTCATCTCGCCGTTGTCGACGCGACGCTTCAGCTCGCCGAGGCCGCGGATGCCGCCGACGAAGTCGATGCGCTTGTCGGTGCGGAGGTCCTTGATGCCGAGCACTTTGTCCAGCACGAGGTTGGAGAGGATGGTGACGTCGAGCACGCCGATGGGGTCGTTGTCGTTGTAGGTGCCGGGCTTGGCGGTCATCTTGTACCAGTGGCCGTCAAGGTACATGCTGTGCTCATGCAGCTTGGCGGGCTTGTAGATGTCGGTGCCCATGTCGGTGAGCTCGTAGCTCTCGCCCACGGCTTTGAGGAACTGCTCTTTGCTGAGACCGTTGAGGTCCTTCACCACGCGGTTGTAGTCGATGACGTTCAGCTGGTTGTCGGGGAAGATGACGGTCATGAAGTAGTTGTACTCCTCCTTGCCGGTGTGGTGGGGGTTCTGCTCCTTCTT
>DFLB01000056.1:5305-58773 GCA_002373995.1 Bacteroidales bacterium UBA3630 | reverse complement strand
CCCACGAGGGCGGCGGCGGCGCTGCGGTGGTGGCCGTCGGCGATGTACATGGCGGGCACCTTCTTGTCGAAGAGCTCGACGAGCTCATCGATGAGCTTGCGGTCGTCGATGACCCAGAAGCGGTGGCCGAAGCCGTCTTCCTTGGCGATGAAGTCATAGATGGGTTTCTTGGCGGTGACGGAGGCGACGATTTCGTCGATGCGGGCCACGGCGGGGTAGGCGAAGAACACCGGCTCAACGTTGGCGTTGGTGATGCGGACGTGCTTCATGCGGTCCTCTTCCTTGTCCTTGCGGGTGAGCTCGTGTTTCTTGATGACCTTGTTGACGTAGTCCTCGCTGTAGGCGCAGGCCACGATGCCGTACTGCCACTTGGCGTCCTTGTCCTTGGGGTTCATGCTCTGGGCATAGATGTAGAGTTTCTCCTCCTCATCCTTCACCAGCCAGCCGAGGTCTTTGAACTTGTTGTAGTTCTTCACCACCTGGAGGTACACTTCGGGCGAGTGCTCGTCGGTGCCTTTGGGGAGGTCGATCTCAGCCTTGGTGACGTGCAGCAGGCTGTAGGGGTTGCCCTCGCATTCTTTGCGAGCTTCCTCGCTGTTCAGTACGTCGTAGGGACGCGAAGCCAGTTTCTCGACGATGTCCACCGGGGGGCGGAATCCTTTAAAAGGTTTGATAACGCTCATATTGTGTCTGTTTTATTTGTTGATTTTTAATATTATTTGAGACTGCAAAGATACGCACATTTTCTCACATGGCGAAATCTTTTTTTGCCGTATGGAAAAAAGTGCGTATCTTTGCAGTCGATTTCAAAGGACGAAATCACCGAGGCGTTATGCTCCGACTGCTGATATGAACGTGAGAAATTCAAATCGAAGAGCAGGGATGTGTAACGGTTCGCGTGTGTTTAAGCGTGGACTGTTTCCGTTTCTTTTCTTCAAGGTAATTCTCACGACCCATATCAGGAGAAATGGCATACAGCACCACGCCTTTTAATTATATGCTCAACGAGGTGCGGGAGAGCGGAACTAAAAACATCAAACAAGATGAAAAATAAATTCAAACTGATGGGACTGCTGCTCTGTTTTGCAGCAACCGCGATGATGGTGTCCTGTACACCCGAAAAAGAAGAAGAAACCAATCCTTTGGTTGGAACGAAATGGGCTGCATGGGGTGGAGGCGAGAGTTACTATGTAATGGAATTTCCTTCCACAACACAATGTCAGCTTTACAAAGCTGATAACAATCTTGTCCCAAGGTCAAGTATTGCAAGTGGCTCATACAAACTCTCTGGGACAAACATCACTTTTTCTGGTGTGGATTTGTATTACTACTATGGCCACTATATTCCTAAAACGGGAACCATCTCAGGCAGTACCATGAGTACACAAGGGGAAGAATACACAGAAACAAGTGCAGGAATATCATCCACGATAGCATGGAACGAAACTTGGAACAAACGATAAAACATAACGACATGACAAAACTGACATTCGAAGAGATGACCGCTGCGATGGTCATCGCGCAACTGACGCGCAACAATTCAAACAAAACACTCGCCGACGTAAACGAGTTTCTCGAAACGGACATCAACATGGAAAACGTTTGCCATTGGCTTGAGGAAAATAAAATCGCTAACGTCGCCTACGCCAAACACGGCCTTGGATGCATCATTAACTGCGGTGCGCAACTTTTGGCCGAAGCTGACGCAATGTTCTGCAAGGAGTACTAGCTTACGCAGCAACAATAAAGAAGTAAGCGAGACCAAATCGGTCTCGCTTTTTGCTATTTTATCGCGAACCGCCCCACGTCGCCTTTCTCGCGGAGCTGGCGGCGGCGCTCTGTGGGCGAGAGGTTGAACTCACGCTCGTAGATGAAATACATGTTGTTGCGCGTGCCCATGCCGCTGCGGCGGGCGATGTCCTCGACGCTCATCCCGGTGTAGCGCAGCAGGGCGTCGGCGGTGCGCAGCTGCCAGCGCGTGCGGAACTCGAGGTTCGACATGCCGGTGAGCAGGAAGACGAGCGAGTCGAGGTCGGAGGTGCGGGCGTTGTAGCGCGCGCAGAAGGCGGCGAGGTCGGCGCGCCCCTCGGCGAGGTGCCGTAGCCAGTCGTCCATCACCGCCACACCCGTGGGCGCGAGGTTGCGCTCCCCGACAGGGCGATAGACGATGTTGCCGTCCTCGTCTGCCGAGCGGCGGTGGGTGAAGGGCGGGATGTAGAGCTGCTCGAAGTCGAACTGCGGCGTGCCGCGGAACGGCGCACGCGGTTTGCGCGCCTCGGCGTTCGGTGAGCGGCGATTGTCGCCGTACCAACGGTCAAGTACATTCTTACGGTTTCCCATGTTGTTGTTTTTTGTTTACCATAAGAACGAAAATTTTACATCTTTATTATGTAATGTTTACCATAAGTTGAGAAAATTATGTTGAAACGATGCGAAGTTTACCATCAGTATTTATGGTAAGTGCTATTGCTATGTAATGATAACCACTAATATTTACGGTAAACATTGCAATGATGCAATGTTAAATTATAGTTGTATGGTAAACATCGCATCGCTGCGCGAGGGCCTTTCAAAAACGAAACGCCACGAAAAAAGGCTCGCACCCCTTGGCGCAAGCCTTTTTCATGGTGATTGCAAATGTTACACCGCGATTCCAGTCCGCATCACGTCGTCGTAGAGCGGCGAGGGATGGTCTTCGGAAATCAATACCGGCTCGATGAGCAGGCTCACGTCGTCGACATCGTGCCACAGGGCTTTTGATAGTTCCAATTTACGGTCGCCATAGGTTGATACAATAACCGCCACGTCAATGTCGCTGTCGCGGTTGGCATTGCCCTTGGAATAGGAGCCATACATCAACACTCGCGGCTCCTGTTGGAAGTGCCGGGCGATGATGTGCTTGTACTGTCGAACGAGATCTAACGCCTCGTCGCGGCTGAGAGCTGTTCCTTTATCTGCGGTGTTCATCCTCTATACATTAACCCTCGTAGAAGGGCATCTTGACGGTGACGGCCTTGAGAAGTTTCTCGCGGATCTTGATGTAGATCTCGGTGCCGACTTTGGCGTACTCGGCCTTGATGAGGGCGGTGCCGATGTTCTTGCCGGTGCTGGGGCTGGGGCTGCCGCTGCGGACTTCGCCGATGTGGTTGCCCTGAGCGTCGCAGACCTCGTAGCCGTTGCGGGCGATGCCGCGGTCGATCATCTCGAAGCCAACCACTTTGCGCTTGAAGCCGGCGGCCTTCTGGGCGAGGAGGAGCTCCTTGTTGATGAAGTTGTTGTTCTCGGCTTTCAGCTTGACGATGAAGGCCAGCGGAGCCTCGAGGGGGCTGATGGTGTCGTCCATCTCGTGGCCGTAGAGGGCGAAGCCTTTCTCAAGACGCAGGGTGTCGCGGCAGCCCAGACCGGCAGGCATGATGCCGAACTCCTTACCAGCCTCGAAGACCTTGTCCCACACCTCAATGGCTTTCTCCTTGGGGATGTAGATCTCGCATCCGCCGGCGCCGGTGTAGCCCGTGGTGCTGAGGATGATGTTGGGGATGCCGGCGAAGGTGAGAATCTTGAAGGTGTAGTACTCCATGTCGACGATGTTCTCGTCGGTGAGTTTCTGCATGGCCTTGAGGGCGTTGGGGCCCTGGACGGCGAGCTGAGCCCACTGCTCGCTCTCGTTGACGAAGTCCTTGCCGAGTTCCATGCCCATCTTGTCGGCAATCTGGCTCATCCAGTTCCAGTCCTTGTCGATGTTGGCGGCGTTGGGCACCATGAAGTACTCGTCGTCATGGACGCGGTAGACGAGCATGTCGTCCACCACGCCACCCTGACCGTTGGGCAGGCAGGTGTACTGCACCTTGCCGTCGAAGAGGTCCTCGATGTTGTTGGTGGTGACATACTGCATGAAGTGCTTGGCGATGGGGCCTTTGGCGCGGAACTCGCCCATGTGGCTCACGTCGAACACGCCCACGTTGTTGCGCACGTTGTTGTGCTCCTCGATAAGGGTGGTGTACTGGATGGGCATATTGTAGCCCGCAAACTCTGCCATCTTGGCGCCGAGTTTGATGTGAAGGTCGGTGTACGGTGTGGTTTTCATTATGTGTCTGATTTATTTATTGTTAATATCTTCGCAAGCCATTATATCAAAATGCAAATATACTAAAAAAATCATACATCAGGCACTTTTTTTATACTCGTGTGCCCCAATAATCTCCCTCGCCCCCCGTATCCTAAGCATATCCTAAGCATATCCTAAGCATATCCAAGGCATCTCCTCTGCGTACCGACAAATTATCCCTCCTTTTTCTCCCTTGCACATACTAAAGACCCCTCTCCTTCGTTATATTTCTATCATGGACGACAAGCATCTCTATAGCAATTTCGAATACGACTCCGCACTCAGCGTCAAGCAAGGCGTCGAGCAACCCCATCAGGTGAGCGAAGGCTACCTCGAACGTATGCGGGCACGCCGCCAGCAGGAACCTTCTGTCGACGAGCTCGTCGCCGGCATCCGCCATGGCGACCGCACCCTCCTCAGCCGCGCCATCACGCTGGTCGAAAGCTCTCTCCTGGCCCATCGCCACAAGGCGCAAGAGGTCATCGAACGCTGTCTGCCCCTCAGCGGCAAAAGCGTCCGCCTCGGCATCACAGGCGTCCCAGGCGCTGGCAAAAGCACCCTCATCGAAGCCCTCGGCAAGCACCTCACCGCCCACGGCCACCGCGTCGCCGTCCTCGCCATCGACCCCAGCAGCGAACGCTCGCGTGGCTCCATCCTCGGCGACAAAACCCGTATGGAGGAACTCTCCGTCGACCCTAACGCCTTCATCCGCCCCAGCCCCTCGGCGGGCTCCCTCGGTGGCGTCGCTCGCAAAACGCGCGAAATCATCACCCTCTGCGAAGCAGCGGGCTTCGACGTGGTTATCGTCGAAACCGTCGGCGTCGGCCAGAGCGAAGTGGCGGCTCACTCGATGGTCGATTTCTTCCTCCTCCTCCAACTCGCCAATACCGGCGACGAACTCCAAGGCATCAAACGCGGCATCATGGAAATGGCTGACATGATCTGCATCAACAAGTGCGAACTCGACCCCCAGCGTTCCGAACTCGCCGCCGCGCAGTTCCGCAACGCACTCCACCTCTTCCCCATGCCCGACAGCGGCTGGACCGTCCGCGTCAGCCTCTGCTCGGCCTACACCCGACAGGGGGTCGAAGACCTCTGGAACGCCGTCATGGAGTACGTCACCTTCACCAAGCAGAACGGCTACTTCTACCACAAACGCCAGCAGCAGGAGCTGCGCATCATGTCCGAGGCCATCGAAAACGGCCTCCGCGAGCGCTTCTACGGCACCCCAGGCATCGAGGAATGCATCGAAGCCCTCAAGCAGCAAATCCTCGACAACAAAATCAGCCCCTACGCCGCCGCCGACCAACTTTTGGAGAGGTCGGAGGTATGAGGTTGGAGGTATGAGGTCGGTGAAAAGTAGTGGTGCGTTATGGAAAATACTATAATTCAAAATAAAACATTTGAGTTCGCCATTCGGGTGGTGAACCTGTACCGGTATCTGTGCGAGGAGAGAAAAGAGTATGTCCTGTCTAAACAGCTATTGAGAAGCGGAACCAGCATTGGAGCAAATGTAAGGGAGGCGAAACGTGGACAGACAAGGGCCGATTTCGGTATGAAGATGTCAATTGCGTTGAAAGAAGCAGAAGAATCGTTGTATTGGATTGAGTTACTGGAGGCAACAGGTTTCCTTTCGGGCTCTCAGAGCGACAGTATTAAGGCTGACTGCGAGGGGATTGTAAAGATGCTGGTTGCAACAACGAAGCGTGTGTACGGCGACACGTCCCAATAAACCTCATACCTCCGACCTCACACCTCCGACCTATGATATACGTTCATGTCCCTTTTTGCCACCGCAAGTGCACCTATTGTGCCTTCTTCTCCAAGCCGGAAAGCGCAAAGTGGAACATGCCCTCCTATGTCGATGCCCTGCTGGAGGAGATGGAACGGCGCAAGGACGAGCAGCCTCACCCCATCCGCACCGTCTATTTCGGTGGTGGCACACCGTCTATCCTGCCCGTCAATCAGCTCGCCCGCATCGTCGCCGGCCTCCGTCGCTGCTTCGACCTCTCTCAGCTCGAGGAAGTCACCCTCGAAGCCAACCCCGAGGACCTCTCTCCCCAATACCTGGCCGACCTCGCCAACCTGCACTTCTTCAACCGCCTGAGCATCGGCGTGCAGTGCCTCGACGACCAGACGCTGCGTCTCATCGGGCGGCGCCACACAGCACAGCAAGCCCTCGACGCCGTCGAAAACGCTCATCGCGCCTCCTTCCTCAACATCAGCCTCGACTTCATCTACGGCCTCCCCCATTTAACTTCTTCAACTTCTTTAACTTCTTTAACTTCTCTAACTCCTCTAATCTCCCACCTCTCCGCCTATGCCCTCACCGTCGAACCCGGCACCGCCCTGGCACGCCAGGTAGAGCAGGGGAGGGTCTCTCTCCCCGGCGACGACGAGGTGGTGCGCCAGTACCACACCTTGCGGCAACGGTTCGAAGCGGCAGGCTTCCGCCAATACGAGGTCAGCAACTATGCCCGCCCCGGCTTCGAGTCGCGCCACAACAGCCGCTATTGGGACCGCACTCCCTACCTCGGCCTCGGCCCCGGTGCCCACAGCTTCGACGGCCGTCGCCGCCGATGGAACAACCCCGACGGCACCGTGGGCGAAGAAACCCTCACCCACGCCGACGCTTTCAACGAGCTCTTGATGACCTCCCTGCGCACCGTCCGCGGCCTCGACCTGTCGCTGGTGCCCGAACAGTACAAAGAAAAACTGCACCGCCAGATGCAGCCTTATATCGATTGCGGCTGGATAAAACTTTCTACTTCCCCCTCTCAACCCTCCACTCTCCACTCTCCACTCTCAACTTTCTACCGTCCCACCCCCGACGGTCTCCTCCACGCCGACGGCATGGCGGCGGCGCTGTTCATCTGATTTCCATCTTTATAACGGATGCGCCGGCCTCGACGGTCTTGCCGTCGACGGTGGTGCTGCCGCGCAGGGCCACGACCCGTTGCGGGTCGAACGCCTCGGGGTAGCCCACGAGCAACAGGTGGTCGGTGCCGCGGGGCTCGAAGAACTCGATGGGGTAGGGCAGCACCACCGCCGAATGGGGCGGCATCAGCTCGCACCCCTCGCTGACGGCGCTCCACACCCCCTCGGCGTCCACATCGAGCACGCTCACATACAGCGCCTCGTCGCTCTCGTTGACCACCAGCAGCTCCACCGTGCCGCCCACGCCGACGCTGCGCACCGACTTGTGGGTGGCGGGGTCGGTGGCGTGGAGGGCGACGGTGAAGGCCGATTGTTGGATTTTGAATGTTGAGCCGACGTGCGTGTCGAGCCAAGCGGCCAACCGCTCGTCGGCGTTGCCGCCGCGGTAGGTCACGCCGCCGCGCGTGGCGTAGCGCTCGTCCGGCTGGCTGAACATGGCTTTCTTCACCTCGGCAAAGGCCTCGGCGGTCAGGCTCTTGGCCCGGGCCCGCTGGATGCCCACCAGGGCCTCCACGGTGCCGCCCTGGGGGCTCTGCACGGCGTAGACCTTGCGGCGCTCGTTGTCCAGCAGGGTCAGGCTGCCTTGCGGCGAGGTGCGCACGCGGTCGCTGCCCTGCAGCGGCTGCCCTTTTACCAATGTCTTCCAATCTTTGCCTTCCATCCGTTCTGCACCGCCATTGATAGCAAACACCTGCAAATTCTGTGCCATGACACTCAGCGCCATCAAAAACAATACCAATAGGAATATCTTTTTATACATTTGTCTTACCTCCTTGCCTTCATATCTCTTTATCTCCTTATCTTCTTATCTTCTTATCTTCTTATCTCCTTATCTCCTTATCTCCTGTCTCCTTACCTATTTTTTATGAAACAATGTAATGTCGCCGGCGTCCACGCCTTTGAAGACGGGCGTCTGGCGGCTGTTCTTTTCGCGTACATAGTCGCTGAGGTAGGTGCGGAGGGTGTTGACGGTGATGTAGCCGTCGGCGTTGGCGGCGGCTCCCTTGAGGCCGCTGATGAGGCCGGCGGTGAAGACGCCGTTCTGCAGCTTCTCGTCCTCGGCGCTTTCCTCGCCAGTGGTGCTGCTGTAGAATTCGATGACGTCCTGCACGTCGAGCTCGGTCAGCTTGGGTGCTGCTCCCTTGGCCCCCACCATGGCACCGGCGTGGCAGGCATCCATGAAGGCCACCACCTTCACCTGCCGCTCGGTGAGCTTGCGCATGTTATTCTTCAGGTCGGCAAAGTTGACCCCCTCGTCGCTGGGAGCTTCGCTCGAGGCATCGACGGTCATGAAGTAGGTTAGGTCGCCGTCCTGCACGCCGTGGCCGCTGAAGTAGAATATCACCACATCGCCGCTCTGGGCTTCACCCAGCACCTCGCGCAAGCCTTTGTTGATGTTGCTGCGGGTGGCCTGACGGTCGATGTAGAGGTGCTCCTTCAGACCGGTATAGTCGCTCAAGTTGCACTGGCGGATGGTGGCGCTGAAGTCGCGGGCGTCCTTGGCGGCATAGCGCAGCTTGGTGAGGTCGCCGCTGCTGTAGTCGCCCACACCCACGGCAAAGAGGATGAGCTGCGGTTTGCGCACCTGGCCCACGTAGCGCATCTTTACTCTCTGGTCTTCGCTGGCTATATTATACTCATCGCGAGCCTGGAATGCCAGGTTGACTTCGCTGCCAGGGGTGGAAGGCAGGTTGAGTATGTATGATTTCCCCTTTGCCACACGTGCTCCCTTGCTGCTTTGTTCCACGGGATTGATTTCTACATAGTCGGCACCGTTGATCGAAACATATAGGCTCACTTGTTTGCCGTCACCAGGCGTTACTTCAATATTGAAAGTGACATTGCTATGCTGATACTGTGTCCCACTGGCCGGAGAGATGATTTTTACAACAGGTCTTCTCTCGGCGTTGTTGCTCTGTTTGCCGCTGACGATGTTGATGTCTTGAAGATTCAGGTTGGCGGGATCGAACTTGTATTGCACGTAGTTCAGAGAGTTGTTGTTGGTATAGTGATATGTGTTGCGCCCCACTTTGATGTCGAACTCTGCCACAGCTATCTTGTCTTTTTCTATGAAGAACCGTTCTTTTTTTATTTTTGCCTTCTTAAAGCCGTCTTTGAAGCTTGGTGCATTAGCCAAAGGTACGGGAATGAGTAGCAGTCCGTAGCGAGGGCTACGTATGGCGAACACTTCATTTTCCGAGTCGTAGTCGCCGAGACTCAGGTCCTCTGTGAACTTGTATGTTTCGATATTCTCTTTTATAAATAGTTTTTCGGCCTCCAAGCTCAGTTCGTCTATCTTTCGTTGGCGGTTATTGCCACCTACACGTCGTTGGTAATCCTCAACCTTCTCAAACTCGCTTTTCACCTGCCATGCATTAATGCGTGGTTGAATATAGGCGGTAGCATACTCCTTGAATGATGCCAGCTGGCGTTTTTTCAACCATTCTGCCTCTGTAACCGCCATGGATTTTCTTGCGTTATTGGCTATTTGGGCATATGTTTCCTTGATGATGATGGGCTTGTTAGTCATGTAGTTATAGCCCTGGAATTCCACTTCTCTATTTTTCTCGGAGAATATAATCTTTCGCCATCCCTCACATCCTGGTATTTTATTGCCATAGATGTCACACAAGCTCCATGTTTCGTAGGGATAATCTTTCACGACAATGACACCGATGTCCTGTATCGTTTTGCCGTTTATGATTGTCTGACCATCAGGAATGGATCCAAGAAAAGACAAGTCATCGGCATTTAAAATCCTTTTTATGCCTTTATCGAAAACAGTGATAATATAGAATTGCTTGCCGTCGAAGGAATAAGGTTCGTTGTAGGTAGTGATGTCGCAGATGCGACCAGTGAATCGCCACTTGTTTACCCACGAGTGTTTTTTGTTGCTCCAAAACCCCCACTCTTTGTCTTTGTTGATGTCGTGCCGCAGTACGGTGCCTTGTTGTTCGAGGACATGTAGGCGAGCTGTCATCGTTTTATTATCCCCCTTAATAGTGATGGAAGCCTTGTCGTTGCCGTTAAAGCGGATAGTTCCGTCGCGTATGTCAAGAATAAACAGGCTGTCGATAGTCCAGACTTCTGTTATACCTGCCCTTTTATAGCAGTAGTATTTTCCTCCGTTGCCAGAAAAACCATAATTGAAACCAGACTCAATGGGGTCTATGTTGTCAATCCTCTTGATGGGATTGGTGTAGTCTCTGCTTGAGAACATAAATAGGGTGTTTCCTTTTCGAAGCATGTAGTAATTGACTCCGTCGTGATGCCCGATTTCATCTGCTCTTCCGTCGTAAGTGGCGTCTACTACAATGGCTCCGTTCTGAGTGTTCTTCAGTCCGTACAGTCCGTTGCTTTTAAAGTAGTCTACATTCTGTGCCGGGCATAGCCCTCCGAAAAGGAGTATGGCAAGCGCGAATAGTGATGTCTTTTTCATCGAGTTGAATGTTGTTGGTTGTTAGTTTTTGACGATTGCATCGACAATGTTCTTGGCCAGTCCTGCAAGTCCGAAACCCACGATGGCTAAGGTGGGGGAGCAGACGATGTGCAGCCCCACGAAGAGCAGGTAGCACACCGGAAGCATCAGCAGCATGAAGACCAACTGCAATGTGCCCGACACCCAGTTGTCCATCGTCTGCGGCAGCAGGTAGAGCAGCCAGCAGAAGAGGAAGATAATGATGATTTGCAGTACGATGCCTAACCACCGAGGCAGGGTATGGTAGGAATTGTCGGAGAGCAGGGCGGCGGTGGCCAAGGCGTGCACCTCGGTGCCGCTCATACGGCTCTGTCCGCCGGCACCGACAGGTATGTTGTGGTAATCGCGCAGGTCGCCGAGGTCGCCCACGAAGACCAGCTTGTCCTCCAACGCAGGCAGGTAGAAGTCCTCTGCGCCGGGCGTCCACCGCATAAGGTTGACCCCGCCGAAGTCAATGAGTGAGCTGGCTGTTGGCTGTTGACGGTTGGCCGATGAGAGGGCTGTCACCTGTGCGGCGAAGGTGGGCAGGGTGTCGAACCGCGGTTCGGCGTAGCGCACCACGCTGGCGGGCATATTGACTATTCCCTCGCTATAGTCGTCGGCGAAGAAGGATCGCTCCATTCGCCAGCCGCCATCGGGCAGCGGCACGGCATTCTGCGCCAGCACCACCTGCGGACAGGCAGCGACGGCGGCCATCAGGTGCGAGTCGGCCACGGGGTCGAGGCTTACCGCTGGCGGGAAGATGACGTCCAGCGCCACCACGCGGGGCCGCTGGGCGGCGATGCTGTCCAGCAGGGTGGCTATTTCCTCGCGGTCGTGCAGGTACTGTATGTCTACCAGCACCATATCCTGTTCGGCATCGGCGTTGTGGCCGCGGTGCCAGTGGAAGTAGATGTCAGAGAAGTGGAACTGGTCCAGTGCCGCTTGCAGGGGGTTGAAGGCATCGGTGTTCACCACCACCGCCTTGCCTATCCACGCTATTAGTAGCACTAATGCCGTAGCCACCAGTGCCTTGAATCCTTTGCCGATATGTGTCGGTCTGGTGGCCATATGCCTACTCGTCTCCCGACACTTCGTCGTCTGGCGCGTACTCCACCTGCTGCGGCGGCTCGGGGTAGATGTTGTCGCGCACCAGGTATCCCTTGTACACATCCTTGATCTGCTGCAGGAAAGCGTACGCCTCAAGGCGTGTGCGGAAATCCCCCACCTTCACCTTGAAGTTGGGCTCGTCAAACACAATATAAGCCTGCACGCCAGGGTGGTCCAGCATGAAACGGTCGCGCAAATTGAATGCACTGGTCTTCGAGTTCACCCCGCTGAACGAGGCTATCTGCACGCGGTAGCCCGCAATGGTCTTCACTCGTGTGTTCAACTCGATGTGCTTCTCCACCATCTGCGCCGCTCCCGCATCGCCCACAAAAGTTATCCTCCCCTTCTGCTGTGCAAAACAGGCGCAGCTGGCCAGCAGCAGGAGGCAAAACAGCAGTCGCTTCATGGTCGGTCAGTTTATAGTGTCAGACAACACACTCGTCGGTCGCACCGTCAGCACCGGTATGTGCGACTCGTTGATCATCTGCTGGGCGTAGGTGCCAAGTATCAGGCTGGCAAAATTGCTCTCCTGCTCGGTCATGATGACTATCATGTCCGCATTGATGCTGTTGGCATACTCCAATGTGGTGCTCGTCACGTTCTTCTCCACGTCGAGATACTTCGTCTCGTACTTCACCTCCATCTTGTCTAAATGTCGCTCCACCATCTTGATGTAGTTCTGCACAATGCGCCGTATGTCGGGCGTGGTCGACGTGTGCAAACCCAACAGGTGGATCGTGGAACCAAACGTGCGCGCAAACAATGCCGCCTGCGGCACCTTCTGTCGCGTGTCGTCGCTGTTGTCAATAGGCACCACTATGTTCTCCAACGCCTTGTTGAAGTTGAAGTCCTCGCGCACAATCAGCACCGGCACCGTGCTCTGCTCGATGGTCTTGTAGCTGTTGCGCCCCAGCAAGCCTTTCTTGACACCGCTCATGCCGTGCGTGCCCACAATCAGCAACGCCGCGTTGTCTTCCTTGGCCTGCGCCGTCAACTCGTCGGCAGGATTGCCCTGGCGCAGCACATACTCCAACTTGATGCCCTTCAGCAGATGCGCCACACCCGCGTTGCGGCGCTCTATCTCCGCGCGGATCGGTGCCTCATCCTCCTTCTTCTCCTTCACATAGACCAACCGTATATCGCTCTGCCACCGGTTGGCAATGTCTATGGCAAGGTCGACGGCATAAGCGGAACCTGTCGAAAAATCAAATCCAACGACTACTCTGTTCATGTTTCTGAGTGTTAAAATTCGGGTACAAAATTACTAAACTTTTTTAAACTGGCAAAATTTTTTCTCTTTCCTCCACATCTTTACCCCCGCTTCACCATCCCCCCGTCCCGTTTCCTCCACAGCCTCCACCCGCCTGTCTTCCCCCTCTTCCTCAGCTATTCCTCAGCTCAACATAGGCATTTCTCCCGCAATCTGACACCGCCCTTTCTCCGCAAATAAACCCCTCGATAGGCAATGTTGAAAAAAAAATTTTGCCGGTTTCTATAAAAAGTGTACTTTTGCAAATGTTTTTATAGTAAAATATCACTTCTGCGAAATCCTAAAACATCAACAAATATATGACTCATGACATTCTGATTGCGGTATTGATTTTGGGTGCTCTTGGCATCTTCTTTGCCGTACTGCTCTATTTTGTGGCTCAGAAGTTCAAGGTGGTCGAAGACCCCTTGATCGACGAGGTGGCCGAAGTTCTGCCGGGTGCCAACTGTGGCGGCTGCGGCAAAGCAGGCTGCCGTGCCTTTGCCGAAGCCTGTGTCGCTCAAGGCAATATGGATGGCCTACGCTGCGCCCCGGGTGGCGACGCCGTCGCCGCCAAAGTCGCCGAACTACTCGGTTGCTCGGTCGAGCAGGGCGAGCCTATGGTGGCCGTCGTCCGTTGCTCCCCGGCCAACTGTGGCGACAAGCGCCGCTCTAACTACGACGGCCTGCAAAGCTGTGCATTCCTCAACACCGTCTATACCGGCGAAAGCGGTTGCCCCTTCGGATGCCTCGGCTGCGGCGACTGCGTCGCCGCCTGCCAGTTCGACGCTATCCACATGGACCCCGCAACAAACGTGCCAGTGGTCGACGCCGACCGCTGCACCGCCTGCGGCGCCTGTGCCAAAGCATGCCCGCGCCGCGTAATAGAACTGCGCAACAAGGGCCGCAAGGAACGTCGCGTCTTCGTCAGCTGCGTCAACAAGGAAAAAGGCGCCGTGGCAATGAAGAGCTGCGCCAACGCCTGCATAGGCTGCGGCAAGTGCGAAAAAGTCTGCCCCGTGGGAGCTATCACTGTCACTGACAACCTGTCGTATATCGACTTCTCTAAGTGCATCGCCTGCCGCAAGTGCGTCGTCGAGTGCCCGACAAAGGCCATCCACGACGTAGGCTTCCCCGCACCAGCCGTCAAGCCCGCACCCAAACCCGCCGAAGCGCCGGCAACACCTGCCGCCGAAAAGGTCGAAATTCCCGTTGCTGAGAAGGTGAAAGCATAACTTATCAACTTATCAACGTATCAACAGCAAGTTATGAAGACATTCCGTATGGGTGGTGTTCACCCCGAAGAAAACAAAATATCAAACGATGCCGCCATCGAAGTAATGCCCGTGGGCAAGCAGATGGTGGTGCTTATGAACCAACACCTCGGCGCTCCCGCAACGCCCGTCGTGCAGAAGGGCGACAAGGTGAAGGTGGGTCAGCTCATCGGCGAAGCCCAAACGTTCATGTGCGCCAACGTTCACTCGCCTGTCAGCGGCACTGTGCTCAAGGTCGACACCTGCAAGGACGCTTTCGGCCTCAGCAAACCGGCTGTCTATATCAACGTCGAAGGCGACGAATGGCTCGAAACCATCGACCGCACGCCAGACATCAAGCGCGAGTGCAACCTTGAGCCTAAGGAAATCGTGGCCAAACTCAAGGAAATGGGCATCGTCGGCCTCGGCGGTGCCACCTTCCCGGCACATATCAAGTACAGCATCCCAGAAGGCAAAAAGGCTGAATACCTCATCGTCAACGCCGCCGAGTGCGAGCCGTACCTCACGAGCGACTACCGCGTCATGATAGAGCACGCCGAGGAGGTCTGCATCGGCGTGAGTATCCTCCGCAAGGCGCTTGGCGTCCCCAATGCCTACATCGGCATCGAGAACAACAAACCTCAAGCCATCGCCCACATGCAGGAGGTGGCCCGCAGCTTCGAGGGCATCATCATCGAACCGCTGAAGGTGAAATACCCGCAAGGCGCAGAAAAACAGCTCATCAACGCTGTCACCGGTCGCCGCGTGCCCAGCGGCAAGCTGCCTATCGACGTAGGCTGCGTGGTCTCTAACCTCGGCACCTGCTTCTCTGTCTACGAGGCCGTTCAGAAGAACAAACCTCTCATCGAAAACATCCTCACTGTCACCGGCAAGGAACTCCCCAGCCAGCACAACTACATTGTCCGCATCGGCACCACCTATAACGAGATCATCAAGCACTCCATCGGCGAGCTGCCCGCCACCACCGGCAAGGTCGTCAGCGGCGGCACCATGATGGGCAAGGCAGTGGTCAATCTCGACGCCCCGACGGTGAAAGGCAACTCCAGCGTGCTCGTCATCGGCGAAAAAGAAGCCCGCCGCGTACCGGAGACCAACTGCATCCGCTGCGGCAAGTGCATGCACGCCTGCCCCATGGGACTGGAGCCCTACCTCTTCTCTGCCCTCGTCAAGAACGGCCGCACAGAGGAGGCCAAGGCTCACAACATCCTCGACTGCATCGAGTGCGGATGCTGCTTCTTCAGCTGCCCGGCCAACAAGCCACTCACTGACGAAATCCGCCTCGGCAAGAACCGCGTCCGCGCTATGATGGCCGCCAAGAAATAAACATGTCCTTAAACTCCCTAATCGATAATATTATATTAATATGAACCTATTAAATATTTCAGGCTCGCCCCACGTGCATAGCGACGAGTCGACAAAGAAAATCATGTGGCGCGTCAATCTCGCCCTGGTGCCGGCATTGCTGGTGGCTATCGCCTACTTTGGACTGAACGCCTTGCTGATTAGCCTCATCTCCGTGGCAAGCTGCGTGCTCTTCCAGTGGCTGATCGAAAAGTTTATCCTCAAGCAGGAACCTACCATCTGGGACGGCTCGGCCATCGTCACAGGTCTGCTGCTGGCTTTCAACGTCCCCGCCACACCGCAGATGATGTGGATTGTCGTCATCGGCGCCCTCGTAGCCATCGGCATCGGCAAGATGTCGTTCGGCGGCCTCGGCAAAAACCCCTTCAACCCCGCACTCGTAGGACGTGTCTTCCTGCTCATCTCCTTCCCCGTGCAGATGACCACCTGGCCCACAGTGGGCAAGTGGTTCCCCATGACCACCGATATCGTCACCGGCGCCACTCCCCTTGGCATCATCAAGGAAGGTGTCAAGAGTGGACAGAGCATCAGCGAGGTGATGGCCCAAAACGACCTCCCGTCGATGATGGAGATCTTCCTCGGTCACATGGGCGGCTCCTTTGGCGAGGTGTCGGCTCTGGCCATCCTCATCGGTGCCATCTACCTCCTCTGCCGCAAGATCATAAGCTGGCATATTCCCGTGGCTTTCATCGGCACTGCCTTCGTCTTCAGTGGCATCCTGTGGCTCATCAACCCTGAGATGTATATGGATCCCCTGATGACCATCCTCACCGGCGGCATCATGCTGGGCGCCTGCTTCATGGCTACCGACATGGTCACCTCGCCCATGGCCAAGAGCGGACAGCTCATCTTCGGCTTCGGCTGCGGCTTGCTCACCGTTATCATCCGCAACTGGGGTGTCTACCCCGAGGGTGTCTCGTTTGCCATCCTCATCATGAACAGCCTCACCCCGCTGCTCAACCGCTGGTGCAAACCCAAACGCTTCGCAGTATAAAGTAGTAAGCGGTATAAGGTAGCAGTATAGAACAAGCAGTAAAAAGTAAGCGACATAAAATCACCCATTGTCCCCTCGCTACTTATCAACCTATCAACTTATCAACTTATCAACCTATCAACATTATGGCAAAGAAAGCACAATCTACATTACCCAATATGCTCATCGCGTTGACGGCCATCGCGCTGGTGGCAGCCGCTGCCCTGGCAGCCCTCAACGGGGTGACCAAAGACCCCATTGCCAAAGCTCAACAGGCCAAGGTCGAACGCGCCATCAGTGCGGTCTTGCCCGCATTCGACAAACTGGAGGACCGCAACATTGACGGCACCTTGTGCCACCTTGGTTATGATGCCGAAGGCAACTTCGTCGGAGCCGCTGTTGAGGCGGGCAACGACAAGGGCTTTGGTGGTCACCTGCAACTGATGGTGGGCTTCGACAAAGAAGGCCAGGTCAGTGGCTATCAGGTGCTGGAAACCCACGAGACACCAGGCTTGGGCGCCAAGGCCGACCAGTGGTTCCAGAAAGGTGGCAAGGGCGACGTCATCGGCTCTGCACCCGCCAGCAACAAACTCAGTGTTAAGAAAGACGGTGGCACCATCGATGCCATCAGTGGCAGCACCATCACCTCCCGCGCCTTCCTGGATGTGGTCAACGATGCCGCACAGATATTCTCTAAGATATCCCTCTAAAACATTGCTATTATGAAGACAAAAGATATAATCAAGAACGGCCTTATCAAGGAGAACCCCACTTGGGTCCTCATCCTCGGCATGTGCCCCACGCTGGCCACCACCACCTCGGCTATCAATGGCCTCAGCATGGGTCTGGCTACAACGTTTGTGCTGATGATGTCCAACATCGTCATCTCCCTCCTCAAGAGTGTCATCCCCGACAAGGTGCGTATCCCGGCGTTCATTGTCATTATCGCCACCTTCGTCACTATGGTCGAAATGGTGATGAAAGCCTACCTGCCAGCGCTCTACGACAGTCTCGGCCTCTTCATAGCCTTGATTGTGGTGAACTGCATCGTGCTGGGCCGCGCCGAGGCATTCGCCTCGAAGAACAACGTCGGACAGTCCTTCCTCGACGGCCTCTTCATGGGACTGGGCTTCACTTGGGCTCTCACGTTGCTGGGCATGGTGCGCGAGCTCTTGGGTACAGGATGCTTCTTCGGCCACTCGCTCATCGGCGGTGCCGACGGCATGCTGATGATGATTCTGCCCCCGGGCGGCTTCCTCGCCCTTGGTCTGCTGATGGCGTTGATTAACGCTATCCGTCGCCGGAGTGTTAAAAAATCATAATTAAGTGTTAAAATGTGAGCCAAAAGTGCTCCTCCCTACGTCTTAAGAGCAAAGAAAAGTAAAAAATGACAGGATATGATGAAACGAATAGCCCTGATTGGATTGATGTTGACGGCAGCTTTGGCCGCTGGCGCACAGGACTGCACCGCGTTGCTGCTGCCTTTCTTCCGTGGCAACACGACGCTGATGTCTACCTATCCGCCTGACAAACTCGAATGGTACTGCTGCTATGTGCGTGCCGCATTCTACGAGTCGGATACGGTGCCTGCCGGTGCCGACCTCTTCAGCATCACTGAGGTCAAGGAGAAAAATACCAACGCTGCTCTGGCTGCCGATTTTGTGGTTGACCTCAACACGTTGAGCTACTATGCCTACAATTTCTACGACTTCCAGGCACGTTACCACTACGGTAACAAGACGCTCTGCTTCTCCACACCCTCGTCGGCACACCCCTATCTGGTCCTTCGTTCACTCGACGATATGAACGCGCTGGCTCAGCAAATGTTTGACAATCGGCCTGCTTCCGATGAATAATATATCCATGCCATGAAAAAAATATTCTCTCTTGCCCTTTTGACGGCCATGATAGGCTTCCTGGCCGACGCGATGGCTCAGGGCGGATACATCATCCGCCTCGACGAGTCGACCCACGGTAGTATCCTCCAGATGCAGGGCAACCCTTACACTATTCGCGACGATGACTCTCGCGGATATGGCGCTCCCGATGCTGGCGGATACCAGTACGGTAAGGATTATATGATCACTATCAGTGGCGGTTGCCCGGACGGATCGCGTTTGTCGTTTCTTATTGATGAACTCTCGGTGAGTTGTCTCGACACCATCTATGTTTATGATGGCCCCGACACTACGGGCACTCTGGTAGCTAAGTTCAATAGTTTTACAGGTAACGTTGTGGAGGGCGACCGTATTTTTGAGTCGTATTCCAACACTACTGGAATGCTCACTTTACGTTTCCGCACGGATCCCCGTACCGACACAAACCGCTTGGACTTGGCCTGCGAGCGTCACAATAACGATATCGGAAAGGGGTTCGCTATCCATTTCTCCTGCGATGTGCCTTGCGAGTTCGTCATACCTGTGATCGATAGCCTTTTCTATCGCACTCGCAATGGCGTCATCTACGACTCGTCTTACATTCGTGAGGTCATTGTCTTGGATACTATCTATTTAAATGATAGCGACACGATAGATCGTGTGGACACAATAGCCTTTATGGGTGCTCACCTCTGCATCGGCGATGGTGTCATCTTCCACGGTCATGGCGACTACACCTATCGCTATGGCTACTATACGCCCCGCGACGCTACTTCGACATTTATCTGGGACATGGCCAACGAGGGCGACTCGGTGGTGGGCCAGGGTATTACGTCAGTGGAATACACCGAATATCAGCAGACGGGTTGCTATGACGTTACGCTGGATATCATCGATTCTAATGGGTGCGCGAGCACGGCTGTCGCATCGGTCAAGGTGCGTACTGCCATCAACCCCATCAAGACTATCTTCACTTTGGGCGACATCTGCAACAATGAGTCTCGTATGGTCAATATCGGCTACGACGGCGACAATGCCACCCTGACGCTAAAACGTATCGAGAATGCCGAATCTGTCAGTAAGGTCTACGAGGTGAGAACCTTCATCCCTGACGGTTGCAACTGCGCCACTCCGTCTTACTTCGAGGCTCCTGTCACCTTCACAGAGTTCCCTAACACTCGCAAAGTGACATCCGCAGCCGACATCTGCTCCATTTGCATCAATATGGAACACTCCTTTATGGGCGATATTTACATCACTATTGTCTGCCCCACAGGACAAGAAGCCCTACTCAAATACGGTAACCCTGCCAGCTGCCCCGCTCCTTCGGATGCCATCAGCAATTCGGAACAATATGTCAATAACAGCGGTGGGCAAGGTGGTTCTGGCTCTTCCGTCATTGGTGGTAAAGGTACAGGCAGCGGTACGCATCTGGGACACCCCTTGGATGAGCAGCCTGGCTCTTGGGACGGCGGTTGCGACTCGGTGAACAATCCCTATGGAATTGGTCGCGATTACTGCTTTAGCCGTGACATACACTATTATCTGGCTGCGGACAGTACTTTGTCGGCAGGCAGTGTTTGGTCATCAAATATGACCAACCCCAATGTGGAAAACTACTATCTTGGTTCTACGGGTCTTACTGTCAATGAAACTGTCACCTTCCCGCCAGTCCCGTCAGGCTTCAACCAGGCAGGCCAGACTCCTTCTGGCACGAGACCTTTGAAAAAACCCAGCCGTCACGAAGATAAGAAAGACTATTATCTGCCATTCTCTACATTCCAAGAACTGGTGGGTTGCCCGTTGAACGGTACATGGAAGATACGCGTCTATGACGTGTGGGGGGCCGATAACGGGTGGATCTTCAACTGGAGCCTCGATATCTGCAATGTCACTATGGATGCCGACTGCAACTACCAAGTGGGTATTGACTCGCTCGTCTGGCGCGCCAATACCGACTCGGCCTATCATGACTACGACCTCGGCCACTACCGCGGCGCCATCGTTGAACAGGCCTCGCCGGTTATCAGCTATATCTCCACGCCCGATACCGCCGGCACTTTCCCCATCGACGTGCTTGTGTATGATGAGTTCGGCTGCGTGTGGGATACTACTACCCGTATTACCTCCTTCTGGACTCCGCAACCCAACCTGGGAGCCGATACCAACCTGTGCGGTGTCGATGCCATTCTACTGGATGGTAAAGACCGCCACACCGAGGGAAACAACTACTCCTATGTCTGGGAACCCTACGGCCAAAATACCGACACTATCAGTACCCGCACCGGCGAACCTGGTTTGGTACGCTATGTGGTCGAGGTACGCAACACGCAACCCACGGTGATGTGTATTGCATACGACACAGTCAATATCAGCGTGCGTCGGCAGCCAATCCCCAGCTTTATCCCCGATCCTTTCGTCTTTGAAGGCTGCGACCCCTTCACTATCAGCTTCGACAACCAGAGCGCTGAGGTGGAACAGCATTTCTGGGACTTCGGCGATGGCGTCACTTCCACTTTGGCAAGCCCCACGCATACATATACCGCCGGTGTTTACGACCTGAAATACTATGCTATCTCGGCTGATGGGTGTATCGACTCGGTGATTAGCCCGCAATCGATTGCGGTCTATAGTGCGCCTAAGGCTGCCTATGCATGGGAACCGCTCTACCCCTCGGTCCTCAGCCCGGTCATCACCTTGGACAACCGTACCGAACCTAAGACCGAGGACACGCGCTACTTCTGGGAGGTACAGTACAATCCTGATAATCCGCGTTCGGTACATACCGTCACCGACGAGAACCCCGTATTCAACTTCTCTCAGTATATGGATGGTGACCCCTCGGGTCTCTATTCGGTGAGACTGATCTCACGTACGGACAACCTGGCTCCGTCGGGCAATATGGTCTATTGCCGCGACACGACAGAGAACACCATTCTGCTGGTCAACGACTTCCTCCAGTTCCCCAATGTGGTCACTCCCAATGGTGACGGCATCAACGACCGCTTTGTTATCCTCAACCTCGTGGAAGGACAGGGCTATCCGACCAACGTGCTGGATATCTATAACAAATGGGGCGCCCATGTCTTCCACAAGGAGAATATCTCATCGCAGGAGGACTTCTGGGATCCAAAGGACATGCCCGCCGGCACCTACTTCTACCGCTTCTCGGCACGTGGCTATAACGGCAACATAGAACACAACGGTGCCATCGAAGTTGTGAAATGACAATACCCCCTGCGGAGGGGGGAGAAGGCAGCCAAGTATGGGCAACGCCCTGCTTGGCTGCCTCTTTTCATTTTCTTTTCGTTATGTCGAAAAAAAGTTGTATCTTTGCAATTTGTTTCGATGATAGATCAGGAGACCATACAACGAATCATGGATGCCGCCCGTATTGAGGAGGTCATCGGCGATTTCGTCTCGCTAAAGAAACGCGGTGCCAACCACATCGGTTGCTGCCCCTTCCATAACGAGAAGACGCCGTCGTTCTATGTCTCCCCCTCAAAGGGAATTTACAAGTGCTTCGGTTGCGGCGAGGCGGGCGATGTCATTGGCTTTCTGAAAAAGCACGAGCATTATACCTACCCGGAAGCGTTGCAGTATCTGGCTCGCAAGTACAACATTGAGGTTCATGAAGAAGAACTCTCGCCGGAGGAGAAGCAACGACAGAGTGAACGTGACGGCCTATTCCATGTGAGCGAGTTCGCACAGAAATACTTTGCCGACCTCCTGTGGAACAATGAAATGGGCCGTGCGGTGGGTCTGAGCTATTTCCGTCAACGCGGACTGAGTGACGAGATTATCAAGAAGTTTGGCCTTGGATATTGTCTCGACGAATGGAGCGCGTTCACTGACAATGCCCTCAAGCAGGGCTATAGCGACACGGTGCTCGAAAAAACTGGCCTCACCATCTTCAAAGAGGAGGGAGGAAAGAAGTATGACCGGTTCCGCGGCAGGGTGATGTTCCCCATCTATAGCATCAGCGGTCGTGTACTGGGTTTCTCGGGACGTGTCCTCAGCTCGGAAAAACAGGCCGCCAAGTATGTCAATTCGCCCGATTCGGATATTTACAACAAAAGCCGCATCCTTTATGGCCTGTATCAGGCTCGGACGGCTATCTCGAAGGCCGATAAGTGCTATCTTGTTGAGGGAAATGTCGATGTGATCTCTATGCACCAGTCGGGTGTGGAGAATACGGTGGCTTCGTGTGGAACCAGTCTGACAACGGAGCAGATACGCCTCATCAAGCGCTATACTCCCAATGTGACAGTGCTCTACGATGGCGACTCGGCGGGTATCAAGGCAGCTCTTCGCGCCGTCGACTTGCTCTTCGCCGAAGGAATGCATGTGCGCCTGGTGTTGTTCCCTGATGGCGAAGATCCCGACAGCTATGCCCAGAAGTATGGCTCCTCGCAGTTGCAGGACTATCTGGCACAGCATGAGGATAACTTCATCCTCTTCAAAACCCGTGTGCTACTCGACGGGGTGAAGGACGACCCTATCCGTAAAGCCGAGTTGGTGAGCGAGACGGCACGGAGCATAGCCCTGGTGTCGGATATGCTGGAACGGGCCGAATATATACGTCAGTGCTCGCACTTGTTGCATGTCAGCGAAGACGCCCTCGGCAATGCCGTTGCCAAGGCCACGTCGCAAGTGCGTCAGAAGGCCTACGAGGAGGCGAGAAAGTCAGAGCAGGGTGAGCGAAGAGATGAGAAAGGGCGGTCGGAAGATACCGGCAGTGTCGCAGATAATCCACCAGTAGCGGTTGCAGCCTCGCCCCTGGCTCCACCATCCGAGGTGGAACGCCATCTGACGCAACTGTTGCTAAACTATGGCAACCATACCGTTAGTCAGGATTTCGTTGATGAAGCGGGTAAGCCGCAGTCGGCAGAGTTTACGGTTGCGCAGATTATTGTCTCTGAGTTGAGACAGGATGGTCTTGCAATGCAACACCCTCTCTGCCAGCGTATCTTCGAGCAATGTGCGTTGATGGTAGATATGGCGCACGAGGTCGATACATCGCGCTTTATGAACTCTTCCGACGAACAACTCAGAGTGTTTGCCATTTCGCTGATGATGGACACCTACAGCCTCAGTGACAGTTGGCGCACAAAGGGTGTCTATGTGCCTAAAATAGAAGACAATCTGATGCAGGATCTTACGGAGAGCCTGTATACTTTCAAGAGCGAGCGTATAGCGCAAATGATCGAGGAACGTCGGGAACAGCTCCGCACAGCTTCTGAGGACAGACAGCGCGAGTTGTTGGCTGAAATGCAGCAGTACACCGCCCTTGGCAGGCAGATGCAGCAGGCGCGCAATATTGTCATTGCGCCTCATTATAGCAGTTACTAAAAGAGAAAAATGGACATCAAGAATATAAAACTCCGATACGATATCATAGGCAATGATCCCAAACTGGAACTTGCCCTCAACAAAGCCATCCAGGTGGCCCCGACCGATTTGTCAATCCTCATAACCGGCGAGAGCGGCGTGGGTAAGGATGTCTTTTCGCGGATTATTCATGAGAACAGCTTGCGAAAACATGCGCATCAAGGGCGTGGCCTTATATCTGTCAACTGTGGTGCTATCCCCGAAGGAACCATTGAGAGCGAGCTGTTTGGCCATGTGAAGGGTGCCTTCACAGGTGCCGACCGTTCGAGAAAAGGCTATTTCGAGGAGGCCGACGGCGGTACAATCTTCTTGGACGAGATTGGCGAACTGCCGTTGGCGATGCAGGTCAAGTTGTTGCGTGTATTGGAAAACGGCGAGATAATCCCTGTCGGCAGCTCTACGGCGCAGAAGATCAACGTCCGTGTCGTTGCTGCGACAAATGTCGATATCGTCGAGGCTGTGCGCAACGGTCGCTTCCGTGAAGATCTGTATTATCGTCTGAACCAAATCAGTATCTATCTGCCACCGTTGCGTGAAAGGAAAGATGACATTCCGTTGCTGTTCCGCAAGTTCTCCAGCGATGTGGCCGAAAAGTACCACATGCCGCCCATCGTCCTCACCGACGATGCCAAACGCATGATGATGGACTATCCGTGGTATGGCAATGTGCGCGAGTTGAAAAACATTACAGAGCAGATTGCTGTGGTGGAGACCGAGCGTACCATCACTCCGGCTATCTTGCAGAACTACCTTTCTTTTGTGCCTACGGGGGAGAGAATGCCTGCCGTTGTCGACGCAGCGCAGCAGGGTGGGTCGAGCCAAATCACTGACCGCGAGCTCTTGCTGAAAGCACTTAGTATGGGGCAGATGATCAACGAGATGCGTAAAGAAATCAACGACCTGCGGACTGCCGTCACTCAAATGGCACAAGGTATGCCTATGCACGTGGAGACCACCCAGTCATCTTATCTGCCTGCCACCGCTCCCCATCCGGCTGCACAGGTCGAAGAGGATGAGTTTGTAACTCCCGAGATTATAGAAGACGAAGCTGTCAGCCTGGAAGAACGTGAGAAGCGCGCCATCATACATGCTTTGGAGCGCGCTGAGGGCAATCGCAAGCAGGCTGCGGCAGAACTCCATATTTCCGAACGTACGCTGTACAGAAAACTGAAAGGCTATAACATTGAGTAAATGAACACTAACGACATACGTATCAATCTACCGGCATCCAAGAGTATGAGTAACAGGTGGTTGATGATCAACCACCTGATGGGGAGCCATTTCCGTATCGGTAAACTATCCACTTCGGACGACACCAAGTTGTTGCGTCAGTTGCTGACGCAGCTCGAAACCCGTTCCTCCGATGTCTTTTATTGCAACAATGCCGGATCCGTGGCACGTTTCATGATGCCGTTGCTGGCTATCACGACCGGCTCGTTCCTCCTCACTGGCGACGAGCGGCTGTGCCAGCGGCCGATGGCTCCGCTGATTGATGCCTTGAGGCAAATGGGGCTGCGAATCGAGTGTACTGCACAGGAGGGATTTCTGCCCGTGCAGATACAAGGCAGCGTGCCCACTCGACGCACCGTGCAGGTCGACCCCCTGTTGAGCAGCCAGTTTGTCAGCGCCTTGCTCTTGGTTGCCCCACGCCTTCCGGAAGGTATCTCGCTGACCATGACCCAGAGGCCTACGTCGCGTCCCTATATCGAGATGACAAGCGACGCGCTCCGTCAGGCTGGCATCGAGGTGCGCCGTTCGTCCAACGGTAGAACCTATTACGTTCAGCCGTTTAGTGGCAAGCCCAAGGCTACTACCATCACCATCGAGCGCGACTGGTCCTCGGCTTCCTATTTCTACACTATGGCACTACTGCGTCCCGAGTTGCGCATCCGTCTGCTGGGACTGCAACTCGACTCTTGCCAGGGCGATAGCGCCACCGACCGTTTCTTCCGCCAATTGGGTGTGGTCAGCACCGAGGTGCGCTCCCCTTACCGGGCTGCCGGCCGCAGTATCACTGTGCAGGGTGGGGGAGAAAAAGCCAAAACTGTCATCTTCAACTGCATTGATTGCCCCGATCTGGTACCCACGTTTGCCGTCGCCGCCGCCGTTGCTGGCCAGCGGGTGGTGCTCAAAGGCGTGAGTAACATCGCCCTCAAGGAGAGCGACCGCATGGTCTCTATCACCAACGAGTTGCGACGCATGGGAGTGACCGTCAACGCCACTCATGAGGAATTGCATATCCTCCCTTCCGTTCTGAACCCCAAGGAGATGGTGCGCACCTATGGCGACCATCGCATCGCAATGGCCTTTGCTCCACTGAAATTGCTCTTTCCCGACTTGCAAATCGAAAGCCCCGAGGTGGTGGGCAAGTCGTTCCCCGAGTTCTGGGAAGAGTTTGATAAGGTTTTGAATGCTTGAATAAGAAACTGATCATCATCGCGGGGCCTACTGCCGTGGGCAAGACGGCCTACGCCGTGCGTCTGGCTCGGGAATTGGACACTGAAATTGTCAGTTGCGATTCGCGCCAGTTCTACCGCGAACTGCGCATCGGGGTAGCACGTCCTTCCGATGAGGAACTTGCTGCCGTAAGGCATCATTTCATTGCCTGTCGTTCTGTATCAGATCCTAATAATATTTTCGATTACCGACGCGATGCGCTGGCAATCATTCATTCCCTCTTTGCCTCGCACGAGGTCGTCGTGGCTGTCGGCGGTAGCGGGCTATATATCGACGCCTTGCTACACCCAGTGTCGCCAATGCCCAACCCCTCCCCCGAACTTCGCGCACGTCTGCAGCAAATGTCCCTCGAGGAGAAACGCACCCGCCTGCAAATACTCGACCCCGAATACTATAGTCGCGTCGACCTCGACAACCCTGTCCGTCTGCAGCGTGCTCTCGAAGTCTGTCTTTCGACCGGACGCCCCTATAGTGAAGTGATTGCCAGCAGGCTGCCAGAACAGCAGAGCTTCACCTCCGAAGTGCGGGTGCTGGACATCAATCGTGCCGAACTGCGCAACCGCATCAACCTACGCGTCGATCTGATGATGCAGCAAGGCCTCCTCGACGAGGTGCGCTCCCTGCTGCCCTTCCGCCATCTCAATACCCTCAACACAGTGGGCTACCGCGAACTCTTTCCCGTCCTTGACGGGACGAATGACCTCGTCGCCGCCGTGGATGAAATCAAACTCAACACTTGGCACTACGCCCGCAAGCAGATGACCTGGATGCGGCGCTACAGCCGTTAATCGGCAATTTCTCTTACCTCGGCGTACGGAAACTCCTCGGTGAGGGTGAACTCGTACTGGTGTTTGCCATCCTTGCTCTGGGTATAGCGCCGGTTGCCGTTGCAGTAGGGGTAGAGAGGACGGGTTCCGTAGATGGCGTAGCCTATGCGCTCCATGCAACGCCCCATCTCCTCCATCCTCTGCAGCGCCTCGGCGGGCAGGTTGCCGTCGGGGTCGGGCCCCACGTTGAGCAGCAAGTTTCCACCCTTAGCCACCACATCGATAAGCATGTGAATCAGTTCGCAGGTGCTCTTATAGTGGTCGCCCGGCACGTAGCTCCAGCTGTCGCCCATCGTCATGCAAGTCTCCCAAGGGTAGGGAAGCAGGCTGTCAGGCACCTGCTTCTCCGGCGTGCGGTAATTCTCATACTTGCCGCCCACCGACCGGTCCACAATGATCATCTGCGGGTTCTTCTCGCGGGCTATGGCTGCCAGGCGTGGCATATCCACATCCTGCACCTGCCCGCTGCAACCCAGCCAGGGACGCGTCTCCTCGTTTACGCTCCACGCCGGACGCACCCAACCCCCGTCTAACCATAGGATATCTATCTTTCCATAGTTATGGGTCAGCTCTCTCACCTGGTTGTGCGTGAAGTCTACATAGCGCTGCCAGCGCTCCGGGTGGTCCGCAATCGTGTAGTTCACGTTGCGGTCTGCCGTAGCCCACTCGTGGGCCCAGTAGTCGTCGCAGTGCCAGTCGGGTTTGCTGAAATACAGCCCCGTCCATAGGCCCGCCTTGCGGAACGCGTCAACCACGCCGCGCGTAAAATCCTTCTTCGCTGGGCAGTCGCCTGTGGTCGAGTAGTCGGTAAACTTCGTGTCGAATAGGCAGAAGCCGTCGTGGTGCTTCGTCGTGAAGACGACGTACTTCATACCAGCACGGCGAGCAGCATTGGCCCATTGTTTTGGGTTGAAGTGCTTGGGGTTGAAGGATTTGTTGAGGCTTTGGTAGGCGTGCTTGTACTCGTAGTAGTCGCCATCCTTGGTGCCTTTTATCGGGCGCCCATTCTTGCCAATGCGCTCGCGCACTATCCAGCTCTCGTTGCAGATGCTCCAGCTCTCCACCACGCCCCATTGCGCGTAGATACCCCAGTGCATCATAAAGCCCAACTTCAAATCCTGCCACTCGCCGATGCGCTGCACGATGGCCGGGTCGCTCTCCGCAATTGAGTCGTGCTGGGCATTCACGTTGCCCATCAAACCCACTAAAACCATTAATCCTATGATTGTTGTCTTCTTCATTTCCTGTTGTGATATGTATAAGGTAAATCGGTCAAGTCGCGGTCGTCGCTGCTGAAGCCTATCTGGAGCGTGAAGCGTGTGCCGTCGGCGGGCTCTTCCATCAGCCCCGAGGCTTCGTTGTACTGCCGGAACCAGAAGGGGTCCAGGTCGATGCTGAACGGCAACAGCGGTTGCTCCTCCGTCGGGGACAGCGACGCTGTGCCCACCAGTTGCTTGATGGGAGCCGAGGGGTCGTCAGGGCACTGCAGATACACCTGCACCACTGTGCGGTGGCTCGCCGCGGACGAAGCGTCGGTGTTGCACAGGCTCAGCGTGCCTCCGACACGGAAGTTGGCCTCGTCTACCCACGGATTCTTGATAGAGAAGAAACTGTAGCTGTAGCCGAATCCGAAGGGGAACTCCACACGTTCCGGGTCGGCGTAGCGATAGGTGCGTCCCTGCATGGCGTAGTCGTCGAAGGGCGGCAGGTCGTCGGTCGAACGGTAGATGGTGACAGGCAGGCGCCCGAAGTCGTCGCGCTCGCCGTAGAGCAGTTGCCGCACGGCGGTGCCCATGTCTTGCCCGCCGTACCATGCCATGAGCACGGCGTCACAATCGTCGATGACATTTTCCAAAGAGACGGCGCTGCCGGCGCAGAGCACCAGCACCACGCTGAAGCCTTTTTGCTTATAGGCCTTGATTTCTTCTACCTGCTCGCGGGGCAGCTCCACCAGCGTGCGGTCGCCCTTGTAGAACCCCTCTCTCTCCACCTGCAGCTCCTCGCCCTCCAGTTGGGGGTTGAGGCCGCCGCAGTAGACCACGGTGGGGGAGGCGGAGCTGATGGCGCTTTTCTTCACCAAGTCGCTCAAGGCTTCGTCAATGGTGACGGTGTGCTCGGGGGTGCCGTTGTAGTTGCCGAGGGGTATCAGGCTGTCTACGGCGTTGGGGCCGGCGACGATGAGGTTGGGCAGGCCGCGGAGCGGCAGCACCCCGTTGTTCTTCAGCAGCACCATGCTCCGGGCGGCGACATCGGTAGGACTGGTCTGACTGGTCGAACCGGTCTGACTGGTCGAACCGGTCACGGCGAGGCGCACGCGGAGTATGCGGCGCACATGCTCGTCCACCTTGCTCTCCGGCACCAGGCCTTGCTCCACAGCCTGGCGCAGGGCCGGCAGGCCGCTGCCGCACTCGAGGTCCACCTCGCGGCCGAAGGCGTCGCCGTAGGCCAGGGCTGCGGTGGCGTGGGTGCGGTGGCGCGGGATGACGGTGTCGAGCTCGTAGGCGTCGTTCAGCGCCCAGCAGTCGGTGACGAGGATGCCGTCGTAATGCCACTCGTTGCGAAGGATGTCGAACAGGCGGCGGTTGGTGCAGCAGGGGCTTCCGTTGAGCCTGTTATATCCGCACATCACCTGCGCCACATGGCTGTGTTTGATGATGTATTCGAAGGCCGGCAGGTAGGTGGTGCGGAGGTCGCGGTCGCTGACGCGGCTGTCGAACTCGTGCCGCACGCCCTCCGGACCGCTGTGTACGGCAAAATGCTTCAGGCATGCCGCGCTCGTCGTCTGCAGCCCCTCCACGCAGGCCAGCCCCATCTGCGCCGTCAGGTAGGGGTCCTCGCCGTAGGTCTCCATGCCGCGGCCCCAGCGCGGGTCGCGGAAGATGTTGATATTCGGCGTGAAGAAGGTGAGGCCCGTGTAGTCGCCCGTGCCGCCGGTGTCCTGCGCCTGACGGTACTTGACGACGGCCTCTTGTGCCACATGGCTGAAGACACGGCGCACCGTCTGCGGGTCGAACGTGGCCGCCAGTGCGACAGGCATTGGGTACACCGTTGCCACCCCCGCGCGGCCCACGCCGTGCAGCGCCTCGTTCCACCAGCTGTAGGCCGGCAGGCCCACGCGCGGTATGGCGGGGTTCTGGTGCACCATGAGGCTCAACTTCTCGTCGAGCGTCAGGTTCTCTATCAGCCACTCCACGCGGCTCTCAAGGCTCCGCGTGGTGTCCTGCCACGGGAACGACTGCGCGCAAATGCCTGTGCCGCAGAAGAATATGATGGCTGCGAAAAGCCTCTGCAAACTCCTTTTCATACTGCAAAGATACACAAAAAACCTCTCACAGTGCATCTTTTTTTTCGCGCCCCCCGTATCCTCCTGTCAACGTATCACCTCCACCTCCGCTCTTGGTCCGAGGATGGTCCGATGGTGGTCCGAAGATGGTCCGATGGTGGTCCGATAAAAACCGGACGAACGGCGGTGCGGCGACGGTGCGGCGACGGCGATTTCGGCGGGATGCAATATTTTTACGGCTATGTTGTTTTTTTTTAGTACTTTTGCCGCGCAAAACTATGGGTGCACGCACCCGTTAAACCGTTCATGCAGTGAGCAAACGAACCATATTCACCGGCCGCATGAAGATGGCCGACATGATAGCGTCTAACTACGACCTGATACTGATGCTGCCCCGTTTCGGCATCCCCCTTGGCTTCGGCGAGAGAAGCGTCAAGGAGGTCTGCCGCGAGAATGGCGTCGACGAGAACTTCTTCCTGACGGTGTGCAACATCTATTCCTTCGACGACTTCCGTCCCGACGACGAGGAGATGGCCCGCATCGACAGCCGCATGGTCGTCGAGCACCTTCAGGCCTCGCACCGCTACTACATCGAAGACCGCCTGCCGCACCTCCAGCACCACCTCGACCACATCGCCGACTCGGCGGGCGAGCAGTCGTCCGTCGTGCTGAAAAAATACTTCGCCGACTACTGCAAGGAGGTGCGCGAACACGTGCGCCGCGAGGAAAAGAACCTCGGCCTGATGCTCGACACCCTCAGCAGCAAGGAAAGCTCCAAGCGCGCCGCCAGCGAGAGCTACGTCAAAAGCCACGATAACATCAAGGACAAACTCAACGACCTCACGCAAATCATCCTCAAATACATCCCCGGCGAACGCCTCAACGAGGAGATGATGGAGCTGGTGTTTGACATCATGCAGCTCAGCCGCGACCTGGAGAAGCACGCCGAGATAGAGGAGATGCTCCTCCTGCCGCCCGAAGACTACCAGCTCAGCGACCGCGAGCTCGATGTGCTCGAACTTGTGGCGCAGGGCCTGAGCAGCAAAGAGATAGGCGAGCGGCTCAATATCGCCGTCAACACCGTCAATACCCACCGCAAAAGCATCACCCGCAAGACAGGCATCAAGAGCGTGGCAGGCCTGGCAGTGTATGCCATGCTGAAGAGGCAGTAGGTAGGGAGTCTAAGAGTCTAAGAGTTTTAAAGTTTAAGAGTTAGGATAAATGAATAAATCTCTGAAAGTTGTACGCATTATTCTTGCGGCGCTGATGCTCCTCGGCATCACGGCACTGCTGCTTGACACCACAGGCGTTCTGCGCCACTGGATGGGCTGGGCGCCCAAAGTGCAGATGCTGCCGGCGCTGCTGGCGGGCAACTTCCTGCTGGTGGCTGCCATGCTGGTGGTCACGTTGCTGATAGGCCGTTTCTACTGCGCCGTTGTGTGTCCTATGGGCATCTTCCAGGACATCTTCACCTGGGCCCACAAGGTCATCTTCCCCAAGCGCAAGTTCCACTATACCAAGCCGGCCAACGGGTTGCGCTACACTGTGCTGGTGCTCTTTGTGCTGGCTATGCTGGTGGGGATGAACAGTATAGCGCTGCTCATAGCCCCCTACAGCGCCTACGCCCGCATGGTGACAGGCCTGCACGCCGCCGGAGCGGTGCGGTGGGTGGCCATCGTTACGCTGGTCGTCATAGGTCTGATGAGCTTCACCATGGGCCGCATGTGGTGCAACACCATCTGCCCCATAGGGTCGCTGCTGAGCCTCGTCAGCCGCTACCGCATCTTCGGCATCCGCATCGACAATGCGAAGTGCGTCGGTTGCCACCGCTGCGAGCAAGGGTGCAAAGCCATGTGTATAGACATCGACGGCGGCAAGCGGGTAGACCACTCGCGCTGCGTAGACTGCTGGAACTGTCTGGCTCAGTGTCCGGTGGGGGCCATCTCGCTAAGTGGAAAGAAGAAAGAAGAGAGCGAGAAACCGGTGGACGGTAGCCGACGCAAGTTTCTGGCAACGACTGCTGCCGTAGGCACTGCCATGGTGGTCGAAGCCCAGGAGCAGAAACTCGACGGAGGCCTGGCGGCGCTGACCGGCAAGAGCGTGCCGCTGCGCAAGACTGCCGTGAAACCCTTCGGGGCCCGCAGCCTGAAGAATTTCCACGACCATTGCACCGGCTGCCAACTCTGCGTCAGCCAGTGTCCCGAGAAGGTGCTTCGTCCCTCGTCCAAACTGGAAAGCCTCATGCAGCCCGAGATGAACTACACCGACGGCTACTGCCGCATGGCCTGCACCCGCTGCAGCGAGGTGTGCCCTACGGGGGCCATCCTGCCTGTCAGCAAAGAGGAGAAAACAGCCATCTCGATAGGTGTCGCTGTCGCAGTGCACGACAACTGCCTCTCGGCACAGGGCATAGCTTGCGGCACCTGTGCGCGCCACTGCCCCGCAGCGGCCATCAGCATGGTCACTCTCGACGACGGGCACCAGGTGCCTGTCGTCAACGAATCGCGCTGCCTTGGTTGCGGAGCCTGCGAGTACTACTGCCCGGCCCGTCCCGCGGCAGCCATCTATGTCGAAGGACGCGAGGTGCATCAGGAGGTTTGAGGAGGGGGAGAGTTGAAGAGTCAAAGAGTCTAAGGGTCAAAGAGTCTAAAAGTCTAAAAGTCAAAGGGTCAAAGAGTCGAAGAGTTGAAGAGGGGGAGAAGGGGCTTGAAAGGAAAATAAATAATTAAAAAGAATAAAACCACATTAAAACTACAGAAATGAACATCAAACAGTCACTTACCGACTTTGTGAAGTACATGGGAACATGGAAATTCTGGAAAGAACTGGTCATCATGACGCTTGGCATGGCTGTCACGGCCGCCGCCGTCTACTATTTCCTGGTGCCCAGCAAACTTATCATCGGTACCATCTCCGGTCTGAGCATTGTGCTGACCAAGATATTTGAGGGCATGGGCATCTATATCTCGCTCGGTACGCTCATCATGGTCATCAATATCATTCTCCTTATCTTGGCCTTCCTGCTGATCAACAAGGAGTTTGGTGCCAAGACGGTCTATACCGCCCTTATCCTGGGTCCGCTGACCGACCTGTGGGCCAAAGTGCTTCCGTGGGATGCCAAGAATGCTGCTGGCGAGTACCTCATTGCCAATCCTAACCCCATCACCGGCTCGGCCTCTGTGATGGGCGACCCGTGGCTCGACCTGTGCTGCTTCGTGTTGCTGCTCAGCGCTTCGCAGGCCCTGATGTTCAGCATCAATGCTTCGACCGGTGGCTTGGACATTCTGGCCAAGATAGTGAACAAATACCTGCACTTCGATATTGGCACGTCGGTGTCTATCGCCGGTGCCGTCATTTGCTGCACGGCTTTCTTCATCAACCCGTTCCGTATGGTCATCATCGGTCTTATCGGGACGTGGATCAACGGTCTGGTGGTAGACTACTTCACCGCCACCCTCAACAACCACAAGCGTCTCTGCATTGTGTCGAAAGACTACGAGCGCATACGCCAGTACATCATTGGCACGTTGCATCGCGGATGCACCCTGTATGAAGTCACTGGTGGCTATAGCGGCGAGAAGAGCATAGAACTCGAGGTGCTGCTCAACAAGGACGAGTTCAGCAAGATACTGGCGTGGATGAAGGACGAGAAGATCGACGCCTTCTCGACTGCCGGCAATGTGAGCGAGGTGTACGGCTTTTGGGCCAGCGGCAAGCGTCGCAAACACCTGAAAGAGCAGAACGACAAGCGATAAGACAAGTATGGATAGACGAACGTTTTTGAAAGGCATGGCCGGTGCCGCTGCGGTGGGTGCTGCAATGGCTGCGGGCTGCGACAATCCCCGTGGCCGCAAGGCGGAGGGCTTTGCCATAGGCGAGGTGCCTGAAGGCCAGATGACCTACCGCGAGGATACCCACGGCCAGAAGGTCAGCCTGTTGGGGTTCGGCATGATGCGTCTGCCTGTGGAAGGAGGAGGCAACCTGCGCGACAACCCCGACGCCAAACTTGACCAGGAGCACATCAACCGCATGGTGGACTATGCCATAGAGCATGGTGTCAACTACTTTGACACGGCCCCCGTCTACCTGCGCGGCATGTCAGAGACGGCTACGGGCATTGCCCTCAACCGCCATCCGCGGGACAAGTGGCTTATTGCTACAAAGATGAGCAATTTCCGTACCTGGACGCGAGAGGCGAGCCTGAAGATGTACGAGCAGTCGTTCCAATCGTTGCAGGTAGACCACATTGACTACTATCTGCTCCACTCGTTTGGCGGCGTGGACAAGGAGGGAAAGAGCGACTTCGAGAAACGTTTTGTCGACAACGGAGTGCTCGATTTCCTGATGGAAGAGAGGGAGAAAGGCCGCATACGCAACCTTGGCTGGTCGTTTCACGGGGAGCAGAGCGAGTTTGACAAGGTGGTGGCGCTGCACGAGAGGTATCACTGGGACTTTGCGCAGATACAGATGAACTATGTCGATTGGCACTATGCGCACGAGATAGAGGCCGAGAATGTCAATGCAGACTACCTGTATGGCGAACTCGACAAGAGGGAAATTCCTATCGTCATCATGGAACCGCTTCTTGGCGGCCGCTTGGCGACGCTCAACGAGGCGCTGGCCCATAAGCTCAAAGAGAGCGAACCGGAGCGCAGCCTTGCGTCGTGGGCGTTCCGGTACCTTGGCATGTATCCCCGCATCATGACCTCGCTGAGCGGCATGGGGGCCATAGAGCAGGTGGAGGACAATGTGCGCACGCACTCGCCAGTCAAGCCGCTGACCGATGCGCAGATGGCGTTGCTGGACCGCGTGGCTGATGAGTATGCCCACTTTCCTGTCATACCGTGCACTACGTGCCAGTATTGCATGCCGTGTCCCTACGGGCTGGATATTCCGGGCATTTTCTCGTTCTACAACAAGAGCCTCTCGGAGGGCAACATAGCCAGCGAGGGCACTGTGGAGCAGAGGGAGTTTCGGCGTGCGAGAAGGGCTTTCCTGACGACCTACGACAAGAGCATAGAGCGGCTGCGTCAGGCTGACCACTGCATTGGCTGCGGCGAGTGCCTCAAGCATTGCCCGCAGCATATAGCCATCCCCGACAAGATGCGCATGATAGAAGGTTACACCAACAAACTTAAAGATTCATTGGTATGAAACTGTTATTCTTGGGTACATGGGAGATTATAGTCATTGTACTCGTGGTGCTGTTGCTCTTTGGCGGCAAGAAGATACCGGAGCTGATGAAGGGGCTCGGCAAGGGGGTGAAGAGTTTCAAGGACGGAGTGAACGGCGTGGACAACGACCTGTCCGACAAGTCTGACCCCTCCGACAAGGCCTGATGACCTTCTGGGAGCACCTGGACGAGTTGCGCTCGCGGCTGTGGCGAGTGCTGGTGGCGGCAGTGGTGGCGGCGGTGGCGTGCTTTTGCTTCAAGGAGCAGTTGTTTGCCGTGGTGCTGTGGCCGAAGCCCGAGGGGATGAGGCTGATCAATGTGGAGTTGACGCAACAGTTTCTTATCCACATGCGAGTGGCTCTCTGGGCGGGCATAATTGTTGTTTCGCCCTATATATTGTACCAGATGTTTGCTTTTGTGGCGCCTGGGCTTTACGCAGTGGAGCGGAGGTTGACGGTGAGGGCTGTGGCGGTAGGGTACTTGCTTTTCCTGGCAGGAGTGGCGCTCAACTATTTTGTGATCTTTCCTTTCACGGTGCGGTTCCTTGGGGGATACCAGGTGAGTGGGGAGGTGCAGAACGCCATCACGCTGTCGAGCTATATGTCGGTGCTGGGTGTGATGAGTCTGGTGATGGGGGTGGTGTTCGAGTTGCCGGTGATGTGCTGGCTGCTGGCCAAGATAGGTGTTCTTAAGGCTTCGTTTATGCGTCGCTACCGTCGCCACGCCATTGTGGTAATAGTTGTGCTGGGGGCAATCATCACCCCTACGGGAGACCCTTTCACGCTGGCGTTGGTGAGTGTGCCGATATATTTGTTGTGGGAGGTGAGCATAATGATTGTTAAACGGATAAATCCTTAAGGTAACAAAGACAATAAAAAGATGAAGAAAGCGTTATTGGTGGCGGTTTGGATGGTTATCGTGGGGTGGCCCACGGTGCAGGTGCAGGGGCAGTGTGCGGAGGCGTTGAAGAGGTATGCGGAGCGCTATCCGGTGGCGGAGCCGCAGGATGTGTACAAGCTTGTTTTTCAGGACCTCTACGGGCCGGGGCACTTGTTGACCGACTCGGCGGCGTGTGCGAGGTATATTGTTGCGGAGATGGAGGGGATGAAAGAATCGAGGAGGGGGAATTTTCCGATGTATGAGTATACACTGTGCGACAGCAACTTTGTGAGAGTCAACCTGTGGGTGGTCAAGGACGGCGTTATGGGGATCGGGGTCTTGGTGTCGGCTGTGCTGCGCAGCGCCGAGGGTATGGTTCAGGCTGACGGTCGTTTTGTCATGAGCCACAGCGCGGCGTTCAAGGCGGCTTACGATCCGCACTACCGTATTGTGAGGCGCGAGATTTTCGAACGCGAGGTGCTCCCGTTGCTGCCGCGCTGAAAAATGCGGAGGATATACTTAGGTTATGCTTAGGATATGCTTAGGATATGCTTAGGATGCGCTTAGGAATGGATAATGATAAATAAAATAAGTGATATGAAACGATTGATATTCGGGTTGTTAGTGTGCGGCGCGGTGTTGATGGGCAGCTGTGGCGGCCGGCAGGAGCGAGCGCCGAAGAACGTAATCCTCATTGTGGGTGACGGCATGGGTGTGGCACAGGTCTATGCGTCTGTCGTTGCCGAACGGGGCAATAACAGCGCCTTTCTCCGGTTCCCCTATACCGGATTCTCGCGTACCTACTCGCTCAACAAGTACCGCACCGATTCGTCGGCTGGCGGTACCGCGCTGACGACGGGGCGCAAGGTGGACAACTACCACGTCAACTGGGGGCCCGACTCGTCGCGCTACCAGACAATCTTTGACGATGCTGTGACTCATGGGCAGAGCACGGGCTTTGTCGTCACCAGCGATGTGCTCGACGCCACGCCGGCCTCCACCTACGGACACGTGCCCTACCGCAAGATGTATGACACGCTGAGCCTGCAACTTGCGCAATGCGACCACACCGTCATGGTGGGCGGGGGATACAAGTATTTCCTGCCGGAGAACCGCAAGGACGGCCTTGCGCCGCTCGACACCCTCGCTGCCCGGGGGTGTACTGTCGTGCGTAGCCTTGATTCGCTGCTTGCCTTTGACGGCCAGCGTGTTGCGGGGTTGCTCTACGACGGAGACCCGCTGACTGCTCCTGACCGCGGCGACGTGTTGCGTCCCGCCGCGATGAAGGCTATCTCCATGCTCAACCGCAATCCAAAGGGCTTTGCCATGATGATAGAGGGGTCGCAGATTGATTGGGCCTGCCATAACAACGACTCGGCCTACCTGCGCGCTGAACTCGCTGATTTTGAGGTGATGCTGCACGCTGTGCTCGATTGGGCCGAGCAGGATGGCAATACTCTCGTCGTTGTCACCGCCGACCACGAGACTGGCGGTCTCACCCTGCCCGACGGCGACATAGAGCAAGGCCTCAATACCCCCCGCTTCCATTGGGGCAGCCACACGGGTTGCATGGTCCCCGTCTTTGCCTATGGCCCTGGTGCCGAGCGTTTCAGCGGCATACAAGAGAACACTGATATTCCACAGAAAATACGCGCCCTGATGGGGTGGTAATATGATTAAACTCTGCGTCCGACTTGTGCATCGTTGGCTGCCAGAACCTTTCATCTTCGCCATCGTGCTGACCTTCCTGGCGGCACTGATAGCCATGCCCTTATGTCATCAGACTCCGATAGAAGTGGTCGAACACTGGGGTGGGGGAGTGTGGAACCTGCTTGCCTTTGCGATGCAGATGGCCTTGGTGCTGGTGTGTGGCTCGACGCTGGCGGCGGCGCCCGCTGTAGGTCGCGCTATCGATGCCCTTGCGCGGGTGCCACGCACGCCGTCGGCAGCCATAGCGCTGGTGACGGTTGTCTCCGCCCTTGCCTGCTGGCTCAATTGGGGCTTCGGGCTGATTGTCGGAGTTATCTTCGCCAAGGCTATAGCGCGGCAGATGAGCGGCGTAGACTACCGGTTGCTCATTGCGTCGGCGTATAGCGGTTTTGTAGTCTGGCATGCCGGACTATCTGGATCCATACCGCTTACGATGGCGACACCCGGAGAGTCGCTGGCGGTGGCCACCAACGGTGCGCTGACATCGCCGGTGCCGGTCAGCCAGACCATCCTTGAGCCGCACAACCTGGTGATGGTGCTGCTGGTGATTGTAGGTATCACGCTCACTAACACCTTGATGCACCCCAAACAGGGTGTGGTGACGGTGGATGCGGCATTGTTGGATGAGGGACCGCAGGAGGTGGTGGATGGCAAGGAAAACAGGACACCGGCGCAACGGATGGAGCACAGCAAGTTGCTGGCGTGGCTGACGGCTGGCCTGCTGGCGGTCTACCTTGTGCTGCGGTTGGGGTTCCGTGGTGGTACGCTCGACCTGGGTGCGGTCATCATGATATTCCTCTCGCTGGGCCTGCTGATGCATGGTACACCGGTGGCATACGTGCGCGCCTTTGGCAAGGCCGCCACCGGCGCCAGTGGCATTATATTGCAGTTCCCGTTCTATGCCGGCATCATGGGTATCATTACCGGCACGGGTGCCAGCGGCATCTGTATGGGTACCGTGCTCGCCGATGCTTGCATCAACATCAGCACCCCGACGACCTACCCGTTGCTGACCTTCCTCTGCGCCGCGGTGCTCAACTTGTTTGTTCCTTCGGGTGGAGGGCATTGGGCCATCCAAGCCCCCATCATGTTCACGGCTGGTGCCGACTTGGGGGTGGATCCCGGACTGACGGGCACTGCCATTGCGTGGGGTGACGCATGGACCAACCTGATACAGCCGTTCTGGGCGCTGCCGGCGTTGGCCATAGCGCGCCTGTCGGCCAAGGATATCATGGGCTACTGCTTGATAGACCTGCTCGTGACGGGAGTCATCATCTGTGGCGGACTGCTGGTTTGGGCGATGTAGGATAGTGGAGAACTTTTTTTGTGGCATCAGCCGAGTCTTAATAAGATAGAAATATGTTCGAAGACGTTATCAAACACTATGCCGATTTCCCCAAGAAGGGGATTGATTTCATTGATGTACTGCCGTTTTTGCAGGACAAGAAGGCTTTCGCCGAGGCGATAGGGGAGATAGACCGGTGCTGCACGGCAGCCAATGTCGCCACCGTCGAGGCACGTGGTTTCCTCTTCGCGGCGCCACTGCTCTCGGTCTCCGACCATGTAGAGACCATCGTGCCCATACGCAAGAAGGGCAAGCTGCCCCATGCGGAGGGTGACATCAGGCGTGTGAACATAGAGAAAGAATACGGCAGCGACGAGGTCTTCTACCGTCGCAGCGACCTGGCGGCTTGCCGGGTCAACGGAGACATCATCGAGATCACCCTGCTGGACGACCTGTTGGCCACTGGCGGCACCGCCCTCGGCATTGCCCAGGCGTTGAACGGCGAGGTCGTAGACGGACACCGTGTGGTGGTCAAGGAGTTTGTCTTCCTCGTTGAGCTGCCCGCCCTCGGCGGACGGCGGCTGCTCGAGGCTGTGGCACCCGTGCGGAGCCTGATGTCGCTGGCAGGGGTGGAATAGTCAGAAAAGGTTGACTATCAGAATTACCAGTAGCACCAGGGCGTAGAGCACCTTGGCGAAGGAGCCTGCCATGATGCCGAGGAAGGACCCCACGGCGGCGCGCAGGGCAGGCGTGAAAGAGCGCTGCTTGAGTAGTTCGCCGACGAAGGCTCCCGCAAAGGGCCAGAAGAACACGCCCACGAGCCCCGTAGGGCCAAAGGGCAGGCCGACGACGGCTATCAGCAGTCCGATGGTGCATCCCCAGACGCCCCACTTCGACCCCCCGAAACGGCGGGTGGTGAGGAGGGGAAGCACATAGTCGAGCACCATCAGCACTACGCCAATCACGGCGCTCCAGACAAGCAGCGACGTGCTGAGCGGAACGCCGCCAAGACGTGCCAGCAGGAGCCCGAGCCACGCTATCGGCACGGCCGGCGGAAAGGGGGTGAATACGGCCACGATGCCTGTCAGGAGACAGACGAAGGCCAGGATGATGAGCAAGGTGGACATTTTGTCAGGATTTTGGTTCGGTTTCGTAATATTGGTCGAAGAGGGGGCGGAGGCGTGCTTCGTCGGCGATGAGCGCGCGCAGGTCGGCGAGCGGAGCGGCGTTGGGCGAATGGTCGAGCCAGAGTTTTATGTAGCCTCCTTCGGCATACTTCTCGTGCAGGTGCTGCAGGGTGCGCTGCCAGTGGCCTTCGCGGTCGAGTGAGGGGTAGTGGCTGAGGCCGTACTCGACGGTGCGGCGGACGATGGTTTCGGGCTCGACGTCGCGGTCGGCTTCGGCGATGATGCATCCGAGCAGGGAGCGCGGTGCTGTGGCGGCTGATGCGCGATGGTCCTCGGCAGCCTGTGCAATGAGTTCAATATCAGCGTCGTTGAACCAGCGGTGCAGTTCGTTGCACGAGCGAATGATGGTGCCGGAGGCCAGGTGGTGGTGCTCGCGTCCTTCGCTGAGGCCGAGGTCGTGCATGGCGGCGGCGGTGTAGGCCTGTTGGCAGTTGACGGTTGGCCTTTGGCGGCAGAGCGTCATGGCGCGTGCGATGACGCGCAGGGCATGGTCGCGGCGGTGGGCGGCGTCGAAGTGGTCGTAGAGTGGCAGCACCTGGCGGGAGACAAAGTCCTGCAGCGAAGCCGGCACCTCGTCCCATCGCCACCATTCGTAGGCCAGGCGCGGGCTGCCGTCGTTCATATAGACAATGCCGCAGTAGACGAAGTCCTCCGTTGCCAGGATGGAGCGCATCAGGTGGTTGTCGCGGTGGGTGTCGACCCGGAGATGGGCATAGCGCTCGCGGGCGGTGGCGAAGGCGAGGTGCGCGATGCCATGTACGCCGGCGGCCTTGGCGATGCGGTGGATGGTGGTGTAAGGCGACAGGGTGTCAATCCAACGGCCGTGCTCGATGACAGCATAAGTCGGTTCCGTCCCGGGAACGAGCGCAAAGGTGCCCACGGGGCGCCCGTCGAGGATGGCGAGATAGGAGGCGTGGCGCTGGATATCGGCCATGAGGTCGCCGCGCGTGGGGTAGCCAACCCACTGGCTGTAATTGCCGGCGGCACGCATAAGCGAGCGCGAGTGGTCGAACATCGCCATGACGTCGTCCATGTCCTCCTCGCGGGTATGGCGGATTTGGAACTGTTGCATGACTGCAATAACGAGGGCGCAGCAGGTTTTATTATCCCAAAATCCATTATTGTTTCTTCGCTCATCCGAAGCTCTTGGTCCGGTGATGGTCCGGTGGTGGTCCGAGGATGGTCCGATGGTGGTCCGATAGAATCCGGACGAAAAGCGGTGAGGGGGCGGGGTGGGGGGCTGGTAGCTGGTAGCGGGGAGCTGGGTTTTCAGCCAAATATTCAAAATTGATGCATTCGGCCTGCCGCAATTCGTATTTTTTTTGTATCTTTGCACCGGAAATATCATGCACGACAAGTTATGTTTGAAAATCTTAGTAGTAAGATAGAGAAAGCGTTACATACCCTCCGTGGCAAAGGGTCGATTACCGATATCAATGTGGCGGAGACCGTCAAGGAGGTGCGCAAGGCGTTGCTGGATGCCGATGTGAGCTATCCGATAGCCAAAGAGTTTACCGACAAGGTGAAGGCTGAGGCTATGGGCAGGAGCGTGATTACGAGCATCGAACCCGGCCAGCTGATGGTGAAGATAGTACACGAGGAGTTGACGAAGTTGATGGGGTCGGAGGCGGTGGATATCAACGTCAAAGGCCAGCCGGCAGTGGTGCTCATAGCGGGTCTGCAAGGTTCGGGCAAGACGACTTTCAGCGCCAAGCTGGCCCACCTGCTGAAGACAAAACGGGGGAAGAACGTGATGCTGGTGGCGGGCGACGTGTACAGACCGGCGGCTATCAGCCAGTTGAAGACCCTGGGCGAACAGATCGCGGTGCCGGTATACTCGGAGGAAGGCAACCGGAACCCTGTGCAGATTGCGAAGAACGCCATCAAGGAAGCCAAGATGAAGGGGGTGAATGTGGTGATAGTGGATACAGCCGGACGTCTGGCGGTAGACGAAGAAATGATGAACGAAATAGCCGCCCTGAAGAGCGAACTGCAACCGCAGGAGACGCTGTTCGTCGTCGACTCGATGACGGGCCAGGACGCCGTGAACACAGCCAAGGCCTTCAACGACAGGATAGATTTCGACGGCGTGGTGCTGACCAAGCTCGACGGCGACACGCGAGGCGGTGCGGCGTTGACGATACGCTACACGGTGCAGAAACCCATCAAGTTTGTCGGCATCGGCGAGAAGATGGATGCCCTGGACGTCTTCCATCCTGACCGCATGGCCAACCGCATACTGGGTATGGGCGATGTGGTGAGCCTGGTGGAGCGTGCGCAGGAACAATTCGATGAGCAAGAGGCGCGCCGGATACAGAAGAAACTGATACACAACGAGTACAACTTCGATGACTTTCTGACGCAAGTGGCCCAGATCAAGAAGATGGGGTCGATGAAAGACCTGATGGGGATGATACCCGGCATGGACAAACTGACGCGCAACGTTGAGATAAGCGACGACGCCTTTGTGCCGATAGAGGCAATGATAGGGAGCATGACCCCCTACGAAAGGCAGCACCCGTCGTGCCTGAACGGTAGCCGGAAGCAGCGTATCGCCGCCGGCAGCGGCCGGACGATTCAGGAGTTGAACCGCTTCCTGAAGCAGTTTGAGGACACGCGCAAGATGATGAGAATGGTGAGCAAAAACGGCGGCAAGGTGCCGATGAGGAGACGGTGAGGAGACGGTGAACTGTGGCGATGCACATTGCGCGCAGCGTCGAAAAATAATAATGATAACCAATCAACGAAAGACAATATGACAGAGTTACTGGACGGCAAGGCGTTGGCCTTGCAGATAAAGGACGAAATAGCCAACGAGGTGAGGCAGATGACGCAAGAGGGGCATAGAGCGCCACATTTGGCGGCGGTGATTGTGGGTTCGGATGGTGCCAGCATGACGTATGTGGCCAACAAGGAGAAGTCGAGCCACGAGGTGGGGTTTACATCAAGCGTGTACCGCATGGCGGAGTCGACCACCGAGAAGCAGTTGCTGGAGACGATAGATTTCCTCAATAACGACCCTGACATTGACGGTTTTATCGTCCAGTTGCCTTTGCCGAAACACATCGACGAGCAGAAGGTTATCAACGCTATCTCTGCTGAGAAAGATGTGGACGGGTTCACCCCGGTCAATATTGGACGGATGGTGCTTGGCGAGGATTGTTTCACTCCGGCCACGCCGATGGGGATATGCACATTGTTGAAGCGTTACGGCATTGAGACGGCTGGGAAGCATTGTGTGGTCATCGGGCGGTCGAATATTGTGGGTACACCGGTGGCCAACCTTTTGAGCCGCAAGGGGTTTGACTGCACGGTGACGATGTGCCACAGCAAGACGCAGAACTTGAAGGAGTTAACGCTCCAGGCGGATATTCTCGTTGTGGCCATTGGGAAGCCTGAGTTTGTCACTGGCGATATGGTCAAGCCCGGGGCTGTGGTGGTGGATGTGGGTATCCACCGTGTGGAGGATGCCACGAAGAAGAATGGCTATCGTGTCATAGGCGATGTGAAGCACTCGGAGGTTGACCCCAAATGCAGTTGGGTGACGCCGGTGCCTGGCGGTGTGGGACCGTTGACGATTGTCTCGCTGTTGCAGAACACCTTGAAGGCATATAAGAGAAGGTAAAAAGAGCGGGGGCCGCGCGACAGCGCGGCCCCCGCTAATTGAAGGGATATCGGTTATTGCTCGATGACGTAGTTGACGGGTTTGTTGACCACCACGCGGAAGCGCATGGTCAGCAGCTGGGATGCGGAGGTGAAATAGTTGGCCAGGTCGCTGGCAACGAAGGTGATGTAGCCAGGCTCCATGTCGAAACGGATGTTGATGGGTTCGTAGACGACATTGCCGGCAGTATCTATATGGTCGATGGCGTAGATGAACGGCAGTGGGTTTTGGCGTTCGACACCTTGGGAAACTTCAAGCAGATATGCCGAGACGTTTCCGTTGTTGATTACTTCGTTGGAAATAGTGTTCCACTCGAAGGAGCAGTAGAAATCACCTTTGGCGTCGATGTCCCACATGTCGTTTGTGACCGTGAAGTATTCGACATCGGTTGTGACGCTTTCGATAAGTGCCTCACGGGTGCAGGACGATGCGATGCCACCGAAGAGCAGGGCGGCGAAGGCCACTGCGAGTGTTTTTAGGCGTAATCTGTTCTTTTTCATGTCAGTTGGTTTTAATATTTGTTTGAATAACGTGGTTGTTTGCGCTTTATTGTTTCCGGGTGCAAAATTAGCGAATGGTTTTCGATAAAATTCCTTTGTGTGATACTATTTTTCCGAACCAGGGTCGGACTTGGACCGGAGTTGGTCCGGTTTCTGTCGGACCACCATCGGACCATCCCCGGACCATCCCCGGACCATCCTCGGACCAAGAGCTTAGGATGGGGTTTTGTTTTCCTTCGGAGAAGGGTGGAAAAAAAGTTTGCGTTGGATGTAACAAAACGGTTTTTTTTGCGTTATTGGGGGAAATAGGTGTTTAATATAGCGAAAGAGTATGAGACAACTGAAGATTACACATTCTATTACGAACCGCGACATCAAGTCGTTGGATAAGTACCTGCAGGATATATGCAGCGAGGAGTTGCTGACGCCTGAGCAGGAGGTGCAGCTTGCGCAGCGTATCAAGCAGGGCGACCAGGCTGCTTTGGAGCGGTTGACGAAGGCTAATTTGCGTTTTGTGGTGTCGGTGGCTAAACAGTATCAGAACCAGGGTTTGTCGTTGCCTGATTTGATCAACGAGGGTAACCTGGGTTTGATAAAGGCTGCGAAGCGTTTTGACGAGACGCGCGGTTTCAAGTTTATCAGTTATGCGGTGTGGTGGATCCGGCAGAGTATATTGCAGGCGATAGCGGAGAATTCGCGTATCGTGAGGTTGCCGAGTAATCAGTTGGGTGCGTTGAACAAGTTGAAGAAGGAGATTTCGAAGCTTGAGCAGCAGTTGGAGCGGCCGCCATCGGAGGAGGAGTTGGCCGAGATGCTGGATATACCGGAGGAGAAGATTAAGGCCATTATGGGTATCAGCGGGCGTCATGTGTCGATTGATGCGCCGTTGGCGAGCGATGAGGATGTGAATTTTGTGGATGTGTTGCCGAACGAGGATACGCCGCCGACGGACAGCAAGTTGATGCAGGAGAGCCTGTCGCAGGAGATAGAGCGTTGTCTGTCGACGTTGACGGAGTTTGAGCGGGAGGTGATCAAGATGTATTTTGGGATAGGGTTGCCGCATCCGTTGAGTTTGGATGAGATAGCGATGAAGTTTAATTTGACCCGCGAGCGTGTGCGACAGATCAAGGAGAAGGGTATCAAGCGGTTGAAGACGAGCAGCAAGAGTAAGCACTTGAAGGCGTATTTGTAGGGGGAAGCTGGTAGCAGGTAGCTGGTAGCGGGTTGGTGATGGATAGGATTGTCAGATATTTCCCTGAGTTGACTGGGCGGCAGCGGGAGCAGCTGGCGGCGTTGGGGCCGTTGTATGAGGAGTGGAATGCGAGGGTTAATGTGATTTCGCGTAGGGATATGGTTAATTTCTACGAGCATCATGTGTTGCACTCGTTGGCAATAGCGAAGGTTGTCCAGTTTAAGCCTATGGCGGAGGTGCTGGATGTGGGTACGGGGGGAGGTTTCCCCGGGGTGCCGTTGGCGATTGTGTTCCCGGAGAGCCGCTTTACGTTGATTGATTCGATTGGGAAGAAGGTGAAGGTGGTTGCCGATGTTGCGGAGCGGGTGGGTTTGGAGAATGTCAGGTGTCGACAGGTGAGGGCTGAGGAGGTTGAGGGGGAGTATGATTTTGTCGTTTCGCGTGCTGTTGCATCGCTTGGGGAGTTGGTTCCGTGGGTGAGGAACAAAGTTTCCAAGACGCAATACCATAGTCTGCACAATGGCATTTTGTGTTTAAAGGGTGGTGATTTGAGTGAGGAGCTTGCCCCGTTTGGGGGTAGGGTGCGGACGTGGGATGTCTGCGATTTCTTTGCAGAGGATTTCTTTGAGACGAAGCGGGTTATTTATTTGCCGCTATGATGGCGTCGATGATGTCGTCAGAGGTGATGCCTTCGGCTTCGGCGTAGTAGTTTAGGACGATGCGGTGTCGGAGGACATTGTGTGCAATGGCGTTGATGTCTTCGATGTCGGGGGAGTATTTGCCGTGGAGTGCGGCGTGGCAGCGTGCTGCGATGATGAGGTATTGCGATGCGCGGGGGCCGGCGCCGTAGGAGATATATTTAGTTGGCAGCTGGTGGCTGGTAGCTGGTAGCTGGTGAGTGGGGCGGGTGGCTGTGACGAGGTGGACGGCGTATGCCACGGTGTTGTCTGTGACGGGCATGCGGCTGATTGTTTGCTGGATGTTGATGATTTCGCCAGCGGAGAGAAGGGGGGATATGTTTGCAGGGGGTGCGAGGGTGGTTTGTTTGACGATTTGTATCTCTTCGTCGAGGGATGGGTAGTCGAGTTTGATGTTGAACATGAAGCGGTCGAGTTGTGCTTCAGGGAGTGGGTAGGTGCCTTCTTGTTCGATGGGGTTTTGAGTGGCGAGGACGAAGAACGGGGAGGGGAGGGGATAGGTGGTTCCGTTGACGGTGACGGAGTGTTCCTGCATGGCTTCGAGGAGTGCTGCCTGGGTTTTGGGTGGTGTTCTGTTGATTTCGTCGGCGAGGATGATGCTGGCGAAGATGGGTCCTTTGACGAAGTGGAGGGAGCGTTGGTGGTCGAGTATTTCGCTGCCGGTGATGTCGGAGGGCATGAGGTCAGGGGTGAATTGGATTCGTTTGAAGGGGAGGTTGAGTGTTTTGGAGAGGGTGTTGACGATGAGTGTTTTTGCGAGTCCCGGGACGCCGAGGAGAAGGGAGTGGCCGCCGGCGAAGATGGAGATGAGGAGGCTGTCGATGGTTTGTTGTTGACCGACGATGGTTTTGGAGATTTCTTGTTTGAGGGTGTGGTATTTTTCGACGAGGAGGTCGATTTGTTCTTTGTCTGACATGGGATGAGGGGGTGTTTTATTTGAGGTTTTCGAGGGGGCAGTTCGCGTATTGGTCGCTGAGGTGGATGTATGTGTTTTGCATTTGTCGTCGGGCCCATTGACGGAGTTTGTTTTGTTTGGCGTTGGCGAGGGCGGCGTTGTAGATGTTGTCGTAGTCGTCAGAGAGGTTGGCTTGGTGAGAGGGGTGTTTTTTGTTGAGTTTGACGATGCGGTATGCGTCGCGGTTGTCGTCGGTTTTTGTGGCTGTTGCGTTGCTGATTTGGTTTTCATCCATGCCGGGTATTCCGACGTTGTAGTAGAGTTGGTCGATGGTTGCGCGGTCGAAGTGAGGGGTGCCGTCTGGGGCGACGGCGTGGCCGCCTTGTTTGGCGTTGGGGGCGGTGCTGTATTTTCGGGCGGCGTCTTCGAAGCTGATGTTGCCGGAGCGTATTTCGACGGCGATGCTGTCGAGGAGCATGCGGGCGTGCAGGAGGTCGGAGGAGGATACTTTAGGTGTGATGAGTATGTGTCTGACGTTGATGGTGTTGCCTTTGCGTTCGATGAGTTGAATGATATGGAATCCGACGGGTGTTTCGATGATGGGTGATACTTCGCCGGGTTTGAGAGCGAAGGCTGCGGCTTCGAATTCGGAGTACCATTCGCCGCGAGGTGTGAAGCCGAGTTCGCCGCCTTTTTTGGCGGAGCCTGGGTCTTGGGAGTAGAGGGTGGCGAGCATGGAGAATTTTTCGCCGTTGAGTACGCGTTCTCGGAGTTGGGCGAGTTGTGTGCGCACGCGGTCACGTTCGGTTTCCGATATTGTGGGGCTTAGGACTATTTCGGACAGTTCGTAGCGTTCGGGCATGGTTGGCAGGCTGTCGGGGGGGAGGTTGTTGAAGAATTGGGTTACTTCGTGTGGTGTTATTTTGACGTCTTCGGTCAATGTGTATTCCACACGACGAGCGAGGAGGCTGTTGCGGATGAGGTGTTGGTATTGTTCCTTGAGTTCGTCGTAGTTGAAGCCTGTGGCGTCGCGGAGGGCTTCTTTAGTGCCATATTGGCGCATGTCGTTTTTGAGGTATAGCTGCACGTAGTAGTCGACTTCTTCGTCGGTTACCTCTACACTGTCGACTTCACCTTTGTGTACGAGCAGTTGATTGAGTATCAGGTTTTCCAGTATGGCGCATTGGTCTGCCTGACGGTTTGATGCGCTGCCGTGCAGTCTCATTTGGGCGTATGTTCTGTCGATGTCTGAGTATTTGATGATGTTGCGTCCCACGATTGCGGCGACTCCGTCCACGAGGGTTTCTTGGGCGTAGAGGTTGAGTTGGGGGTGGAGGAGCAGGATGGCTGCGGCTGCGATGAGTGTTCTTTTCATGTTTTCAATATCGTTTTACGTTTCCGTTTTTCTCGGCTTCGTGGAGCAGGTCGGACTGCAGGCGGTTGAGGATGTCGAGTTTTCTGTGGTTAAGGATGAGCGAACGGATGTTGTCTGCCTGCATTTCGAGGGGCGCGATTTGGTCACTGACTTTGTAGTCGAGTATGCGCACGAGGTATGTCGTTGTGTCGTCGTTGAGTTGTATGGTGCGGTTTTGTTTGAGGTAAAGGTTTTCGTTGTAGGTGGTGATGGGTACAGCTTTTTGGAGGGAGAAAAAGGGCATCCATGTGTCGCCATCGTAGTAGCCGGTGAGCCCGTGGCGACGGGCTGTTGCTTCCATTTCCACGATGTCTGATTCGTCGAAGTCTTTTTTGTTGAGTATTTTTTTTAGTTTGCCTATTGCGGTTGATTTGGCGGGTGCCACTACGTAGACGGCTTTGACAATGGTATTTGTGAGACGGAATTCCTCGCTGTGGAGGCCGTAGTATTCGCTGATTTGCTGGTCGCTGACGACGGTGTCGAGCAGCTGGTTCACTATCTGTTGTTCGTAAGCGTAAGTGAGGAGGCTGTTTTTGTATTCGCGTAGTTGGCGTTCGAAGTTGTTGGTGATGTTTTTTTCTGCTTTTGTCAGTATCACCATTTGCCGTATCCACTGGTCTACGTAGTTTGCCACTATTGCTGCACTGTCTTCTGGGCTGACGCCGGAGCCGACGAGTCCTGTCAGGTCGCTGTGGCGCAGTTCGTAGTCGTTGACTTTTGCCACGAGGGGCGAGTTGTCAACGTGCTTTTGTTGGCATGATGTTAGTATGATTGCGGCAGTTAGCAACCATTTAGAGACTGATCGAGTGTACAACATCCCTGTGTATCTTCACGTTGTATTTGGTCCGCAGCGATTCGTTGAGCCTACGTTCAACCTCGTTCTGCCATGCGTTGATGTAGTATCCGCGTGCATCTTTGAGGTCTTTGATCGTCCGAGGCAACACTTGGTCGACGACCACTATCCGGTAGCCTGGTTGCTGCTCTGTTAAGTAGGTCCCCACTTGCCATTGCCTGGCGTCGAGCACTTTCTGTCGTGTTTGTTCAACCACTTCAATTTCTGTGCTAACGATGTTGTCGTCGGGGTATTTTTTGCGGTTGATTTTCTTCGTCAGCAATTGTTTTATGTCGTTGCTGCTCAGTCCTTTCTTTTGGGCTTTAGCCACTATTTTCTGTGCTTTGGCGGGGGAGAGGGCATTGCTGTTGGCAACGTTGATGATTGTCACTCGGGCCCGCGGATGGTAGAAGTATATTGAGTCTTCGGCATTGTCGAGTCTCTTGTTCTTGCATTCTGTGGCGTAGAAGGCGGCGAGGCCGGCGGTGTCGCTGATGGCTTTGCTCCAGATCATTTCGTCGTTGTAGTTGAATATCATCAGGCCGCGCCGGTATTCGTTTACCACCTGAGCGAAGTCCGGGTGTTCTTTTTCCAGCTGGCTGTCGGCGTATTTTATTGTCACGCTGTCTAAAAACTCGTCGAACATTTTCTGTGCGTAGAATTCAAGGCTGAGCCACATTCCGTCTTTCTGGGTACGGTGGATGTACTGCGCTACGTCCAGTGAGGTGTATCGCTGGTCGGGGGTGATGATGAGGGCTGTGGTGTCCGTGAAGTCGGATTCTTGGAATTCCCATTTGCCAGTTCTCACTGTGTCGTTCAGGTGGCTTATCAGTTCGTCCAGCGAGGCCATCATTTGGGGCTCGGTTTTCTTTTTCCCTCGTTTGCCTTTCGGCTGAGCAACGGCGGTACGTGTGCAGTCCACTATGCCGTACTTCTTGCGGCAGTCGGCGGCAAAGGTTTTGTAAGACTCACTGCCTCGCGGGTCGCGCGACATGCGTTGTTTGTAGAAACCTTCTATCTGTTTCAGCGGCAGCAACGTATCGCGACGTATCATCTTGACAATATGCCATCCGTACTGAGTGAAAAACGGCTTCGATATTTCTCCGGCTTTCATGTCCACGATTTCGTGGATATACTCTGGCGGCAACTGCGACAGCGTTGCGTCGCTCAGCACACCGCCGTTGTCGGCCGTCGTGCGGTCGTCGCTCAGTTTGGCCATTTCTTCGAACGATTTTCCTTCAAGCAACTGCTTGTATATGTTGTCAATATCGGCGCGCCGCCTCTCCTTGTCGGGACTGTTCAGCCAGATATGCGCCATCGTCACCTCTCCGTATAGCCCTTCCACCCGGTCCAGAAGCTTGATGATGTGGTATCCGTACTGCGTGCGCACAGGCATGCTGATTTCGCCCACCTTCAGCGCGTATGCTGCGCTCTCGAACGGATACACCATCTCGAATACCGTGAAGTACCCCAGGTCGCCCTCGTTTGGACGGGTACGGGCCTGGGGGTTGAAGGCGTGCAGCTCTTCGGTGGCCAGTGCGTAGAAATCCTCGCCGCCCAGAGCGCGCTCGCGCAATTCGATTGCGTGGTTATATGCTTTCAGCGTGTCTTCTGGCGCTGCGTCCGGTCGCACCGGAACCAATATGTGGGCCGCATGAAGCGAGTAATGGTTCCTCTCGTAGGCCTCGTCAAGCAGGTTGCGCAACACTGTCGAGTCAATCAGGTACGGTGCCGCAAGGTCGCGACGGTAGTGTGCCAACTCGCGGCGCAGGCGTGCCGTTGTGTCGAAACCGCGCATCCTTGCGTCGTATTCTTTTGCTCGGAAGGTGGCGTACAGTTCCACATATTCCTCCAGTGCAGCCTGCTTCTCTGCCACCGTCACGCCAGCCTTCTTCGCCAGCTGGTTGCCCACGTTCGCGTTGAACTCTTCCATGAATTCAGACAGGCGTATCTTCTCCCCGGCCACCTCTATGATGACAGGGTCGCCCGTCTGGGCGTGCACTGCCGCAGGCATCGCCAGCAGCAGCCCCGCATATACAATCAGTCTTATTAACTTCTTCATCTTCAAACTAAACACTAACTAAACACTTATCTGCTGTAGTTCGGTGCCTCGCGGGTGATGGCGATGTCGTGCGGATGGCTCTCCGTACGGCCGGCAGCGGTGATGCGGATAAACTTCGCCTTCTGCAGGTCCTCAATCGTGCGGCTTCCCGTGTAGCCCATACCGGCTTTCAGTCCGCCCACCATCTGGTACAGCACCTCGCTCAGCGTTCCCTTGTACGGTACCCGACCCACCACACCTTCCGGCACCAGCTTCTTGGCGTCGGTCTCTTTGTCCTGGAAGTAGCGGTCTTTCGAGCCACTCTGCATGGCTTCCAGCGAACCCATACCGCGGTAGCTCTTGAACTTGCGGCCTTCGAAGATAATCGTCTCGCCCGGGGCTTCGTCCACACCGGCCACCAGGCTGCCCACCATGATGCTGCTCGCTCCGGCAGCCAAAGCCTTGACGATGTCGCCGCTGTAGCGTATGCCGCCGTCGGCAATGACGGGCACGTCGTAGCCAGCCTGCTTCAAGGCACCACACACCTCGCACACCGCCGTCAACTGCGGCACTCCGATACCGGCCACAATCCTCGTCGAGCATATCGATCCCGGCCCAATGCCCACCTTGATGGCATCGGCTCCTGCCTCCGCCAGCATCAGCGCAGCCTCGCCGGTCGCTATATTACCCACCACCACGTCAATCTCCTTGTATTTCTCCTTCACCTGCTTCAGCGCATCCACCACCCTGATCGAGTGCCCGTGCGCCGTGTCTATCACTATCGCGTCGGCGCCAGCCTTCACCAGCGCATCCACCCGCTCCATCATATCCGGCGTGATGCCCACACCTGCAGCCACGCGCAGCCGCCCGTTGCTGTCCTTGCAGGCGTTGGGGCGCTCTTTCGTCTTCATGATGTCGCGATACGTAATCAACCCCATAAACTGTCCCTCCTTGTTCACCACCGGCAACTTCTCTATCTTGTGCTGCTGCAGTATGTCGGTCGCCTCGGCAAACGTGGTCCCCTCGTGCGTGGTGATCAGCTTCGTAATCATAATCTCGCTCAGCGGACGCTCCATATCGCGCTCAAAACGTAAATCGCGGTTCGTCACCATGCCTATCAGCATCCTGTTCTCGTCCACAATGGGTATGCCGCCGATGCCATACTCTTCCATCAGGTGCAGGGCGTCTTTCACCTTGGCCTCTTTCGAGAGGGTGATCGGATCGATAATCATCCCGTTCTCAGCCCGCTTCACCTTCCTCACCTCGTTCGCCTGACGCTCTATGCTCATGTTCTTGTGCAACACGCCTATTCCGCCCTCCTGGGCCATCCCGATAGCCATCGCAGCCTCGGTCACCGTGTCCATCGCCGCGCTCACAAGCGGCGTGTTCAGCATGATTCGTTTCGAAAAACGCGACGCCACCGTCACCTCTCGCGGCAACACTTCCGAATAAGCAGGGACGAGCAGTACGTCGTCGTAAGTAAGGCCTTCGCCAATGAATTTAGTCGTGTCTGTATACATAATTGCGCAATTTTTTTTGTTCCTGTTAAATAAAATGCAAAAATACACCTTTTTTTCGAAACCGCCAAAAAAAGTGTATCCCCTCCGCGCTCAACCCTGGCAATGAGCAATTTCCGTGCTGCCCTCAATCCCTCCCCCTGCGCATCCAAGGCTTATCCTAAGCTCATCCTAAGCAT
>DFLB01000056.1:0-5178 GCA_002373995.1 Bacteroidales bacterium UBA3630 | reverse complement strand
CTAAGCACATCCTAAGCATATCCTCTGCATCTCACCTCCCTCTCATCACCTCGTTCAAGGTCTTCACGCTCACCCTCACCCCTGCAAGGTCTGCCCCCGCCTTGGTCGGCACAAACGCCGCTTCCATCACCTCACCCTTCTTCAAATCGGCAAAATTCCGTGTGAAATGCCCGTCCACATGCGGCTCCGTCTCGATATACACGCCATACAGGTCGCTCTCCGCCTCTATCCTCACCCTCAGCGCCCCTTCCTGCTGGGTCTCCACCTTGTATCTCGCCTCCGCGTATCTCCGCTCTTTGGGATACACCGTGTAATACTCCCGCCATGCCTCCACGTCTGCATCGTCTGCAAACAGCTCTTTCGCACGGTAATGCAGCGCCTTCCAGTTCCCGTAATAGTCTATCGAACTCCACGACGCCACAGGCCAGCAGTCGTTCAGCTGCCAGTAGAGGGTCCCCCCGCAGCGCGGGTCGGCTATGTGGCACAGTATCCCGTAACCCACTCCCCACGCCTGCAGCAACTGGCTCATGTAGGCATAGTCCTCAAGCGATAGGCTCCGGCTGTCCAAACCGTAGTATCGCATCATAGCCTTGTCTATTATCTCCCGCCCGCGGCCGTGCTTCTGATGGTTGCGCAGGGTAGGGGAGTCGATGCTCAGCTGCTCGTCAGTACAGAACCGTTTGATCGTCGATATCATCGGGTAGCTCTGGAACCCGTACTCGCTCATGAAGCGCCCCGTCTTCTCCTTGTACACCTCAAAGGGCTCCTCGCCCCACCACACTCCCCAGTAGTGGCTGTCGCCGTGGGTCGTGCACTCCTTGTGGCCCCAGCCATACAGCGGCGAGGTCGTGATATATGGTCTCTGCATCGGGTCGCAGTCCCTGACGGCTTGCGCCAAAATACTATTGTCACTATAGTTACTGTTGCCGCTATAACCGAATATTGTGTCTATCGCCTTCTCTAACCTTGCTCGCTGCTCGGGCGTCCAGTTATACACCCCCTGCCAGCCCCAGTCTTCCCAGCCGTTCTTCACCTCGTTGTTGCCGCACCAGAGCACCACGCAGCGGTGCCTCGCTATGCGGCTGACGTTCTCATAGGCCTCCTGTTTTATGCTCTCCAGCATCTCCTTGTTGTCCGGATACAGCATCGTGCTGAAGTTGAAGTCTTGCCACACCATCAGCCCCAGCGAGTCGCAGAGGTCGTAGAAGTAGTCGTGCTCGTAGATGCCTCCCCCCCACACTCTTATCATGTTGAACCCGGCTTCTTTGGCCGAGCTGAGCAGGCTTCGGTAGCGGGCTCTGTTCTCGCTGTCGTCCACAGGGAACGAGTGCACCGGTATCCAGTTGGCTCCCTTCATGAATATGCGTTTGCCGTCTTTGTAGAAAGCAAACGACTGCCCGATGCTGTCCCGCTCCTGCCGGAGTTCTATTTTATTCCAATCAGAACTAAAAGAACAAAAAGAATTGTTTTCTGATGGTTCTTTTAGTTCTGATTGAGATTTGTTGGTGATATACACCCGCTTCCAGATACCGCAGGTCTTCAGCTTGGGACCCCAATCCCAGCCCTGCTGGTAGGGCGCGATGCGCGTGAAAGCGCGGCGGTCAGGGAGCGGAATGCCGTACCAGGATTCCTTGAGAGAATCGCTTGGTAGGGATTCGCATTCTTCGTCGTGGCGTGTATTGGTGACAGGCCAGAAGGTCAGACCGATTTTGAGCATATTGTCGTCCAGCCCAAGCAGGAAGTCGGAGACGGGGAATATGTACTGGCAGAACATATTGTCCATTGCATCGATGATCTCTCCGTTGATGACAATGGATGCTTGTCCGGCAAGGCCTTCGAATACTAACCAAAGAGTGTCGCCCTCGGGCAGCTCGCTTTTCCGGATGGTGGTGCTGTAGTGCCACACGCTGTCGCCCACCCACTGCACGCTGTCCTCGTTCGTGCCGTAGTAGGGGTCGGGGATGAGACCGTTGGCCATCAGGTCGGTATGGATGAACCCTGGCACCGTGGCTGCATACTGCTGTCCGTGGTATTCAAACTGCCAGTCGGTCAACTCCACCCTATCGGGTCTCTGTGTGCAAGCCGCCAGCAGCAGCGGCAACAGAAGGTAGGCTATGCGTTTCATATCTTTATGTTGAGCGTCGTGGCTTTCAGGTCGCGCCCCTTATTTCGTCCTCCAGAACGCAAACACCACCGCCAGCAGTATGAAGACAAAGCTGACGAGGTGGTTCCATCGGATGGGCTCGCTCTTGAAGACGGTAGCCACGATGATGGTGAAGACCGTCAGCGAGATGCACTCGGCCAGTATCTTCAGCTGCATCAGCGAGAAGGGTCCCCCGTTGATCTGGCTGCCTATGCGGTTGGCGGGGATCATGAACGAGTACTCGAAGAAAGCCACCCCCCACGAGGTCAGGATGATGAGTATCAGCGGCCAGCTGGTGTTGATCTTCAGCTCGGTGAGCTTCAGGTTGCCGTACCAGGCAAAGGTCATGAAGACGTTGCTCACGATGAGCAGCAGTATGGTGATCAGTGCTTTTGGCATATCAGGTGTATTAGCATGGAGAACGCTTGGTTCACCGTGCGGTCGATGTTCTGCTGGCGTCTACGGCCGGGGAAGCTCAGCAGCTGGGCCTCCGTGTGTGTGGCGTCGGCCACGGCTATCCACACCGTGCCCACGGGCTTCTCCCGTGTGCCCCCGTCGGGGCCGGCGATGCCCGTGGTCGCTATGGCTATGTCGGCACCGAGGCGCTTGCGCACCCCTTCGGCCATCTCTCTCGCCGTCTCTTCGCTCACCGCGCCGTGGGCTTCCAGTGTGCTGTGCTGCACGCCTAAGGCGCATTCTTTCACCTCGTTGCTGTAGGCCACCACGCCCCCTTTGAAGTACACCGAAGCACCCGCCTGTGCCGTCAGCTGGCTGGCTATGGTGCCGCCTGTGCAGCTCTCGGCGGTGGCCAGGGTCAGGCCGCGCTCCGTGAGGGTCTTGTGCACCAGTTCGGCCAGAGTCTCGCAGTCCTCGCCCACAATGTATTGGCCTGCAATCTTGTAGAGCCCTTCAAGCGGAAAGTGGAAGGTGGATAGTGGATAGTCGTGCGGAAGGCGGGCCGTCAGCCGCAGCTTGGTCATCCCCGCCACCGGCAGGTAGGCCAGCTTGATGTCCTCCGGCAGGCTCGTCTCCCACGGCTCTATAAGGTCGCTCAGAAAGCTCTCTCCTATGCCCTGCGTCAGTATGTTCTTGTTGATGATGATGTCTGTCCGAAAGGTCTCCTGCAGCTTGGGAATCACTCTGTTCTGCATCAGCCATTCCATCTCGTGCGGCACCCCCGGCAGCGACACCAGTACGGTATGTGGAAGGCCGTCCTGTGTAGCTTCGCTTTTTCCTTTTTCCACTTGAAACCACATGCACGGCGCTGTGCCCACGTCGTTGTTCAGCACTTCGCAGCATTTCGGCACCAGGGCCTGGGCGCGGTTGACCGCCGTCAGCTCGAACCCCCGCACAGCGAAGATGCGGCGCACGTTCTCCAGCGCCGTCTCGCTCTCCACCAGCTCGCTGTGGAAATAGTCGCAGAGCAGTCTCTTGGTGATGTCGTCCTTCGTCGGCCCCAATCCCCCCGTCACCAGCACAGCATCCGATTTGTGCAGGGCGCTGTCTACCGCCTGCCAGATGGCTTTGCGGTTGTCGCCCACCACTATGGTCCTCCCCACTGCCATCCCTGCCTCCGTCAGCATCCGCCCCATCGTCGAGGCATTCGTGTTGACAACCTGCCCCAACAGCAACTCATCGCCTATATTGATTATCGTAACATTCATCTCCTGATATCTTAATACCCATTCATCCCATTGCTACCAGCAACCTGCTACCAGCAACCAGCTTTTCTTATCATACCACCCCATTGCTACCTGCTACCAGCTACCTGCTACCAGCTACCTGCTACCAGCTCTTCCAATCATACCACCCCATTGCTACCAGCTACCTGCTACCAGCTGCCTGCTCTTCCTGTCATACTCCTCGTATGCGTAGTCTATCCCGCTCTCCTCGTCGTGCAGCGGTTCGCCGAGTTTCACCAGCGTGAACTCCGACATGTCGACTGGCGGAAAGTACACGTCTGCCTCGTAGTCTCTATACACTCGCGTGATGTACAGCCGTTGTGCAAACGGCAGCAGCGCCGTGTAGATGGCCGCTCCTCCCATGATGAACACCTCCTCGTCGTACCCTTTCAGGGCCTCGAAGAGACCGTTCACGCTGTGCACCACCGTGGCTCCCTCGGCTGCAAAGTCGGGGTTCTGCGTCATCACGATGTTCTGACGTTTGGGCAAGGGACGTTTGGGCAGGCTCTCCCATGTCTTGCGGCCCATGACGACGGGGTGCCCCGTGGTGAGTTCTTTGAAACGCTTCAAGTCGCCGCTCAGGTGCCACAGCAGGTCGTTGTCCTTGCCGATGGCGCCGTTCTGGGCCACGGCCACGATTATCGCAAGCTTCGGTTTTGTGTTGGTATTGACCATCTTTATTGCATTTCGGCTTTTACTATGGCCGCCAGAAAGTCGGCCATCTTCTCCGGATCCTTGTTCGTGATGTTGAGCACCATGTCGTAGTTGTGGCAGTCGTAACGCGACACCCCCATGATGCTCTTGGTGTATGTTTCGCGCTCTTTGTCCGTCTCGTCGATGATACGTGCAGCCTCGCGGTCGTCAACGCCCAACTTGGCTTTCATGTGCGCTATACGGTAGTCCCTGTCGGCAATGAAAAACAGCTTCTTGACCGAGGGGGTGTCTTTGAAGATATGGAAAGCGGCTCGCCCCACGATGATGCACGACTCGCGTTCGGCAATCTCTTTCAGCAGCTTCTCTTCCATGTGGTACACCTGCTTCGGCGTCACCTCGCGGTTGACCTCATACTCGCTGCCCGCAGCGGCGAATTGTTTGTTGAATTGGCACACCTCGTCCCACCAGCTCTGCTTCCGCGTCCTCAGGTGCTCTATCTCTCCCTCCGTCAGCCCGAAGTGCTCTATCAGTCCTTCCAGCGCCGCTTTGGTGTATACGTTGATGCCAAGCTTCTCTCCCAGCCGCTCGGCTAAACTCCTGCCACCCGATCCAGCCTCGCGGTTGATGGCAATAGTGTATTGTTTTTTGCTGTCCATTATTGTATGTTTTTCTTTTAGTTTTATTTTTATTTTTATTTTT
>DFLB01000010.1:1606-3198 GCA_002373995.1 Bacteroidales bacterium UBA3630 | reverse complement strand
TTGTCGTCGCACCACATGAGCATCACGTCGTCGGGCACGCTCACGCCCTGTTCATAAATGTCGAGCACTTCTTTATAGGGAATGAAAACTGAAGGGACTTCAGTCTTGGTTGGGAGTTCTTTTCCCGCTTTCTTCTTCCCGTGTTCCGTAGGATTGGTCTGGGCGTTCAGCTTTGAGAGCATCTTGTGTTGTTCGCGGATGACCTCGGTGAGTCCCTGCACCTTCTGTTCTGTTGTCTTGGCACCCTCCATGGCTCCGTCGTGGATTCCGCGCATACCGAGTGTGTAGATGGCATGCATGTCGCTGGTGTCGTCCACGCGCTCCTGCCAGTAGCTGAGCACACGCTGTCGGTTGGTGAAGAAGTTGTAGTCGCCCAGGCGTTTCTCGTCCCATTCGCCCACGTTGTTGCGCAGCATCGGCTCGCAGTGGCTCGATCCCACGTACATCTCAAACCGACGTGCCATTTCCTTGCAGCCCTTCTTCTGGAAGAACGGTGTGGTGCCTTCGTGCATGGCGGGCCAGATGGTGTTGGCGCGCAGGCGCAGCAGCAGTTCGAACACCTTCTCGTAGGTCTCGGCAGTAATGTCGCCACCAGACCAGGGGCGCAGACTCCAGTCCTCGTCGTTCAGGAAGATACCGCGATACTCCACCGATGGCTGCTGCAGGGTGGTGAACGTGTCGGGCGTTTCCAGTCGCTTGCGCTTCTCAGGCACCACGTCGCCCCACCATGTCCAGGGCGAGACGCCTGCCATGCGCGAGAGTTCCAAGATGCCGTAGGCCGTGGCGCGTCCTTCGTCGCCCATCACCACGAGCCGCCCGTCGTGCACACCGATGTAGAAGGCATCCTTGCGGGCGATGACCTTCTGGTAGGGCAGCCGCCGCTTCTGCAGTTTCTTGAATTCCTTGTTCGTCAGCGTGCTCAGTTCGATAATCTCCAGCCTGCCTTTGCCGTTAGCCTCGGCATGGTGTCCCGTCACGGCCTGCATGTCGTCGCTGAACATGCGCAGGGCGGTCTTCACCACAGGCGAATAGTTCTGCTGCGACACGTAGCCCACGTTCGAGTGACCGTCGTACCAGACAATATTGCCAGCACTGGCCAAAGTAACAAAGTGACAAAGTAACAAAGTAACAAGAGTGCGCTGTAACATTCAATTCTTATTTTTCAATTCTCAATTTTCAATTTCCAATTTCCAGTCTCTGGCTGGCCTCATCCCAGCGATAGGTAGTGCGGCGGCAGTCGCCGTGGCGGTAGGCATTGCTCTCGCCGTCGTCCTCGTAGAGCGTGAACGTGGCGTCAGCGCCGGGATAGACGCGCATCTCCAGCGACACGCCGTCCTTGTCGGCCGCATACTGCTTGCCGTTGCAGAGGGGCAGGATGCTGCCGCCCTTCACAAACACGGGGATGAACGAGTCGTCAACCTTGGTGGTGACATACTGGCCGCCCTCGTAGTGGCGACCTGTTCGGAAGTCGTACCAGCCTGCGGCATGGCGTGGCAGGTAGGTGGTCCACTCGGTCACGTCGGGCTCCGTGATGGGGCTGACCAGCAGCGACGGGCCGAACATGTATTCGCACTCCTGGCGCAGTGCCTCGG
>DFLB01000010.1:0-1477 GCA_002373995.1 Bacteroidales bacterium UBA3630 | reverse complement strand
GCCTGCGAGTAGATATAGGGCATCAGCCTATAGCGCTCTTGCAGACATTGGGCGATGATGCCCTCTGCCTGTGGGCCGTACTCCCACGGCTCAGTGTTGCTCATGTAGCCATGCACGCGCATCAGCGGCAGATAGACGGCCGTCTCTATCCAGCGCAACATGCGCTTCACGTAGGCCGAGTCGGTGTATTGGTTGCCGGGACGGAAGAAGCCGCCGGCGTCGTAGGTCCACCAAGGGATGCCTGCCGCCTGCATGCCCAGTCCGGCAATGATTTGGCGGCGCAGCGTCTGCCAGTCGTTGCCCACGTCGCCCGACCACATGGCCGAGCCGTAGCGCTGGATGCCGGGGAAGCCGCAGCGCGTCAGAATCATCGGGCGGCGCTCGGGCTGGTCCTTCATCAGTCCTTCATATACGGTCTTGTTCACCAGCAGCGGGTAGACGTTGCGGAACCATTCGCCGGGATAGCGGCCCTGCCACACGCGGCGGCCTGCGAGGTCGTCGTTCTCGGGCTCAGTGGCGTCCTGCCACCAGGCGTCGATGCCCTCGGGCAGCAGTCGGCGACTGAAGTTCTGCCAGTAGGCCGAAGCCGAGGTGGGGTTGAAGAAGTCTATCCAGTCGGTGCCGGGAATGTAGTGACCTTCGGCAGCCATCTGGCGGCCCACCTCCGACTGGCGGTCAATTTTCGACCACACACTCACCATCAGTCGCATGTTCATGCGGTGCAGGCTGTCGGTCATGAGTTTCGGGGTGGGGTAGTGGGCCTCGTCGAAGCGCATGGCGTTCCAGCCGTACTTGCCCCAGTACTGCCAGTCCTGCACGATGACGTCCACGGGCAATTGCTTCTCGCGGAAGCGGTTGGCAGTCTTCAGTATTTCTTCCTGCGAGTGGAAACGCTCGCGGCAGTGTATGTAGCCCAGTGCCCATTGCGGCATCAGCGGAGCCTCGCCCGTCAGTTGGCGGTAGGTGGCTATGATTTCGTCGGGCGTGCCTACGAACACCGTGTAGTCCACGGCCTGCGCCACGGGCGACTGGAACACCGTCTGCTGGTCCACCTTCCGGTAGTAGACTTCTGGCTGGTCGTCCTTCGTCAGTTCGGCTGTCAGCGTGTGGCGACCTTTCTTGAGGTGTACGATGGTCGAGGTCGTCGGCGGCAGCCATACGTTGCGCACGTCTACAACCGTTTCGCCGTCGATGCAGAGGTGGTGGCGGCGCGCCATCTTCTGGCCCACGTCCAGCATCAGGGCGTAGTCGCCCTCCTCGCGAATGGTGAGCATGCCCTCAAAGCGGTTGTTCTCCCTCACCTCCTGCTTGCCGCCCTCGGTCGAGGTCACGCTGACGGTCTCCCGCTGGCTGCTGCCCGCTTGTCGGGCCAGCGCCACCTTGCGGTCGCAGGGGTTGAAGTCGGTCAGTCCGTAGTTGTTCCACAGCACGCCGTAGCCCTTGCTCGAGATCAGCATCGGGATGGCTATCTGCGTGT
>DFLB01000023.1 GCA_002373995.1 Bacteroidales bacterium UBA3630 | reverse complement strand
GTATCAGGTGGTGAAGCGCGTGGACGGCGAGGCCGTGGAGACTTCGGCAGTGTCGACACCGTGGACGCAGCCCTTCATGCAGTTGCACCTGCAGCGGCCTGCCGCCGTGGGCGACTGCACGTACTCACCCAACGACTGCTCGGTGGGCGACGTTGACGGCGACGGCGAGTACGAACTGTTCGTGAAATGGGATCCTTCGAACGCCAAGGACAACTCGCAGGGCGGCAAGACGGGCAACGTCTACCTGGACTGCTACCGCGCCGACTGGCACCAAGGGGGTGCCGAGCAGCAGGCTGAGCTGCTGTGGCGTGTTGACCTGGGCAAGAACATACGCGCCGGTGCCCACTACACGCAGTACATGGTCTACGACTTCGACGGCGACGGACGCGCCGAACTGATGTGCAAGACGGCTCCGGGCTCGAAGGACGGACAGGGACAGTACGTGAATCAGGCAGCCACGGTGAACGCCATCAAGAACGCTCCCAACGACGTTGACCACCGCAACAGCGACGGACGCATCGTGGGCGGACAGGAATACCTCACCGTGTTCGACGGGCCGACGGGACGCGCCGTGCACACCATCTACTACAACCCCAACCGCGACGCCAGCCTGGGCGGAGCAGCCACCGGCACCTTCAACTGGGACGACCGCAGCGGCAAGAAGGACTATGCCAGCTACGGCAACCGCGGCGAGCGCTATCTGGCTGCCGTGGCCCATCTGGACGGACCCGAGGGACGCGCCTACGGCATCTTCTCGCGCGGCTACTACACCTACGCCTTCGTCTGGGCCGTAGGCTTCGACGGGAAGGAACTGAAGCAGAAGTGGTTCCACTCCTCGCGGTCGAAGTCGCAGTACACCGTGACCGACAGCCTCAGCAAATCGAAAACCTACAGCGCCCCGAAGAGCTGGGCGGGCGAAGGCCGCAACACGCTGTTCGGCAACGGCAACCACAACCTCTCCGTGGCCGATGTTGACGGCGACGGCTGCGACGAAATCATCTGGGGCTCGGCAGCTCTCGACCACGACGGCCGCCTGCTCTATGCCACAGGCTTCGGCCACGGCGACGCCATCCATCTGGGCGACCACTGCCCCGACCGACCCGGACTGGAACTCTTCGACATTCATGAGGAAAAGGGCACTTACTCGTGGGACCTGCACGACGCTGCCACGGGCGAAATCATCCACAAGGGCGGCAACAAGGGCGTCGACAACGGACGCGGAATTGCCGCACAACTGTCGGGCGACCACCGCGGCTCATTCTTCAGTTCAAGCGACGACCGCAGCCAGCGCAGCGCCGTCACGGGCAACATGGTGTCATCGGGGTCAACATCGCAGAACTTCCGCATCTACTGGGACGGCGACCTGCAGGACGAACTGCTCGACGGCACGAAGATCGACAAGTGGAACGGCAGCGGCACGTCGCGTCTCTACGTGCGGGGCAAGAACCTCTACGACTGGGGCAATTCGTCGTCGTGCAACGGCACGAAGAACACGCCCAACCTGCAGGCCGACCTGCTGGGCGACTGGCGCGAGGAGGTGGTGCTCTGGAACAGCAGCGACGCTGCCACGCTGAACGTCTTCACCACAAGCGACCCCACGACATTCCGCGTGCCGACACTCATGCACGACCACACCTACCGCATGGCCGTGGCCTGGCAGAACGTGGCCTACAACCAACCGCCCCACCTGGGCTACTACCTGCCCGACCGCTTCGCACCGCGCATAGGGCTGACCGAAGGCTCGCCGCTGGAGCAGACTGTAGTGCTGGGCGAAGAGATGCAGCCCGTCAGCATCTGGTACGACCAGAACACGTCGTCCGTAGCCGTTGACTCCACCTACACGCCCGACAGCAAGCGCCGCGGACTGCCCACGGCATTGTTCACCCGCACGATGGACTACGACCAGCGGCTGATGACCCTCACGGGGCTGCCCACGCAAGTGGGCGACTACGCCATCGTCGTGAAGGGCAACACGAAACTGGGCAACTGCGTAAGCCCGTGCAGCCTGCGCCTCATCATCCACGTGACCGACCAGACGGAAGGCATCAGCCAGCCCACGGTCAGCAACGGCAACAGCAGTTGCTACGACCTGCAAGGACGCAACTGCCCGAAAACACGCTGCCAGAAGGGCATCTACATCGTGAAAACCGAGGATGGACCTTCGGCGAAAATCATTCAGAACAATTAACAAAAAAAGCAAACAATACATTGAAAACATTTGAAGAACTGGGCGTCAGCGAGGACATTCGCCGCGCCATCAGCGAACTGGGCTTCGAACAGCCAATGCCTGTTCAGGAGCAAGTAATCCCGTATCTCCTTCACGCCTCTGCCATCCCCGCCGAGGCCGCCGAAGATGCTGCTGAAGCAGAGGAAGAGGCCGAGGCCGGTTTCTCCGCAGGCAGCGGCTCGGTCGCTGCTCCACAGCAGGACCTCATCGCCCTGGCCCAGACGGGCACTGGCAAGACGGCAGCCTTCGGCATCCCCTTGCTGCAACGGCTCGACACCGACAACCGCTCCACGCAGGCCCTCATCCTGAGCCCTACGCGCGAGTTGTGCCTGCAGATCAGCGACGACCTGAAGGACTTTGCCAAATACATGCCCAGCGTGCACGTGGTGGCCGTCTATGGCGGCACGTCGGTGATGCAGCAGATTCGCTCGGTGAAGCGCGGTGCACAGATCATCGTGGCCACGCCAGGCCGACTCATCGACCTGGTGAACCGCGGCGTCGCCGACCTCTCCAGCGTGCGCAACGTGGTGCTCGACGAGGCCGACGAGATGCT
>DFLB01000071.1:5250-12444 GCA_002373995.1 Bacteroidales bacterium UBA3630 | reverse complement strand
CTCGAAGGGATAGAGGTCGACGATGACGAGGTCGATTTCCGGAATCTCGTATTGCGCCAGCTGTTCGCCGTCGCTGAACATATCGCGGCGCGCCAGGATGCCACCGAAGACTTTGGGGTGCAAGGTTTTGACGCGGCCGCCGAGGATGGAGGGGTACCCAGTGAGGCTTTCGACGGCGACGGGTTCGATGCCGAGGTCGTGGATGAATTTGTAGGTGCCGCCTGTGGAGTAGATGGTGACTCCCTGGGCGTCGAGGGCGCGAACGATGTCCTCGAGGCCGTCTTTGTAGAAGACGGAGATGAGGGCTGACTTTATACGTTTAGGTTCCATATTGTTGTTTTTATTTATTTCCATAAATGTTTCACTGCCTGCGGAGGTGTTTCCGGCGAGTATAAAATACTGGCATCATGCCCGTTAGCCAATGCGGAGCACGATGGCCACAGGATGCAAATATACAACAAAAGGAGCAATGGCGGCAAACTTTTTTTCAACTCTTTATCAACCTGCGGAGAAGATGCAGAGGTTATGCAGAGGATATGCCTTGGTAATGCTTTGGATATGCCTTGGAAGGAGGGGAGGGGGAAAGACAAAAAAGAGGGGGTTGGCGGGGTAGCGACACAATAAAAGGTGGCGGATGACGTTATGGGGTGTAGTTATGGAGAAAGCGGTTTTCAGACCTTTCAGCATTGTGGTGCGTGGGCGGCTGGTGGAGTTCCACCGGCCGGCGGTGATGGGGATATTGAACATCACGGAAGACTCGTTCTACGACGGCGGCCGGCACACAAGCGGGGCGGCGATGGTGGAGCATGCCCGCCTGCTGGCGGCGGAGGGAGCCGACATAATCGATGTGGGAGCTGCATCGTCGCGTCCGGGAGCCGAGCTGCTTGCCCCCGAAGAGGAGGGGCGGCGGCTGTCGGAGGCGGTGAGGCTGTTGCGCAGCGAGCTGCCGGAGGCGATTGTGTCAGTGGACACATGCTACAGTCTTGCGGCGAGGGCTGCTGTGGAGGCTGGTGCGGACATGGTGAACGACATTGGCGGCGGCGGGCTGGACGGTGCGATGTTCAGTACGGTGGCCGAGCTGCAGGTGCCCTACGTGATGATGCATATGCGCGGCACGCCGCAGACGATGGGGCAGATGACGGACTATGACGACGTGGTGGACGAGTTGGTGCGCTACTTTTCAGAGCGGCTTGACCGGCTGTACCGCATGGGGGTGAAGGATGTGTGGATAGACCCCGGTTTCGGCTTTGCCAAGACGGTGGAGCAGAACTACGAGCTGCTGGACCGGCTGGGCGAGCTGACGGAGTTGCTGCGCGAACCCGTGCTGGTGGGCATGAGTCGCAAGAGCATGATATACAAGCGCCTCGGCTGTGGCCCCGAGGAGGCGCTGACTGGGACGATAGCGCTGGACGCCATCGCCTTGGACCGCGGGGCGCGAGTGGTGCGGGTGCACGATGTGCGACCTGCGAAAGAGACAATCAACCTATTATACCCTGAGCAATGATGGAACTGGCTATCCTGGGCTTGCCGGCCCTGCGCATTATCGACATTTTCGACATCGTCATTGTGGCGTTGCTGATATTCTATATCTACCGCATGGCCCGCGGCACGAATGTGATGCTCATCTTCTGGGCGCTGGTGGTGCTGCTGGTGGCCTGGCGAGTGGCGGAGGCGCTGAACATGAGGCTATTGGGGGCTGTACTGAGCGCCATCGCCAGTGTGGGTCTCATCGCACTGGTGGTCATCTTCCAGCCCGAGATACGGAAGTTCCTGCTATTCTTAGGCACCAAGACGCAGCTGAACGAGAGCCTATGGAAAAGGCTCCAGTTCTGGCGTCACCAGCAGCAGAGCAACAAGGGTCTCAACTATGAAGCCTACGTGAACGCCTGCATGCACATGTCGCAGTCGCGGACGGGTGCGCTGATTGTTTTCCGGCGCCAGAACTCGGTCGACGAGCTGATTTCGACCGGCGAGCGGATTGACGCCTTGGCGTCGAGCGCGCTGATAGAAGCACTGTTCTTCAAGAACTCGCCCCTGCACGACGGGGCCGTGATAGCCCACGGCAACAAGTTGCTGGCGGCGCGCTGCATACTGCCTGTGACGTCGCGGTTAGACATCGACCCGAACCTGGGCCTGCGTCACCGCAGCGCCATCGGCGTCACGGAGCAACTCGACGTGCTGGCGGTCATCGTCAGCGAGGAGACGGGAGCCATCAGCTATGCCCTTGGAGGACAGATACACCACGACGTGAGCCCCGTGGAGCTGCGGCAAGCCTTAGAAAAATACGAGTGCTGAGTCTCGGATTGGTTTCTGTTTAGCATAAATTATTTATTGAGAAACGATAATTTTTTTTCGTTTTTCGTAAAATTTTATTTGCATGTAAGAAAAAAGTTGTATCTTTGCCGTCGGTAAGAAACAGGAAAACGATGTCGAAGAAGACAGCAATCAACAGGATACGAACGCTTTACGCCATATTTATCGGAGTGGTTGCGATGTGCATAGTGCTATTTTTCCTCAATGTTTTCAGCGCGGCGGATCCCATTGAAGTGGGCTATCCCGGGGAGAACAAGGGAGACTACGGCATGTTGATCACCGACCTGCAGACGCGTCCTGACATTGACCAGCACGACTTTGCCGTGGAGGGCTTGACCGAGGGTGTGACCGCGCAGGCGCGGGTGAGGCGGTTTGACATTGGCATCAGTGCTGACAACCGCGAGTCGTTGCCCGCGGGCAAAGCGGCATGGTGTATGTGGCTGCAGGTGTTCTGCGTGGCTGCGGCGATGGCGATGACGGTGCTTATCGTCATGAGCCTTATATCATTCTATATATACGCGAGGAAGGGCAAGGTGTTTCCGAAGCGCAACATCACGTGGCTCACGTGGGCCGGAGTGTTGATGATAGTGATGTCGCTTGGGATGGATCTGAGCATATACATTGAACGCACGATAGCACAGAGCCTGTTGCAGGGGAGCCCGTGGGAGCCGGTGGCGCCGGTAGAGATACATATTACCCGCATACTATTCGGGTTGACGATCATCTTCATGGCCGAGATATTCAAGACCGGCCGCGAGATACAGGAGGAGCAGGAGTTGACGATATGATAGTAGTGAACCTGGATATGATGATGGCCAAGCGGAAGATATCGCTTGGCGAGTTGGCGGAGCGGGTGGACATAACGCCAGCCAACCTATCGATTTTCAAGACCGGCAAGGCGCGCGCGGTGCGCTTCAGCACGCTTGAGCGCCTCTGCCAGGTGCTCGAGTGCCAGCCTGCCGACCTGTTAGAGTACAGGGAGGGGTAGAGGGAGTTGAAAGTTGAAAGTTGAAAGTGAATTAATTGAAGGAAAACAAAATATAATAAACAAAACAAACAAAAACACAAAACAAGATGAAAAGGAAATTCGTATTTGCAATGCTGCTGATGATAGCCTTCGGCGGCGTGGCCTTTGCCCAGCTGCCCGGCAGCAACAGCAAAGAGAAGAAGAGCGACCTGAGTGCCAAGGTGCCGCTCGACAAAAAAATCCGTTACGGGAAGCTTGACAATGGCTTTACGTACTACATCCGCAGCAACAAGAAACCGGAGAACATGATCCAGTTCCGCCTGGTGAGCAATGCGGGTTCTATTCTGGAGCGCGACGACCAGCAGGGACTGGCTCACTTCTGCGAGCATATGGCCTTCAACGGCATCAAGGGTTATCCCGGCAACACGATGATCGACAAGCTGCAGCAACACGGTGTGGAGTTTGGCCGCGACATCAACGCCTACACGTCGTTCGACCAGACGGTGTACTATGTGAACATGCCTGCCGACGACCCCGAGATGGTCAAGATGGGCTTGGAGATACTGGACGGCTGGGCAGGCAACATCCTGTTTGACCAGAAGGAGATTGAGGAAGAGCGCGGCGTTATCCACGAAGAGTGGCGTGGTGGCGTAGGCCACGGCGACCGTCTGCGTCAGAAGACTTGGCCCATCATGCTCAAAGGGTCGCTTTATGCCGAGCGCCTGCCCATTGGCAAGGAAGAGGTTATTATGAACTTCGAGCGCCAGAGCATTGTTGACTTCTTCAACGACTGGTATCGTCCCGACCTGCAGGCCATTGTTATCGTTGGCGACATAGCCGACGAGAAGGCGTTGGAGCAGCAAGTCAAGGAGATTTTCGGGAGCCATCCCAAGACCAAGAACCCCAAGGAGCGCAAGAGCTTCTCTATTCCCGACAACAAAGAGCCCTTAGTGGCCATAGCCACCGACAAGGAGGCCACCAGTGCGACGCTTGAGATTTTCTGGAAGCACAAGAAAGCCCATACGGGCACTGTTGGCGACTATCGCCAGATGCTGGTGCGCTCGCTCATCGGGATGATGATCAACGACCGCTTCCGCGAGATCTGCGAGAAGCCCACGGCGCCGATGATGTATGCCGGTGGCGGCTATGGCGGCTTCCTGGGCCGCGAGATTGACGTGTTTGAAGTCAGTGCCGCGCCGAAAGAGAACCGCATCAACGAGACAGCAGACCTGCTGATGCACGTCATGAAACAGATTGACGAGCACGGTTTCCTGTCCACCGAGTTGGAGCGTCAGAAGGAAGACCTGCTGAGCACCTATACCAAGCTGGCGAAAGAAGCCAACAAGACCCAGACCAACAGCCTGGCCGACGAGTACACGAACCACTTCCTCGATGGCGATCCCTGTCCCGGTATTGTGCAGGAGTGGAAATATGCCAAAGAATTCATTCCCGAAATCACTGTTGAAGAGTGCAACAAGCTCGTCAGCAGCTGGATTACGGAAGAGAACATTGTCTTCTACCTGACCGCACCGGAGAAGGAAGGCTTCAAGGTGCCGACCGAGGAAGAAGCTGTGGCCATCGTGAAGAGCATCAAGAACATCAAGACCGAGCCTTGGGTTGACAACTTCAAGGACGAGCCGCTGTTCAACGAGACCGTGGCCGCCGCCACCGCCAACGTGACCAAGACCAACAGCGTGCTGGACTACACCGAGTATACCTGCCCGAACGGGGTGCGCTTTGTGGTGAAGAAGACGGACTACAAGGCTGACGAGATACAGATAGCCTCGTTCTCGTTTGGCGGCAGCTCGCTCTACGACGACGAGACCTACTATCAGGCTGCCAACGCAGCCAACTTTATCGATGCCGGCGGTATAGCCAACTTCAGCGCCACGCAGTTGAGCAAGAAGCTCAAAGGCATGAACCTGAGCATCAGTCCCTATATCAGCGACGAGACGCAGGGTTTCAGCGGCAACTGCTCGCCCAAGGACCTGGAGACCACGCTGCAGCTGATCAACCTCTACTACACCGCCCCGCGCAAAGACCGCGAAGCCTACGAGCGCAACATTGAGAACACGATCAACCAGATCAAGTTTGTTCGCGAGAACCCGCAGGTGGCCTTCATCGAGACCTACTACAAGACGGCTTACCCGAACGACAAGCGTCAGGTGCTCATTCCCACCGAGGAGAAAGTGCGCAGCCTGAACCTGGACCGCATGTATGAGATCTACAAAGAGCGCTTCAACTATGCCAACAACCAGATTTTCTTCTTCGTGGGCAATGTGAGCGACGACGATGTGAAGCTCATAGCCAAGTATCTGAACCACCTGCCGACCACCAGCGACAAGGTGGCCAACAAGTACATCAACCGCAACCCGAAGTTTGCCAAGGGCATCCAGCATGCCGAAGCCGTGAAGGGCATCGAGCGCCAGGGAATGCTCATCATCAGCGGCCAGATGGATGTTGCCGCCAAGAAGCTTGACCCGCAGACCCGTATAGCCATTACGGAGCTTGGCGAGGCGCTGAGCATCACGGTGACGGAGATTATCCGCGAGAAGAACGGCGACGCCTACAGCCCGAGTGCCGGTTTCGACTATGAGCTGAGCCCTGCCGGACAGGTCAGCTGGCAGTTCTACATTGGCTGCGACCCGGAGAAAGCCGAGAAGATAGAGCATGACTGCATAGAGATATTGAAAGACTATGCCGCCAACGGTTGCGACGAGAAGACGCTGAGCAAGGTGCAGGAGCAGATGATAGTGAACCGCGGCAAGAGCAAACAGAACAACGGTTTCTGGATGGGGCAGCTTCAGGGCAGCTACATGTACAACGAGAGCCGCGACTACCAGGTGAACGAATATGAGAACATGGTCAAGAAAGTGACCACGAAGGATATTCAGAAACTGGCCAAGAAGTACACCAACCTGAAGAATTACGTGGTTGTGACGCTGCGTCCGGAGGATGCCAGCGCCGGCAGCGCCGAGTAATCGACAGAGAGGGAAGCATCTACAATTATCACGCCGCCGCAGGACAATAAAAAACCTGCGGCGGCGTTATATGTGCACTATGCGGAATCAGGAGACTACGAAACACGACTACGGGCATGCGCTGCTGATTGCGGGGGCGTATGGGCGGATGGGGTGTGCGATACTGGCGGCGCGGGCAGCGCTGCGGAGCGGGTGCGGGCTGGTGACGGTGCACCTGCCAGGGCGCTGCGTGGATCCGATGCAGGCTGCTTTTCCGGAGGCTATGGTGAGCATAGACCCCTCGCCTACCCTTTTTACAGGAGTGCCCGCCCACATAGACCGCTATACGGCGATGGCTGCGGGGCCGGGATTGGGGACCAAGGAGGAGACAGGGGAGGCGCTGTACAGGCTGCTGAGGGAGCGGCCGGAGAGGATGCCGGTGGTGCTTGACGCCGATGCGCTCAACATACTGTCGCAACACCCTGAGTGGATGGGTGCGGCACGGGGTGCGATTGTCACGCCGCACGAGGGCGAGTATAGGCGGCTCTTTGGCGAAGGTGAGGCGGCGGAGATGGCTTCGCGGCACGGCATCATCATTGTACAGAAAGCGCACAGGACCAGGGTGTTTGCTCCGGATGGAAGAATGTATGAGAACCATACAGGCAATGCGGGTATGGCGACCGCGGGGAGCGGCGACGTGCTGACGGGGATATTGCTGGGAATGCTGAGTGCCAATTGTTTGCACGTGGACAGGTATGAAATTGCGTGCCGAGCAGTTGCGATACACGGGGAAACGGGTGATTTGGCAATCAAGAGGCAGACGGAATCGAGCTTGACGGCATCGGATCTGATAGAAAATCTGAGGTACGTATCGACCGATATAACAGCATGTTAGCTTATGGCTTAAAAAAAATTTCAAAAAAAATTTGGCCAGAATAGAAAAAAGGTGTACTT
>DFLB01000071.1:0-5139 GCA_002373995.1 Bacteroidales bacterium UBA3630 | reverse complement strand
CCTCCTTAGCTCAGTTGGTTAGAGCACCTGACTGTTAATCAGGGGGTCGAAGGTTCAAGTCCTTCAGGGGGAGCAAAAAGACACTATACGGTGTCTTTTTTTTATTTATACGCATTTCTGACACCATTTACTGATTCGGGGTACTCTTTACCATTCAGGGAATTCACCCATTCACACCCTATTCCCGGAGCCTCGCATCTCAGGTAGCCCTGCTTGAGGAGCCGGTCGTGCCCATCCATTTAGCGGACGAACCAAAAATAATTCATGTCATTCCATTTTTATTTCGTATCTTTGCACCCAGTTTTTTAAAATAAAATAACATGGACGCACTGCGAGTGATTGAAATCAAGAAAAGCGTATTCGCCGACAACGACTGTGACGCCGACGCTCTGCGAAAGGAGCTCAAAGAGAAAGGGGTGTTTCTACTGAACCTTATGTCGGCTCCCGGCAGCGGCAAGACCACAACACTCATACAGACAATCAACCGGATGAAAGACAACCTGAGCATCGGTGTAATGGAGGCCGACATAGACAGCGATGTCGACGCCCGGAAGATGAGAGAGGCCACCGGAGTGGAGTCGATACAGCTGCACACCGGAGGCATGTGCCACCTCGACGCCGAGATGACACGCCAAGGTCTGGATGCCCTCGACCTGAACGCCACCGACCTCGTGATACTGGAGAACGTAGGCAACCTTGTATGCCCCGCCGAGTTCGACACCGGCGCTGTGCGCAACGCCATGATACTCTCCGTGCCGGAAGGCGACGACAAACCTCTCAAATACCCCTTGATGTTCTCCGTCTGCGACGTGGTGCTCATCAACAAGACAGATGTGATGCCATATTTTGACTTCAGTCTGGAAAGGTGCAAGAAATACATACATGAGCGTAACCCCAAGGCTCAGGTCATACCCATCTGTGCCAAGACCGGCGAAGGTGTAGATGTCTTTGTACGGTGGCTGAAAGATCAGGTTAACAACTGGAAACAATAATAAACAAAGAATAAAGAGATATGCCAGAGATGTCGAATAAGTTTGTCCCCAAACATTTTGGAGACAAAAACCCCAACCCCAAGCTGATAAAGCTGGTGCGCCACATCACAGACCGCATTCCCGGAAAGATAAAGATGACCACCGAAGCTCCGGAATACTGGGGCTTGGCCTGTATCTTCGAGGATGAGATGGACGCAATCACCCGCGAAGCCTCACTGGACCTCCTGCTGGACATGCTTCCCGGCAATCCGTTCAAGGTGCGTAAACACTGGACACGCAGCCAACTGCATGAGCTGAACCGCCAGAAACACTACGCGTCTACGGAAGAAGGCTTCGACGCCTTGCTGGACAAGCTGGCTTACTTCGGCATGCTGGAGTACGACTACGGCGACCACTACACCAAGGACGGTCCCGTGCCGGGCACCACCTTCGAGCGCAAAGACCGCGAATACTGGGTGCCGATGTTCGTCCCGGGCAGCGCCGAGTACACCAATATGAACGTGGAGCTGATGGACAAGCATCCGGAGCTGGCAATGTTCTTTGAGCGTATGACTTTCCTGCCGTTGGAGAAGATTACCCCCATGGTACCTATGGGCGGCAGCGGCATAGGCATGCACGTCATCCCCGTGGAGAAAGCAATATCCATGGAGAATGAGACTGCCGACATCGAGCATCTATCCTACTGGCTCAAACGCTACGAGGGGCATCTTGCCGTCGGCATCTGCTCGTGCCGCTACGGGCGCAAAAAACTCGACGAAGGCTGCGCCGACGACTATCGCGACTGGTGTATTGGCGTGGGCGACATGGCCGACTACCTGATAGAGACCAAACGCGGACATGCCATCACCTACGATGAGGCCATCAATATCCTTAAGATTGCCGAGGACAACGGCTTTGTACACCAGGTGACCAATATCGACGGCGAAGGCAAGATATTCGCCATCTGCAACTGCAATGTCAAGATATGCAATGCCCTGCGCACATCACAGCTCTTCAACACACCCAACATGAGCCGTAGCGCCTATGTAGCCAAAGTAGAGCCTAAGAATTGCGTAGCCTGCGGCCGCTGTGTGGAATACTGTCCCGCCGGAGCCGTCCGTCTGGGACAAAAGCTTTGCACCAAGCACGGCGAGCAGACTTATCCCAAGCAGGAGCTGCCCGACGCAAAGAAATGGGGGCCGCACAAATGGGATGAGGATTATCGCGACAAGAACCGCATCAACTGCTACCCCACAGGCACGGCGCCTTGCAAGACTGCCTGTCCGGCGCATATCGCCGTGCAGGGCTATCTGAAGAAAGCCGCCGAAGGGAAATACCGCGAGGCATTGGAGCTCATCAAGCGAGAGAACCCATTCCCCGCCGTCTGCGGCCGCGTCTGCAACCGACGCTGTGAGGATGCCTGTACCCGCGGCACCATCGACAAGCCTATTGCCATTGACGCCGTGAAGAAATTCATCGCCGAACAGGACCTGCATGCAGAGCACCGTTTTGTGCCAGAAATCAACATCGCGTCAAGCGTCCTCAAACGTTGGGACGAGAAAATTGCCATCATCGGCGGTGGTCCTGCGGGCTTGAGCTGCGCCTATTATCTCGCCACTATGGGCTATCGTCCCACAGTGTTCGAGAAGAACGCCATTCCCGGCGGCATGCTGCAATACGGCATCCCGTCGTACAAACTGGACAAGGCCGTCATCAAGGCCGAGATAGACATCATGCGCGAGATAGGCGTGGAGATACGTACCGGCGTGGAGGTGGGCAAGGACATCACCCTGCAGCAGCTCCGCGAGGAGGGATATAAAGGCTTCTATGTAGCCATCGGTTGCCAGGGGGGTCGTCTGCCCGGCATCCCGGGAGAGAGACTCACCGGCGTCACCACAGCCATCGACTTCCTGCATGCCGCCAACTGCGGAGACATGAAAGTAAGCGGCAAGGTAGTTGTCGTGGGTGGGGGCAACGTAGCCATTGATGCAGCCCGTGTGGCCAAACGAAGTGGTGCCACAGAAGTCACCATGCTCTCTCTGGAGACCGAGGACATCATGCCAGCATCCCTGGAGGAGCGCCGCGAAGCCCGTGAAGACGGTGTGGCAATAAATCCCGGCTGGGGTCCCAAAGAGGTGCTCGGTGAAGGAAATGTCAGCGGCATTGTCTTCAAGAAATGCATCTCCGTGTTCGACGAGCAGCACCGCTTCGCGCCAAAATATGACGAGAACGACACCATCACCCTCGACGCCGACGTGGTCATCTTCGCCATCGGCCAGACGGTGGTGCTGAACGACCTGCTGAAAGGCACCAAGGTGGAGTTTGCGCGTGGCGTATATCCGATGGCCGACAAGCTGACCTACCAGACGGCTGAACCTGACATTTTCGTGGGTGGCGACTGCTACAGCGGGCCTAAGTTCGCCATCGATGCCATAGCCGCCGGACATGAGGCCGCCGAAAGCCTGCACCGCTATGTGCAGCACGGACACATGACCATCGGGCGCAACCGCCGCGACTTCATTGAGCTGGACAAGGATGACATCCACGTGGAGAGCTACGACAACGCCTCACGTCAGGAGGAAGGCGTGACCGAACAGCCCAACAAGTTCAGCGAGTACATGAATACCCTCACAGAGGAGCAGGTGCACATCGAAACCTCACGTTGCCTCTCCTGCGGCGCTTCGGTAGTTGACGAGAACCGCTGCATAGGCTGCGGCATCTGCACCACCAAATGCGCCTTCGATGCCATCCACCTCTTCCGTGAGCATCCCGAGGCAAGCATCATGCGCACCTCGGAGGATAAATTCAGCGGCATACTACCCTACATGATAAAACGCACCGGTAAAATCATCTTCAGCAAGAAAGACTGATGCACGAATTGGGCATAGTGTTCTACATCATCCGCGATGTGAAGCAGGTGGCGGAAGCCAACCATGTGGAACATGTGGCCTCTGTGGTGATGGACATCGGCGAGGTGTCAACCGTGGTACCCCACTTGCTCGGCGACTGCTGGCGCTGGGCTGCCGACAAGGAACCTCTGCTGCAAGGTTGCGAACTGGAGATGAACACTATACCCGCCGTCACCTGGTGTGACCAATGCAAGAGTGAATATTCCACCGTCGCCCACGGACGCACCTGCCCACATTGCGGCAGCGGCAACACCTGGCTGCTCCGCGGCAACGAAGTGGAAATACGCGAGATAAAAGTATAACCTTCAAACTTTAACAACTATGGCTTGCTTTATAGTACCCATGACACAAGCGGTGGCCACCACAATCTACCGCAAATTGAACACCAAGAAAATCAACACACCGGAGACCTCTCCACTGCTGCGTCATGTGCCGACGCTGGAGAAAATGCTTTGGGGCGGCACCGTGATGCTTGTCGTCGACCACATCATCAACGGCGAGGTGACTTGGCGCTACCCCTTCTTCACAGCCCTCACCGAAGTCGGTGGCGCCGAGGTGATGCTTCGCGAGATGCTCACCGTCGGCGTGCCCATGTCGCTCGTACTCACCGCCGTGTGGGCGGTATATGCCTTCGCCAAAGAAAGAAAAGCCCAAACAATCAAACAATAACACAAACAAAAAACCAACATTATGTTTTTCCAAGTTTATGGGGCTGATGCCCTCGTACAATGGGGAATGCTGCTTGTCGTACTGGCAGGTCTGATCCTCTGGAACGAGTTTGCGCGCCGCACCAAGATGGGCGGTGCCATCACCTTCTTCGTCATTCCGGTGCTGCTGACCGTCTACTTTGTGGCCATCGCCATCGGAGCACATTCCGGCGCAGAATGGGCGGTGAACAACCAGACCCACATCTACATGAACGGTTGGTTCCACTACGCCAAGCTCTATGCCGCCCTCACCGGCTGCATCGGCTTCATGATGATCAAGTACAAATGGGGTATCGGCGCCAAACACTGGTTCAAGCCCTTCCCCTTCGTCATCGTGGCCATCAACATCCTTATTGCCGTGGTCTCCGACTTCGAGAGCGCCGTTATGGGCTGGAACAAGTGGTGGCTCAGCAGTGAGGGCGTGTGGCTCTTCGGCGGCTGGCACAACGTCTTCAACGGCTTGGCCGGTATCCTCAACATCTTCTGTATGACTGCCTGGTGGAATGTCTATGCCTCGAAGGACAAGAAAGACATGATCTGGGCCGACATGAC
>DFLB01000055.1:1894-3456 GCA_002373995.1 Bacteroidales bacterium UBA3630 | reverse complement strand
GCCTGCACCATCGAAGGAACATTCAGCTGCTCCACAACGAGATCCACCGGCTGCTGGTCGCGCACGGTGATGGCATCGAAGGCCACGTCGCCGAAGCGGCTGCCCGTAGCCTGGGCGTTGAACGACAGCATGATGTACTCACTGCCCTTCAGCTCGTCCAGTTTCACCGTCACCTTGCGCCAACCGGCACTGCCGCTCAGCGTCGAGTAGTCGGTTGTTGCCACGGCCTGGCTCTGTGCGCCGTCGCCGTTCGGGGTGGCAATCACCGAGAGCGTCGTCGTCTGCTTCGGCACGGCGTAGTAGTAGTATTCGAGGATGGGGTGCTCGGCCTTAGCCAGGCTGATCTTACCCGACGTGAACTGAGCCACATCGCCTGCCTTCGCCGGTTTCACGATGGCTGCTCCCTGGTCGCCGTCGGCACTGATGCCCTGCGTGTAGCCCTGCTCGCCGGCAAAGCCCTCCGACTGCTGGGCTGTCCACAGCTGGTCGGTCTTGGCATTGGCAAACGACTCCTTGAACGGCAGTGCATAGGGTGCTCCCGACACCACCGTATTAGAATAGGTGTAGCCGCTGCCGCCCGACTTGCTCTGGGCCGACACGCGGTAGTACAGTATCTCCTGCGCCGTGCCACGATTCTCCGTGTAGGTTGTGCCGGCACGGTGGTCGCCCTTGATGTAGGAGTTCATGTCCTCAATGTTATACGTCAGTTCCGAAGCCTTCACGTAGCCACCGTGGACGCCTGTCGTCGGGGCCTTCCAGGTCAGTCGGGCCGTCAGGCCGCTCATGGTCAGCGTCACGTCTGTGGGCTCCGTCGGCACGTCGATGCCCACCCAGGCGGTGCGCTCGGCGGGAATGCCGCAGCCGTAGGAGTTGTAGGTATAGACGCGGTAGGTGGTCATGCCCGTCGGCACCGACGAGTCGTTGAACGTCACCGTGCTACCCAGTTCGGGATCCTTATACACGCGACGCTTCGCCTTGCCGCGATATACCACCACGCTGTCCACCTTCTCGATGGCATTGCCGTAGAAGTCGGTTGTAGGCACGGTGAATTGCAGCTTGGCCGTCGTGGCACCGCTGCGTCCCGGCGTCAGCGTGAAGTTCTTCACGGTGTCGGGAGCCTCAAACACGCCGCTCTCCACCAGTTGCAGGTTGTCCAGTTCCAGCATGCTCTGGTCGGCCGGACTCTCGCAGTGGAAGCCCACGTAGTAGTTGCCGTCACGGTCCGACTTGATGATGCCGCTCAGCGGGGCGGGGTCGCCGTTGGTCACCGTTGTCACCGGCACCACTTCGGTCGTCATGGCCTCCACGGTCTTGTCGGTGCCCAGCCAGGCTGAGATGACCTCGTTGCCGCCGAACCAGCGGTCGTTGTTCACGTCGAACGTCAGCTCGTAGAAGCGGTTGGCCTTCAGATGTATGGGCGACGTAATCACCCAGTCGTCGCCGGGTGTCGTACGGTCTTCGTTCATCGTGTAGTAGAGGTCGGCATTCAGCGTGCCGTTCCAGAATCCGTACTGCCACGTGTTGCCGTCCTTGTTGCTGTCGATGATGGTGAACATCGACGC
>DFLB01000055.1:0-1729 GCA_002373995.1 Bacteroidales bacterium UBA3630 | reverse complement strand
TAGGCCGTCACCACGTAGTAGTAGTTGGCCAGTGCCGTCGTGGTGATGGTCTCGGTGAAGGTGCGCTCCTTCTGGTGCTCGCTCACGGTCACCTGGTCGGGATAGCGCACGATGGTATAGTTCAGTTCGTCGCGGTTCACGTAGCCCTTATGCTGTCCCGAGGCAGGAGCGCCCCACGACAGTTTGATGCCGTTCTCCTCGCCACTCCTCGTCAGGCGCACACCAGTGGGAGCCACCGGGGCGTCCTTGCCGATGAATTTGTCCAGATGAATGCGCGGACCCTCGCCGGCAGCGTTCTTCGCGCTCACCTCGAAGCGGTAGGTCCGGTTTTCGCTCACCTGCACCTCGGGCTTCACCACTGTGCCCGGCTCGCCCGTGCCCTCGGCCACCAGCGTGCCGTCCACATAGACGCAGTAGCCCAGTTCGGTCTCCTCGATGGCAGCGCCGGCAAAGGTCTTCGACGGCAGACGGAAGTTCACCGTTCCCGTCAGGGCATCGCCCGTGAAGCTCGTGCTCAGCGACGAGCAGGCAGCAGGAGCATTCTCCTCGGCCTGCGGGGCGGGAATGTAGAGGCCCACATACTCCTCGCTGTTGGCAAACTTACCAATCAGCGTGGCGCGGCCCGTCTGCAGGTCCACCTCGTAGAGGCCCACGGGCTCCGTCGTCGAGCAGGCAGCCCAGAACATGCGGCCCGTGCGCGGGTCGATGGCGGCACTCTGCAGATACTGCGGCGTCACGCCCGTCTCGCCCACCACGGTCATGCGGCCGCTGGTCTTGTCGATTTGCACCAGACATCCGTCTGTGCGCACGCCGTACACCACGCCGGCCGGGCTCACGGCCATTGCCAGCACGTTCTCCTCGCTGGCGAGCACCTTGATCACCTTACGCGTGTTCTTCTGGTAGTCCAGCGTGCCGAACACCTGCTGCGACATGTCGTCGGTGTACATGATGGCGTAGTACTGGCCCGTGGCCTGGTCGTAGCCGCCGCAGGCCGACATCAGGCGCGTCACGGCGTCGTCGCCCTCGCCCCGCCGGTGCTGCAGCAGGTCCCAGTACTGCGTGCTGTACTCATACCAGTCGTGGTCCAGGATGTAGCTGCCCCAGAACGTCGTGTAGTTCAGCACGTTCAGTCGGCCGTTGGCATACATGGCACCTCCGTTGGCCTTGAAGACATCGCTCTTCAGCACCACCTTTGCCGAGGCCGGTGCGTCGGCCGTGAACGTATAGACGCCATACTGCCCCGTTCCGTCGCCGTTGTTCCACTTGTTGCTGTACACGGGCAGGCCGTAAATCTGTGCCGGCATCGTGTAGTCGGCACCCACCATCGGCACCAGCGCCGGCTGCGGCTGCACCTTGCGCGAGGCAAAGGGCTGGCCGAGCGTAGTGGTCTGCGCCACGGGTGTCAGCATACTATAGCCGCGGGCTGTCACCACGGCCGTCTTTTTCTTACTCTCTTGCTGCATCGCCTCCCACTGGTCGCGGGCGTCCAGCGATACCGGGCGCACCACCTGCGGCCGGCCCGACTGGGCACCAGCCGGGAGCGATGTGAGCAGCATGATGCCAAGGGCCATCATGCTCAACATAGTTCTCTTTTTCATTTTTCGTTTGTATTGATTTTGGTAGTCGTCGTGTTTGCGGCTGCCGGGTCGTGCTGCCGAGTGAAGTTCTCGCTGGCAGGAGCCTCGCCGTGCAGCGCCGTCTGGAAGCTCTCCCAGTCCTGGAAGCCCAC
>DFLB01000048.1:103318-103467 GCA_002373995.1 Bacteroidales bacterium UBA3630 | reverse complement strand
CCCGAAGAGGCGGAAATTGCAAAATTTGTGTTGATAATTGAATATTATGTTGATATACAGTATGTTAGATTGTATTTTTGATTCAAAAAAGTTTTTTTGAGCGGTTTTATCATTATATATATGGTATGCTTAGGATGTGCTTAGGATGT
>DFLB01000048.1:89839-103260 GCA_002373995.1 Bacteroidales bacterium UBA3630 | reverse complement strand
GTGCTTAGGATGTGCTTAGGATGAGGGGGCGGGTGTGCGGCAAGGTGGGTGGTGAAGTGAGAGAAGGTGCGGCAATGTTGAATTATTTTTGTATCTTTGCAAGTCGAAAATAGATGTTGTATGATATACAAAAAACTGATAGCAAAGGTATTAGGCATTGCATTTGCATTGCCGGTGTTGATAGGTACGGGTTCAGCGACGGCACAGACGACGTGGGATGAGGCGTTCAGCACCATCAAGTTGGAGGCGCGAGCTGACGGGGAGTTGTTCACTACGGACAGTACGCCCAGTTTTGGTTTTCACGGGAAGTATTTCAATTTTATGCTTGGCGGGGAACTTGGCGGGGGATTCAGCTACTATTTCAAGCAGCGGATTGTTGCCAACGGTGGGTCTGTGATGTTTTTTGACAACACGGATTTTCTGTATCTTGACTATAAGCCTACGCGGAACTGGCGACTGCGTTTCGGCAAGGATGCGATGGCGATGGGCGGTTTTGAGTATGATGCGTCGCCGATTGACGTTTATTTTCCCACGACGCTGTGGAACAATATATATTGTTTCCAGCTTGGGGTGAGCGGGGCGTACCTGAGCAACGACGGGAACCACACGCTGGTGGCGCAGGTGACAAATTCGCCCTACATCAATTCGACGGGGTTGGCCTACGATGCGGGTTTGGTGTCGTACAATCTGTGCTGGTATGGCAGCGTGGGTCATTGGCAGACAATCTGGAGCACGAGCATGATAGAGCGCGAGTGGGGCAAGTTTATGAACCTCACGATGATGGGTAACAAGTTGGTGTTTGACAAGTGGGACATCTATGTTGACTTCATGCACCATGCATTGGCGACCAACGATTGGGGGAAGAATTTCGGAGTGGTGAGTTGTGCGAACTATTACTTTACGCCGGAGTTCAATGTTTTTGTCAAAGGGATGTTTGAGCAGAACCGGTCAGAGGTGGATCTGAATTCGGCTGTGGCTCTGGACCACCTGTTGCGTGCCGGGCACACGTATGCCCGCTACGGGCTGGGGTTTGAGTATTTTCCGAAAGGGATGAAGAGTGTGAGGTTGCACACCTATGTGTGCCGGATGACGGAGACCTACATGGAAGGCGGGGAGAGTGTGATGGAAGACAGCTGGAACTTCAACATTGGAGCCACGTGGAAGATAGATGTCAAGAAGCTAATCAAGAAATAAAGTCATGGAAGAGAAGAGACCAACCACAACAGTCAACGAAACAGAGTCCAAGCCCCACGACGGCGGCCAGCGACACCACCTGCTGAACACCATGCTGTCGGTGATTGACCCGTTTCAGGTGTTCCGCCACCACGAGACGGATCCGAACAAACGCAACGGCAAGCCGCGGCGACTGAAGTTCACGACGAGCCGCAGCCTTGAGGCGTTGATCTTCCTGGTATGCTTCTTTGGCTTCTTTGGCTTCCTGGCCTACAAGATGACCTTGCCGAACATGCTCAACACCTTTATGCAGACGGCCTACCACCTGCTGCTGGAGACGGTGTTCTACATCATGGCCATCTGTGTGTTGATGGGAGCTATTTCGAAGTTGCTGACGGAGTTTGGCGTGGTGCGCCTGATGGAGAACATCCTGCGTCCGCTGATGAAGCCGCTGTACAACCTGCCGGGCGTGGCGGCCTTGGGTGCCGTGATGACCTTCCTGAGCGACAACCCTGCCATCATCTCGCTGGCCAAGGATAACAACTTCGCGCGCTACTTCAAGAAATACCAGCTGGTGAGCCTCACCAACTTCGGCACCGCCTTTGGCATGGGCTTAGTGGTGATAGCCTTCATGACGGGCTTAGGCTTCGGCAAGGGGGCCTTGGTGGGGTTGCTGGGCGCCGTGATCGGCAGCATCGTCAGCACGCGCCTCATGCAGCGCTTCACGCTGAAGAGCTACCCCGAGATGGACTGCCCCGTCACCGAGGAAGAGGGCACCGAGCAGAACATCTCGTTCAAGAGCGAGGGCAACGCCTTCCAGCGCTTCCTGAACGCCATGCTTGACGGAGGCAAGAGCGGTGTGGGCATCGGCGTGGCCATCATTCCCGGCGTGCTCTGCATCAGCACAATAGTGATGATGCTCACCTTTGGCCCCGCGGGAGCCGACGGCACCTACCAGGGCGTGGCCTACGAGGGCGTGCCGGTCATCACCTGGCTTGCCGACAAGGTGAACTTCATCTTCTACTGGCTCTTCGGCTTCGAGAGCGGCGCGCTGGTCTCGTTCCCGATCACCGCCTTAGGCGCTGTGGGCGCTGCCATCGGCTTGGTGCCCAAGTTCATCGCCGACGGCATCATCACCAACAACGCCATTGCCGTCTTCACGGCCATGGGCATGTGCTGGAGCGGCTACCTGAGTACCCACACGGCCATGCTCGACTCGCTGGGCTACCGCAAGCTCATCGGCAAGGCCATCGGAGCCCACACCATCGGCGGTCTCTGCGCCGGCGTGGCGGCCCACTGGCTGTGGGTGCTGCTGGCGCTGATTTTTTAGGAGACAGGAGGTAAGGAGATAAGGAGACAGGAGATAAGGAGGTAAGGCAATAGTATTTTTAGGAGATAAGGAGATAGTGCTGTGAGTTATTGGGGATTGGTCATAGGGGCGGCGACGTTCCTCACCATCGGGGCGTTCCACCCGCTGGTGATCAAGGCGGAGTACCACCTGGGGGTGGGTTGCTGGTGGATGTTTCTGGTGTTGGGCTTGGTGTGCATCGGCGGTTCGTTGTTTACGGATGGCGTGTGGAGCATCCTGCTCGGCGTGGTGGGCTTCAGCAGCCTGTGGTCAATCCTCGAACTGGTGAAACAGCGCCAACGGGTCAACAAAGGCTGGTTTCCGGCAGGGCCCGGCCACAAAGAGGCAAAAAAGCCCACTCCGGGTGCCCACAAGGGTGGAAAAAGCACCTCCACAGAGACTTCGGAGCAAACAAAGCACCACCTGTATACACCTGACAATCAACACTAAGCAAACACATATCACCAGAAATGGTGATATTTATTTTGCCATATTGCGAAAAGTTAGTATTTTTGCACCCGCTTTCAAAGCAATAATTGATCAATTATTAATCCAAAAAAACAAAAACAAAATGGCTTACAGAATCACTGACATTTGCGTTGCCTGCGGCACCTGCATCGACGAGTGCCCCGTCGGAGCTATCAGCGAAGGCGACATCTACAAAATCGACGAGAACGCTTGCGTTAGCTGCGGTACCTGCGCTGGCGCTTGCCCCACCGGCGCCATTGTGGAAGGCTAAGCTCAACACAGACAGAAATGAGAAAAGGGAACCACCCGTTGAAGGTGGTTCCCTTTTTTTATATCCCTCCCCCGACGCAGTCCGGGAGGATCACATCGTGGTCTCGGCAATCTTGTCCACATTCATACTGCGGGCCGAGGCGTCGAAGATTTCCTTGTACAGACCGCCCTGGCGGTAGACCTCCTGCGGCGTGCCGTGCTGCACGGCATGCCCGTGGTCGAGGACATAGAGCTCGTCGCTGTCGATAATCTGGCCAATGTTGTGGCTGATGACGATGACCGTGCGGCCCTGCTTGATGGCATCGATGGAGTTCTTAATCTGTTCGGTGGCAATGGCGTCGAGGCTCGCCGTCGGCTCATCGAGGAAAATGATGGGCGGGTTCTTGAGGAACATGCGGGCAATGGCTATGCGCTGCTGCTGGCCACCGCTGAGGTTGAGGGCGTTGCCCTGGAAACCCTCGGGCAGGGCCATCACCTGGTCGTAGATGTAGGCCTTGCGGGCAGCCTCATAGACCTCCTCCTGCGTGGCATCGGGGCGGCCGTAGCGGATGTTCTCCTCGATAGTGCCGCTGAAGATGTGGTTCTTCTGCAGCACCAGGCCTATGTTGTCGCGCAGCACCTCGGTGTCCCACTCGGCCAGCGGCACGCCGTCGAGCGTGATGCTGCCGCTGTCGGGGGCGTAGAATTTGTCCAGCAGGTTGACAATAGTGCTCTTGCCCGCGCCGCTGAGTCCCACCAGGGCTGTCGTCTGGCCCGGCTCGATGGTCATCGTGAGGTCGCGCAGGGCGTGGGTGCCATTGGGGTAGGTGAACTCCACGTTGCGCAGTTCGAAGCGGCCGCTCACTTTCATCTTTCCACTTTCACCTTTCCACTTTCCACTCTCCTCCACCTCGGCGTCGGCATCGAGCAGCCCGAAGAAGCCCTCGGCGTAGACCAGCGCGTCGTTGAGGTCGTCGTAGATGCGGTGCAACTGGCGGATGGGGGCGCTGACGTTGGCGAAGAGCATCACATGGTACATGATTTTGCCAATCGACATGCCGGGGTAGTCGATGAACACCAGGTAGACCGTCAGGATGATGATGAGCACAGTGCCTATCTGCTCCACAAAGGTCTTCAACCCCTCGTAGAGGAACGAGATGCGGCGCGTCTGCATCTGCTGGTCGGTGCTCTGCTCCTGCAGGGCGGCCTGCTTGTCGGCCTCGACGCGCTCGCGGTTGAACGACTTGATGACCCCCATACTCTCGATGATGTTCAGTATGCCGTGGCTGAGCTGCTGGTGGGTGCCGAACACGCGGTGGCGCCAGCCCTTCATCCTCCGGCCCTGCACGGCGGTGATCCAGAAGTAGACTGGAATGATGGCCGTAGCCACCAGGCCCACATAGACGTTGGCGGCGTACATCAGCACCAAGGCCAGCACAGCGCTGGTGAACAGCGGCAGAATGTCGATAAAGAAGTTCTTCACCGTGTTGCTCAAGCTCATGATGCCGCGGTCGATGCGGGTCTGCAGCTTGCCGGGCTCGTTGCCGTCCTGACTGAAGAAGGCCATGCGGAAGGTCAGTATGCGGTCCACCACACGGAGCGAGAGGTCGCGGCTGACGTTGATGCGAATCTTCTCGCCGAAGATGCGCTGGCCGAAGGTGACCAGCGCCGCCAGTACCTCCTTGCCCAGCAGCACAGCGCTGATGACGAGCAGGATGCGTGCCGCCTCGGCCCACTGGAAGCCCCCGTCGAGGTGCAGCAGGGCGTTGATGCGGTCCACCGCGCGGTCCAGCACCACGGCGTTCACCTGCGCCATCAGCGAGCCGAGGAAGGTCAGTGTCAGCGTGGCCACGAGCAGCCAGCGGTAGGGCGTCACGAAGGGGAGCAACCGCCGCAACAGTCCCCCGATGCCCATCTTGGTGGTATTGTTGTTCTCCATATTGCGGCTGCAAAAGTACACTTTTTTCGCGACATGTGGGATTTATTTCGTACTTTTGCCTCCCGAAATGAAACGCCTTCTAATCATTATACTGCTGATTGGCAACACCGTGTTCGCCCAGCCACTGGCACTGCGGCCGGGCGACCTGCTGTTTTTCCGCGACAGCGAGGGCATGGGAGGAGCCGTGCAAGAGAGCACCGGCGAGTACACCCACGTGGCGATAGCGATAGACTCCGTGTGGACCATCGACGCCACCCCCGTCGACGGTGTGGCACTCGGTCTGCGCTATCAAGGCACAGGTGTCAAAGCAGATATCTACCGCCTTACCATCCCCTTCGACACCGCAGCAGTTGTGGCCCGAGCCAAGTCGTTCATCGGCCAGCCCTACGACAACGCCTTCCTGCCCGACAACGGGGCGATGTACTGCTCGGAACTGGTCTACGAATGCTATTTAGACAGCGCTGGCAACCACCTCTTCGAGGCCAAGCCCATGAACTGGCGGAACAAGGAGGGGAAGATGCCAAAATACTGGAAAAGGCACTTCAAGAAGTTGAAGATGCCTATTCCAGAAGGGGTTCCGGGAACCAACCCCACCGACCTGAGCCGTTCAGCACTGCTGAAGTTTATACAATCCTACTGATTGGCGTACTGCTGGATTTCGTCGTGGAAGAACTCGAGCTGGATGCCGGCCTGTCGGAAGAGTTCCTCGCTCTCGGCGCCGGCATGGTACTTGCGCTCGCACACCACGCGCTTGATGCCGCAGTTGATGATGAGCATGGCGCAGGTTCGGCAGGGTGTCATGCGGCAGTAGAGGGTGGCGCCGTCGAGAGCGATGCCGCGGCGCGCGGCCTGGCAGATGGCGTTCTGCTCGGCATGCACGGTGCGTACGCAATGGGTGGAGATGTGGCCGTCGGCGTCGATGGTCTGTCGGAAGAGATGGCCTACCTCGTCGCAATGGGGTAGTCCGGCGGGGGAGCCGACATAGCCCGTGACCAGGAGCTGACGGTCCTTGACGATGACGCAACCGGAGCGGCCACGGTCGCAGGTGGCGCGCTTGGAGGCCGTGTTTGCCAGTTCCATGAAATACTCGTCCCACGAGGGGCGACGATAGGTGATTTGCTGCAGGACCTCTTCGACCTGGCGGTGCAGGTCATCGAAAGAGCCGCCGTTGTCGAAGCGGAAGTCGGCCTGGTCGATGCAATAGCGGAGGTTCTGCTTGTTGGGGTCGGGGTTGTCCATCTCGCGCTGCTCGTTGGCGACGAAGGTTTCGAAGGAGACATGGTCGGTCTCGGAGCCGCGGAGGACGGCGCGGTTGTAGCGCACTTTGGGGTCGGCATCGACGGCGAAGAGGTAGAAGTTTGGCTTGCCGCGGAGGGCTTGGACTTCGCCCGGGGTGCGGATGGACTCGATGATGCAGTTGCAGCCAGAGGCGGCGGCCTGAGCGTAGAGCTGTTCGACGATCCAGGAAGGAGAGTGCTGAGCGCGGAGGTCGTTGCCAACGGCGGTCATGGTGTCGCGGTTGAGCGGCAAACCCCGTCGGTTGATTTCCTCGGTGATGAAGGCGCGGACGCTGTAGTGCACGAAGCCGCGGTTTTGGACCAAATAGTCGACGATGGTGCCTTTGCCGGCGCCCAGCGTCCCAGTGATGCCAATGGTTATCATGTGATTGTGATGATTGTATGGGTTTGAGGGAGGGTTTTAGTCCCTGAGGATTATTGCGTTGGGGTATTGAGAGGTGTTGAGTTTGAAGTAGTTGTCCGAGAGGCCTTTTTTTGTTTTGTTGAGGCTCATGGTGACTTTGACACCTTTGGCAGCGGTTTTCATCTGGCGGAGTTGGTAGGATTTGGCATCGATTTTGAACTCCACTTCTTTGATGTCGGCTTTTTTGTCGATGGGTTTTGAGAAGAGGATTTCGTAGCATCCGTCAACGAGCTTCATCTTGGCCTTTTTGTATTCGTTGGCCACGTCGAAGTCGATGCCCTTGTTGTCGTCGGCAGACAGATCGCGCTTGCCATTGTAGATGTGGATGGTGTCGTATTTCAAGGTGTGTTTCACCTCCCAGGACTGTGAGCCGTCGAAGCCGGAGATTACGGAGAGGGCGTCGTCGGCAAGGGATACGGACATGGAGGTCAGGAACATGTCGCCTTTGGAAGCCATGATGATGCGAGAATGGCCGAGGGAGACGAAGCCGAGGGAGAATTTCATGTCCATGTCGTATTCGACGCCGTCAGGCGATGACATGGCGGCGGAGCATTTGTCCATAACAGCCTTCACGTCAGCGGGAACCTGGGCGTGGAGGGCGGAGGCCGACAAGACGAGGGCGAGGGTGAGGAGCAAGAGTTTTCGCATCGGGGGAGGGGGTTAGCATTTGAATTTGTACTGCAGCTGAGCAAGTTCCTCGTTGGCCTTGACTATTTTCTTTTTGAGGCCTGCCTTGTAGGTTTCGAGTTTCTGCATGAGTGCCTGGTCGGAGAGTGCGAGGATTTGCATGGCGAGGATGGCGGCGTTCTGAGCGCCACCGATGGCGACGGTGGCCACGGGTATTCCCGGGGGCATCTGGAGGATGGCGAGTGTTGCGTCGAGGCCTTCGAGGGAGGAGCCCTTGATGGGGACGCCGATGACGGGAAGTGTGGTTTCGGCGGCGATGACGCCCGGAAGGGCAGCGGCCATGCCTGCACCGGCGATGATGACGCGGATGCCGCGGGAGTGAGCGTTGCGGGCGAAGTTGCTGACTTCGGCGGGAGTGCGGTGGGCGGAGAGTGCGTTGACTTCGAACGGAATCTCCATTTCTTCAAGGAATTGGCAGGCTTTTTCCATGACCGGCAGGTCGCTGGTGCTGCCCATGATGATGCTGACTATGGGGTTCATTGCGGTTGTGTTTTTAGAAGGTAACGCGATTGAGGGGGATTTATTGTGCTGGCGGGGGGATTATGTAGGGGATGTGGCTTGGATGTGCTTAGGATATGCTTAGGATATGCTTAGGATATGCTTAGGATGAGCTTAGGATGAGCTTAGGATGGGGGCAATAAAATGGGGAGGGGCGGCGTTATTGTTGTCAGATGAGAAGGAAGGCGATGATATGGATGGCGCTGGCTGTGGCGGCGAGCGCTGGGGCGATGGGCCAGGGGGACCTGGTGATCAACGAGTTGCTGTACCAGCCGCGGAGCGGGGAGGCGGAGTATGTGGAGTTGTACAACCGTGGCGATGGAGCGGTGGAGTTGTCGGAGTACCACATTGTGAGGTGGATAGGGGATTCGCTGGGGCGGCATTACGCGTTGCCGGAGCACAGCGTGGCGGCGCATGACTATGTGGTGCTGACGCGGAACGCGGCGTCGGTGGCGGCGTGTTACCACGTGGGCAGTTTGCTGAAGGTGGTGGAGTGTGCGCTACCCACGTACCCCAATGACGGGGGGAGTGTGGTGTTGACGACGGCGGACAGCGTGCTGGTGGACCGGCTGGACTATGGGCCTGAGATGCAGAGCCGGCTGTTGCGCACCAAGGCCGGGGTGGCGATAGAGCGACGCAGCACGACGCGCGCGACGAACGAGGAGGGGAATTGGTTTTCGGCTTCGTCGACCTGCGGATATGGGACTCCGGGATATGCGAACTCGCAGAGTACGGAGTTGCTGGCCGAGGAGAGTGCATTCGAGTTTTCGTCGATGCTTCTTTCGCCCGACGGCGACGGATACGAGGATGGGTTGGCGATAGAGTACCGGATGGAGGATGGGGCTCTGGCGGCGCGGGTCGATGTGTATGACGGTCACGGGGTGGCGGTGAGGCGATTGCTGAACGGCGGTTTGCTGGGTACGCACGGAAGGATGGAGTGGGACGGAAGGGACGAGGAGGGCCGCCAGGTGGGGCAGGGGCAGTATGTGGTGAGGATTGTGCTCTACGACACGGGTGGCACACGGCAGGAGATCCGCCGGACGGTGGCTGTTATTACCCCCCCCAGCGGCAATAGATGACACGATAGCTGCGGTTTAGGCGGTCGCGTCGGGCTTGTCGAGCTGGCAGTAGACGGAGTTGTTGCTGAGGAATTCGGGCACGATGGACTTCATCTTGGCGACGATCTTCATGTCGTCCATGGTTTCGAGGATTTCCCAGAGTTCGTTGTATTCGCGGTCGATGGCGTCGAGAGGGTAGCGCCGCACCTGCGCACGCATGATTTTGGGGTGGTAGGTGGGGATGGTGTTTTCCTTGGTGGCGAGGAGTTCCTCGTAGAGCTTTTCGCCCGGGCGGAGGCCAATTTCTTTGATTTCAATGCCGTGCATGCCGGAGAGCTGGATCATCTTGCGGGCCATGTCGTAGATGCGGACGGGCTTGCCCATGTCGAAGACGAAGATGTCGCCGCCTTCGCCCATGGCGCCAGCCTCGAGGACGAGGTTGCAGGCTTCGGGGATGGTCATGAAGTAGCGGATGATGTCGCGGTGGGTGACGGTGAGGGGGCCGCCTGCGGCGAGTTGTTTTTTGAAGAGCGGGATGACGGAGCCATTGGATCCGAGGACGTTGCCGAAGCGGGTGGTGACGAAGTGGGTCTGCTCGGTGGAGCGGCTCTGGATGTAGATTTCGGCCATACGCTTGGTGGCGCCCATGACGTTGGTGGGGTTGACGGCCTTGTCGGTAGATATCATGACGAACTTTTGGACACCGTAGCGGATGCTGAGGTCGGCGAGGTTGCGGGTGCCGAAGACGTTGATATAGACTGCTTCGTAGGGGTTTTCCTCCATGAAGGGCACATGCTTGTAGGCAGCGGCGTGGTAGACGAGCTGGGGGTGATACTCCTCGAAGACTTCTTCCATGCGGGCACGGTCTTTGACGTTAGCGATGACGAAGGCCATGCGGTCGAGGTCGTGCAAGTAGGTGTTGCGGAGTTCGAACTGGAGGTCGTACATGGGGCTTTCGGCCTGGTCGAGCATGACGACTTTGCGCGGCTGGTACTGTAGGAGTTGGCGGCATATTTCGGAGCCGATGGAGCCGGCAGCACCGGTGACGAGGATCACTTTATCGACGACCTCGCGGACGATGTTGACGTTGTCGAGCTTGATGCTTTCGCGCTCGAGGAGGTCTTCGATCTTAATGTCCTGAATCTGGTTGGCGGAGAAGCTGCCGTTGAGCCAGAGGCTGACGTGAGGCACGGCTTTGACAATGAGGCCGAGGTCGAGGGCACGGTTGGTGATGGCCTGCTTGTGCATCAGGCGAATGGTGGGGATGGCGATGATAAGTTGGGATACGGACTTCTGCTTGATGAACTTAGGTTCGAGGACAGAACGTACACGCATCACGGGAACGCCGTTGAGCTGCTGGTTGACTTTCGACATGTCATCGTCGATGAAGGCCACAATGTGATACTCGGCGCGCAAGTCCTGGTGGAGAGCGTTGTAGGCGATGATTCCAGCAGCACCAGCGCCGTAGATGACGACATTCTCAACAGGACGACGACGGCGGAAGTAGTCGTTATAGATGCGTTGGAGAAGGAGTCGGAGGGAAATCATGAGCACCGCCAAAAGGAGGTAGAGCATGGCCGTCTCGCGGTAGGAGGGCAGGTAGCGGGTGGGGATGATGACGGGGGAGAACTGGTTGTTGACCAGATTGACCGCGAAGAGGAGCAGCAATGGGGCGACGGAGGCAATAAGAATCTTATAGATATCGCTCATGCCGGCGTGGCGGATGATGCCTCGGAAAGAGCCGGTGAAAAGGTAAGCCATCATGGTCACGGTGAGCGTGATAATGAACTTGACAAGGACGGCACGCAGCGTGATGTCCTCGATGCCGCCATAGCGGAAGAGCTCGACGATGACAAAAGCAATCACAAAGAGAAGCACATCTAAAGCGAAGATGGCCCATTGCGACACGGTGGAATGACGATAGCGGCGCACAATGGAGAACATGAGCTTCTTTACCAATTTATTCATGCGGTCAGGATTTTAGATTGGACAGACAGCGGGTGAGAGCGTCGGTCCAGTGAGGTATTACTTGATGAAAAGTTTGCTTGAAAAGCGTTTTGTCGAGAACAGAGTAGGCCGGACGACGAACGGGCGAGGGGTACTCGTCGCTGTGACAGGGAAGGATGCGACAGGCGGTGTGGCCACTCTGCCGTGCAATTTCGTGAGCAAAGTCGAACCAACTGCACACGCCCTCGTTAGAGAAATGGAAAATGCCCTGGTGGTCGAGGAAATCGCCACTCTCGACGATATGGAAGACTGCCGAAGCGAGGTCACCGGCATAGGTAGGCGTCCCAACCTGATCAAAGACAACCGTCAGTTCAAGACGTTCGGCTGTGAGCCGTAGCATGGTGAGGAGAAAGTTCTTGCCATATTCACTATAGAGCCACGAGGTGCGGAAGATAAGGCTGTGGCAACGGGAGGCTGCGAGCTCACCGGCCAGTTTGGTGCGGCCATAGGCTCCGGTGGGGTTGGGGAGCTGTTGCTCGGTGCAAGGAATGTTGTTGAGGTTGCCGCCAAAAACATAGTCGGTAGAGAAATGCACCAAAGTACCACCGACCGATGCCATAACGTCGGCCAGATTGCCAACAGCGTCAGCATTGATACGGAGAGCTTCGGACTCGTCACTCTCGGCTTTATCGACATTGGTATAGGCGGCACAATTGACTACCAAGGCAACGGCATGGGTAGAAACAAAAGAACGTACAGCAGCAGAGTCGGTAATATCGAGGTCGTCAACGTCGGTGAATATCCAGCGGTGCCCCGATTGCGGAGCCAGCAAGCGGAAGTGTCTGCCCAATTGACCGTTAGCACCTGTGACTAAGATATTCATTCGAATGGAGAAATAAAATCTTTGAAGAAAGGATGATGCTTGTCCTTTTCGGATAGGATGACATCCGCCGGCGGCAGCTGCCAGTCAATAGCCAGTGTGGGGTCATTCCAGGCGATAGCTCCCTCAGATTCGGGACAATAGAAATTGTCGCACTTGTACTGAAAGACCGCCGAGGGACTGAGGACGGCAAAGCCATGAGCCATACCCTGTGGCAGGAAAAGCTGACGGTGGTTGTCAGCCGTCAGCAGGACGGCGACATGCTGGCCAAAAGTGGGGCTGCTACGACGAATATCAACTGCAACATCAAGCACACTACCCTCTACCACTCGCACTAATTTTGATTGAGAATAAGGTGGGTTCTGAAAATGCAACCCACGTACAACACCATAGCAAGAGCGCGACTCATTATCTTGAACAAAGATGGTTTCACCAACTTGCGCGGCGAAATCGCGTGAGTTGAAGCTTTCGAAGAAGTAACCACGATTGTCACCGAACACACGGGGTTCGACAATGACCAGGCCATCTATCTTTGTTTTTATTATATTCATATCATTTTTAGTAGGTACTGCCCATACTGATTCTTCTCCATCGGCTTGGCGACACGGCGAATATCATCGGCAGTGAGCCAACCGTTTTCATAACCAATACTTTCCAAACAAGCCACTTTCAGGCCTTGGCGTTTTTCGATGACTTCGATGAAGGTCGATGCCTCAGCGAGGGAATCGTGCGTACCGGTATCAAGCCAGGCAAAACCACGGCCCATCAACTGAACGTTGAGCGCACCCTGCTCAAGGAAAACCTGGTTGACAGAGGTGATTTCCAGTTCGCCACGGGCGCTGGGTTTGATGGTTTTGGCCACCTGGACTACCTGGTTAGGATAGAAATAGAGGCCCACGACGGCATAGTTGCTCTTGGGGTGGGTTGGCTTTTCTTCGATGCTCAGCACACGGCCTTCAGCATCGAACTCGGCAACACCGTAGCGTTCGGGGTCGGCCACCCAATAGCCGAAGACGGTGGCTTTACGCTCCACCTCGACGTTATAGACGGCTTGGCGCAACATGCGGCCGAGTCCGTTGCCATGGAAGATATTGTCGCCCAAGACAAGGCAGACATCGTCGTCGCCAATAAACTGCTCACCAATGAGAAAGGCCTGTGCCAAGCCATCAGGAGAGGGCTGTTCGGCATACGTGAAACGCACGCCGAAGTCGCTTCCATCGCCCAATAGCCGACGGAAGCCCGGCAGATCGTAGGGGGTGGAAATAATCAAGATGTCCCGGATACCCGCCAGCATCAAGACGCTGATGGGGTAGTAGACCATCGGTTTGTCATAGATGGGCAGCAATTGTTTGCTGACACCTTTAGTAATGGGGTATAGGCGGGTACCCGAACCGCCGGCAAGGACTATTCCTTTCATTGTTTGTCTTTTGTAGCGTCGCTTTCTTCGCCATAACCATAGCCGTAACCATAGCC